>CADDYX010000007.1 GCA_902810735.1 Verrucomicrobiota bacterium | reverse complement strand
CCACGGATGCAACGGCGACGCGAGCGCGACGAACAACGTCAGCCAGCCGGCAGCGAAACAGGTGATCTCAATTCCGCCGAGCGCGCGTGGCGAAACGCGGCGCAACCGCGCGATGCCGATCGCGTAGAGCAATGCCGACAACGCGAGTGGAATCAGCACGCCCGGTTCTGCCGGCCAGGTGCGCGCGAGTTCGTGGAAATTCTGCGGACCTGAGCCATGCGCGAGCGCGGAAGAACTCGACGCGACCGTGAGCAGCGTTGCGAGTCGAGCTACTCGACGCATGGATGGATGACGAAGTTCGCGATCTCCTGCGCGCTGATCAGAAGGAAGAATAGCGCGCCGGACATCACGCCGACTGCAGCCATGAAACGCCGGCGCCCGGCTCCGGCGCTTTCGTGTTCACTGCGTGCGCCGGGCCAGTGCATCCACGCGCTCAGACCTGCCAAAGCGCACAGCGCGAGAAACACAATCGCGATCGTGTGCAGCAACCACAGATGATGCGTCGCGCAGACCCACGAAACCAGCGTGTAGTTCGCCTGGAATTGAATCAGCCAGATAATCGCTGGACCGAGAATCCCAATCCAAAGAATCAGGTTCTCGCGCGCGGAGCTTTCTTCGATGCGCGATTCCGAATCGAGATAACCTTCGCTGCGCATCCGCGCAGCCTCGTCGCCCGGTTTGTCGGAATGCAACGACTCACTCATCGCATTTTCAGCAAATACGGCCCGAAGTAGATAATCGCGAAGAGCGGTATCCAAATCAGCCCAATCCAGTACCAGTAGACTGCCGTCACGCGCACATCGCGTGCGTGTTTGTCATCGAGCCCGTACTTGGAAATGTACGCGAGCATCAGGCTGTCCTCGCACACGCCGACGAGGAGGTGCAGCAGATGCATGACGAGAATTGCCCACACGATTGAGGCGTAGGCGTTATCGTCCCAGCGGAATTGCGTGCCGTGGAATTCGCGGAACCGCAACACGATCGCGAGCAGCCCGAATGCGACCGTGCAGCCGGTCCAGCGCAGCACGCTTGGTTTGTCGAAGCGCAGGGACGCGCGGTCGGCGAGCAGCATGAAAAACGCGGCGCCGAGAATCACGATGAAGTTCAGAAAACCCCAGACGAGATCCGGCGATGGATGGAGATTGATCGGCTGGTAATTGACCTGCGGTGGCGGCCAATCGTGAAAATTGCCGCGGAAGTACATGTAGGTCGCGACCAGGATCGCGAACATCGTCGTCTCGATCGCGAGCAGCAGCGCGTTACCGATCCAGATCGGCGAGCGATGATCGAGCGCGCTCGGCGCGAGCTCCGACACATCGATGGTGCTGCGCGTTTCGCTCATGTGATTTCCGACGGCGCAAAGGACGGCGGCAGATCGAGCGCGCTCTGCGGTTTGTCGGCTTTGTCGGTCTGTTGCTTCTTCGTTTCCGTGCCGCTCCAGAACCACGGGATCAGCGCGAGCAACGCGAACAACGCGCCGATCGGGAATGCCCACGCGTTGAAGATGCCGCACGTAAACGTCAGGCCGACGGCGAGCGCGAGCAGCAGCGGATAAATCGAATCGCCGACCATCTCGTAGCGATGATCCGGCGCGGCTTCGAGCATTGTCGTGTTCAAGACCTCGCGCTTTTCCGTGCTGAGGCCGGTGATTACAGGCGAGATCACGGCCTGGTCCCACAATGCGTCGCGGCCGTGCACCGTCGGCAGGTAAAGGAAGTTGTAGCTCGGCGGCGGCGAGAGCGTTGCCCATTCAAGCGTCGACGCGCCCCATGGATTATCACCGGCGAGCGCGCCGCGTTTTCGGCTGATCAACACGTTCGTGATGAACGTCAGCACGCTGAGGCCAATGACGCCGGCGCCGATTGACGCGAGCAGGTTCATCTGGCCCCAGCCAGTCTCCGGCACGTAGGTGTAAATGCGGCGCGTCATGCCGTGCAGACCGAGCGTATGCATCGGGAAAAACGTCAGGTTAAATCCGATAAAGAAGAGCCAGAAATTCAGCTGGCCTAACGACTCGCTCAGCATGCGGCCGGTCCATTTTGGGAACCAATAATAGAACGCGCCAAAGAGCGGAAAGACCGCGCCGCCGATCAGCACGTAATGGAAATGCGCAACGACGAAATAGGTGTCGTGCACCTGCAGATCGATCGGCACCGAGGCGAGCATGATGCCGCTCAGTCCGCCGAGGACAAAAATCAGCACGAAGCCGCCGACCCAGAGCAGCGGCGTTTTCAGCCACGGTTTGCCGCCCCAGAGCGTCGCGATCCAGCAGAAGATTTGGATGCCGCTCGGAATCGCGATGATCATGCTCGCCGCGGTAAAAAAGCTTTGGCCGAGGTCCGGCACTGGCGTGGCAAACATGTGGTGCACCCACAGCCCGAAGCCGATGAACGCGGTCGTGATCAGCGCGAGAACGAGCGGCGTGTAGCCAAAAATTTTGCGGCGCGCGAACGTCGGGATAATTGTCGAGACGAATCCCGTCGCGGGAATGAAGATGATGTAGACTTCGGGGTGTCCGAAGAACCAGAAGATGTGCTGGTAGAGCAGCGCGTCGCCGCCTTCCGCGGGATTGAAGAAGTGTGTATTGACGTGCGCCAGGCGATCCGCCGCGAGATAGCTGCTCGCGAGCATCACCGCGGGCATCGCGAAGATCACCATGAACGACTGCACCACCATCGCCCAGACGAAGAGCGGGATGCGATTGAGCGACATGCCGACGGCGCGCTGTTTGAAAACCGTCGTGATGATTTCCACCGCGCCGACCAGCGCCGCGATTTCCGTCAGCGTGATCATTTGCGCCCAGAAATCCACGCGTTTGCCCGGCGAAAACTGCGGGCCGGCGAGCGGCACGTACGAGAACCAGCCGGTGTCCGGCCCGATGTTCAGGAACAAGCCCGCGTAGAGCAGAATGCCGCCGGCAAGATAGACGTAGTAACCGAACGCGTTCAGCCGCGGGAAGGACACGTTGCGCGTGCCGACCATCAGCGGCACGAAGTAAAGGCCGATCGCTTCCATCATCGGCACCGCGAACAGGAACATCATCGTCGTGCCGTGGACGGTGAAGAATTGATTGTAGAGATCGGGCCCGATGAAGTGGTTTTCGGGAAAGGCGAGCTGGATGCGCATCAATGCGGCGAGAATTCCGGCGAGCAGGAAAAAAATGAACGCGGTGATGATGTAACGGATCGCAATGTCCTTGTGGTTTGTCGTCTCGAGCCAGCCGAGCAGTCCCGGCCGCCGTCGCCACGTCAGATCGAGCTCGCGATGGACGCGCTGATCTTCCTCGGCCGAAATCACCGCCTCGCGCGCAACAGCGCCGGCTTTCACGATCGAACCTCCGTCGCGCGAGACGTGCTGTAGCGTCCGCTGTCCTCAGCGGAACGAAAATCCGATATGCGCTGAGGACAGCGCACGCTACAACGGTCGTCGTGCAGCGGAAAGTTAAGGGTAAACCGCCGCGGCTCGGGCTGATTTTTCAGCGTTTCAACGCGCCGCTCTTCTTCGTGACCTTCAATACGTTTCAGCGGCAGCGATTCCTTGCCACTGATGAAGTGCACCGTGCTTTCGTTGAGTATTGCCGGCGCGCGTCTGAGTTCGAAATGGCGGTCGGCCGCTACGTCATCATGCCCGACCACGTCCATTTGTTTGTCAGACTCGGCGTCGGAAGCCGTGTCAGGCTGAGCGACTGGGTTAAAGGTCTGAAGCGGCATTTGGACGTGCCGCTCAGAGCTGCCGCTCAGTGCGCGGGTGCCATGGCTGGCCAGAAGCTGCGCTCGTTCTGGCAACCTGGATTTCACGACCACTTGCTGCGGAGCGACGAGAGCTATCGAGAGAAATGGAACTACGTGCGCGACAATCCCGTGCGCGCGGGGGTTGTGAGACAAGCCGACGATTGGCCGTACGCAGGCGAAATCGTCGTAATCGATCGCGCGTGACGCTGTGCTGCCGACCGATGCTGTAGCGTCCGCTGTCTCAGCGGACTCCGCGCAACTGCGCTGAGGACAACGCACGCTACAGCACGGTGAGTGAACGCCGGTTTTCATTTCAAGCTCTCCAGGTAATCGACGAGCGCGTTCAGGTCGTCGCTCGAGAGTGGATTCGGCGGCATGCGCACACCGGGTTTGATGTTCTGCGGATTTGCGATCCATCCGGCGAGATAACCGCGCGTGTTCGGCACCGCGCCGGCGGCGATGAAGCTGCGGCTCGCGAGGTGGGTGAGATCAGGTCCGAGCGACGCGCGCGCGGCCGTGCCTTCAATCGTGTGGCACATGATGCATTGGTTCGACATGAACACCTGCAGGCCGCGCTGCTGCATTGCAGTTGTCGGGTTCGGCGCATTCTGCCGCGCGGCCGCCAGCCACGCTTCGTATTTGTCCGGCGACTCGGCGACGAACTCGAGCCGCATGTGCGCGTGCTGATGTCCGCAAAATTCGGCGCATTGGCCGCGGAACGTTCCTTCCTTGTCGGCGCGGAAGTACTGCACCGTCGGGTGACCCGGGATCAGATCCTTTTTGCCGTGCATCGCCGGTACCCAAAAGCTGTGGATCACATCGTTGGATTGCAGCTCTAGCTTCACTGTTTTGCCGAGCGGCACGTGCAACTCGTTCGCGGTTGTCATGACGTTGCTCGGCGTCGGATCCTGATACTGCACTTCCCACCACCATTGATGGCCGATGACTTTGATGTGCAGGAATTCCTTGTCTGATGTGAGCGCGTAGATCGCGCGACCGGTGAAGAAATCCCAGAACAGCAGGACGAACAGAATGATGACCGTTGCGATCACGCACAGCGTGACAGCTGTGGACGTGCGCCGTTCGCTCGCCTCGCCTGGCGCGAATGGCGGCGCCGGTAATTCCGCGACTGCGTGTCGTCGCGACAGCGCGATAAACAACGCGATCGCGACGAGCACAAAAATCGCGCTCAGGACGGTGAGATACACCCACCAAAGCTGCGAAATGCGCATCGCCTGCGTACCGGCCGGCGCGAGTGCCGATTGAATTTCGCTGATCGCCAAGAGCGCCGTCATTCGACTGCTGTAGAGTGCGCTGTCCTCAGCGCATTGTGCGATCGCCGTATCCGAGGGATCCGCTGAGGACAGCGGACGCTACAGCAGCGGTGAGCGCTCACGGCGGCGGCCTCTCCGCCGACTTTGGCAGCGACGAATTCTGCGGCGTTTGTTTTGGCATCGAGCTCGGCGGCGTCGGGCCTTTCATTTCGTCGCTGCGATTGGGCGATGCGCCGCTCGTGCCGAGGCCGCTCATGCTCCGCACATAGGCAACGAGCTCCCACACCTGAAAATCAGGAATTTTGCCGCGGAACGACGGCATGCCGTTTGGCCGGCCTTCGACGATCGTCGAGAAAATCTGCTGCGGCTGGCTGCCGTAGATCCACTTGTTGTCCATCAACGCCGGGCCCATTCCGCCGCCTCCGTGCGCGTGACAGCCGACGCAGTTGTAAGCGGCGAACAACTTCTCGCCTTCGCTGACTGCGTAAGCGTTCTCCCGATAGTCATTCTTCGTCGGCGGCGCGACGGAGCTGCCGGCCGGATGCAGGTCGCTGAGCGACTTCGTTTCAATTTTCTCCGCTGAAGGCGGCGCGACACGGAATCCGCGCTCTTCACGTTTGCAGCTGACCAGCGCAGCTGCACAGCAAATCGTCATGAGAACGCGCGTTTTCATTTCGTCGCGACCTGCTTCGGTGGATCTGGAACACGCGGCACGCCGTATTCGTCGAGAATTTTGTCGATCTCCGCGCGTTTGCGCGCCAGGGCCGCGTTCAGTTCGTTCTGCAACTGCTTGTCGCCTTTGCGGACGCCCATCGCGATCGCGAACGTGAACGGCAAATTCGGATCGGCCGCGGGCGTGACCGGCACCACTTCGAGCGGCACGCCCGCGCGTTTCGCGAAATAACCGGCCAGCGGTCCCCACGCGATCGCCACGTCGATGTCGCCGCGCGCCACGGCATCGATCACGCGCGCCGGCGGATTCGCCTGCGAGTAATCTCCGTAAACGGTGTAGCCGACGACGTTGTCGATGATTCCGCGATCGCCGAGCGCGTGCGCGGGCGGCGTGTTGCGGCCGTCGTTTCCGATCATCTCGACACCGATCTTGAGCTTCCGCAGTTGGGGGTCGTCGAGCGAGCCGATGTGCAGGTTGCGGTCCTTGCGATAAACGAACGCGTAGCTCGAGCGATAGTAAGGCTGGGTCGTCAGCGCCATGTCGAAATGCGCCGGCACGCCGAGCACGAGATCGGCGCGATTCTCCTTGAGCGTCTCGCGAAAAAATCCGCGGCGTTGCGCTCGCCACGAGTATTGGATTTCGGCGCCGAGCTCCTTCGCGACCAGCTCCGCGATTTTGTTTTCGAATCCTTCGCGCTTCTCGTTTGAGAACGGCAGATTGTTCGGATCGGAAGTGATCCGCAGGATGCGCTTCGCGTTTGCCGGCGCGGGCTCTTGAAGCCCGACGCAACAATCCTGCTGCGCGAATGCGGCGCTTGCGACGCAGGAAATGAGAATGACCGCTGTAGAGTGCGCTGTCCTCAGCGCATTCGAGCTGAACGGAATTCCGCTGAGGACAGCGGATGCTACAGCACCGGCGTTACGGCAGCGCGAAAACATAGAGCATGCCGCCCTTGGTCGTTTTCTGCGGCAGATCGGTCATCGCGTTCACAAAACCGAGCGCACCGGTCGGATCGCGCGGGTCGAGATCGGCGGCCACGATCGCACCCGGCCAGCCGCCAACACCGGCGAGCACGGCAACGTATTGTTTGCCGTCAGGTCCTTTGTAAGTGACCGGCTGGCCGATGATGCCGCTGCCGCATTTGAACTGCCAAAGCACGTCGCCGGTTTTGGCGTTCACGCATTTAAACCAGCCGTCCATCGTGCCGTAAAACGTGATGTCGCCGGCCGTCACGACCGTGCCGCTCCAGACCGGCAAATCTTCCTGGATCGCCCACACTTTCTTTTTCTGGAACGGGTCCCACGCGCAGAACTCGCCCCGGTTGGCGTTGCCGTTCGCGTACATCTTTACGTTCACGCCGAGGTAGGGAGTTCCTTCGATGTAACTCGCTTCCGTGCCTTGATAATCCATCGCGAGATTCTGGTGCGGGATGTAGAGCAAATTGGTTCGCGGCGACCATGCGCACGGCTGCCAATCTTTTGCGCCGGGCGCGGCCGGAGCAACGTCGCGCACCGTCTTTCCGGTCATCGGCTTCTTTTCAGGATTCGTGTGGAGCTCGCCCGTTTTGAGATCAACGCCAAAGCTCGAGGTGATGCGGATGAACGGCGTCGCCGACAAGACTTCGCCGGTGGTGCGGTCCCACATGTAGACGTAGCCGTTGCGTTGCGCGGCGAGCAGCACCTTGCGCGTCTGGCCATTGATCGGCAGATCGAGCACGAGATTTTCGTTGATGCCGTCGTGGTCGAACTCGTCGTGCGGGTTCATCTGGTAAGCCCACTTCGCCGCGCCAGTGTCGGCATCGCGCGCGAAGATGCTGCACGCCCATTTATTGTCGCCGGGCCGCAGCTCCGGATTCCAAACGCCGGGATTCCCCGTGCCGTAGTAGATGAGGTTCGACTCCGGATCGTATGTCACCCAGCCCCATACGGTGCCGCCGCCGATCTGCCAGCGATTCGGCGGCCACGTGCTGACGCCGAGCTCTTTCCCCTGATCCTTTTTATAGAACGGTTTGAAGTCAGGACCGATCAGACAATCCGCGTCCGATCCGGTGCTCCACGCGCGCCACAGAGTTTTTCCGCTGTTTGAATCGAGGCACGTCAACCAGCCGCGCACGCCGAGTTCGCCGCCGCTGTTGCCGACGTAAACTTTGTCCTTCACGACGAGCGGCGCCATCGTGATCGTCTCGCCGTGGTTAATGTCGCCGAGTTTGGTCTTCCAAATCTCTTTCCCCGTGTTCGCGTCCACCGCGATCGTGTGATCGTCCAACGTGTTGAAAATGATTTTCCCGTTCGAAAACACGCACCCGCGGTTCACCAGGTCGCAGCACGCCACGCCCTGCGCCGCTGACGCAGGCTCCGGCTGGTATTTCCACTTCGCCGCGCCGCCGTTCTTCAGGTCGAGCGCGTAGAGAATGTTTGGGAACGGCGTGACGACATACATCGTGTCGCCGACCACGAGTGGCGCCGCTTCGTGCCCGCGATTCACACCGGTCGAGAACGTCCACGCGACCTTCAGGTCTTTCGCGTTCCCTGTGTTGATCTGGTCGAGGCCGCTGTAGCGCGTGGCCTGGTAATTGCGGCCGGGCATCGTCCACTGACCATCATCAGCTGGAGCCGGAGATGGCGATTGCGCGTGAGCCGTTGCCAGCGTGGCCGCGGCTGCGAATCCAACACCGCATAAGCGGAGCCGCAAATTCAGCATCTACTCACAAAAACGGTGCCAGACTTGCCGCTGCGTGTCGAAAAATTTCAGAAAATTGCGCTCAATGCCACGCCGACGGCAGCAAATCACGCCGGCGCAAGCGCCGAATCAACGGCTGGCGCGGTGCGGCCAACTTCCGATCGGGTCGCGATCTCATGAGCGAGTATGAACGCCTTGCCGAGTGGTTCTCATCCCGCCGTCTCATCCGGCATTTACAAGCTGGCGCGCGTGCTCGGTTACTTCAGCGTCTTCCTCGGCCTGGTCGAGCTGATCTGGGCAGACGCACTCGCGATACACCTGGGACTCAGCCGATTCGAATGGCTGCTGCGCGCCTATGGTGCGCGCGAGGTGCTCACCGGGCTTGTGACTCTCGTCTCGAGAGATCCGACGATCGGCATCTGGTTGCGCGTGATCGGTGATGCGCTCGATGGCGGCACACTCGGTTGGGGATACATGCGCGATCCGTTCCGCTGGATGGGAATTGCCGTGGCGTTGCTCGCGGTCACGCCGGTTATCATCGCGGATATCTACTGCGCGATTATGCTGACGAAGCTGAAGCGCAACGCCTCGAGCGCGTAGGTCCGGCCATTTTGAGTTCCATCGCGCGCGCTGTCCCAACCCGACGCGCGTAGCCGCGAACGCCGGCACGATTACGTGCTGAGATGTTTTTCAACAGCTGGCCGATGCTCGGCAAAACAGTCGTGGTCGGTGTGCTCTGCTACGGCGGCCTGCTCGTGCTGTTGCGCTGGTTTGGCAACCGTTCGTTGTCGAAATGGAATGCATTCGACTGGGCGATTAGCGTTGCGATCGGCTCGACGCTTGCGAATTGCCTGCTGTCGAAGGACGTCTCGCTGCTGCAGGGGCTGGTCGCGTTCGCCGTATTGCTCGGGATGCAGTTCACCGTCACGTGGTTATCGATGCGCTTCCCGTTCATCGCGCGCATCGCAAAATCGAAGCCGGTGCTGCTACTACGCGACGGTCGGGTGCTGCACGATGCGATGCACCGCGAGCGCGTCGTCGAAAACGAGATCTACTCCGCGCTGCGCTCGGCCGGTCTCGCTAAAGTCGAAGACGCGGCCGCTGTCGTGCTCGAGACCGACGGCAGTTTTACGGTCGTGAAGGAACTCGGCGAACGCGGCGGCACATCGACTCTGCAGGACGTGCGCGGATTCGAGTGACGCAGTAGCCGCACAAATTGCTCAACACACCGCCGCCAAAAAGCGGCGACGGTTTTGCGCAGTGCCGGAGAAAATTCCGCACCCGTGAAGATGAGGCGATCGGCGATTGATTCGGTGATGAACGCCGCGATAGCGTCAGTTGCCGCGCAATCGGCGTTGCTTCCGCCGGCGCAGATCGTGGTCGCGCGTCGAATCGTGGCGGTGCTTTGTTGCGCAACTGTCGATCGCGCGCACCGAGCGGCGATTTTCACGACCTGATGGAACTTTTCGGCATCAAATTTATCGGACTGACGCCGGAAAACGGGCGCAAGCTGCTCTTCACCGTCATCATCATTTTGACGGTGATGATCATTCGCCGCGTCCTGCATGCGGTGGTGCAGCGCACGGCGCGAACGAGCGATCCGGTGAACCGCGTCCGTTTCTGGACGCATCAGGCAATCAGCCTCGCCACTTCGCTCGTCGCGGTGATCGCCATCTTATCGGTCTGGTTCGACGATCCGACGCGGCTCGGCACGGCAGTCGGTCTGGTTACCGCGGGTGTGGCATTCGCGCTGCAGAAGGTCATCACCGCCTTCGCCGGTTATTTCGTTATCCTGCGCGGCAAAAATTTCAGCATTGGCGACCGGATCGTAATGGGCGGAGTGCGCGGCGATGTAATCGCCCTCGGCTTCATGCAGACGACGATCATGGAAATGGGACAGCCGCCGCCGGTCCAAGGCGCACCGCCGGCGATGTGGGTGCGGAGCCGCCAATTCACCGGCCGGATCGTGACCGTCAGCAACAGCCAGATTTTCGACGAGCCGGTTTACAACTACACGCAGGACTTCCCCTACATCTGGGACGAGATTTCCATTCCGATCACGTACCAGGCCGATCGCAAACGGGCGGAAGAAATTCTGCTCGAATCCACCCGGCGCCATGCCTGCACCGCGGACAAAGTGAACGCAGAGACAACGCGGATCCTGCACGAGCGTTACCACATTCAATCATTCGAACTGGAGCCGAAGGTTTATTACCGCATCACTGACAACTGGCTTGAGCTGACCGTCCGGTTCATCTACGAGACGCACGGGATTCGCGATGTAAAAGATGCCGTCAGCCGCGATATCCTCGCCGCCTTTGACGAGGCGAAGATCGGCATCGCGTCCGCGACGTTTGAGGTGGTCGGCGTCCCGACCCTGCGGGTAAGCCAGGTCGCCGGTTGAGCCGCGCGCCGCACCAGCATGAGCATGCCTCAAGAGCCCACACCGCGAAAAGTTCGCGCCGAAGCGGAGGAGAAAAGCGCGCCATCCGCGCACGTCGTCTACGAAGCGATCCGCATCGAGGGGCGGCACGAGCTCGAGCGGAAGACGTCGTCGCTCGCCTGGTCCGGGCTGGCTGCGGGAATGTCGATGGGCTTCTCGCTTCTCAGTCAAATGCTGCTGCGCCATCATCTGCCGGATACTGCATGGCAGCCGCTAATCACAAAACTCGGCTATGCGGTCGGTTTTCTCATCGTCATCCTCGGTCGGCAGCAGCTCTTCACCGAGAATACGCTCACCGGCATCCTGCCATTGCTACTGCAAAAAAGCGGCCGCGTGCTGCGCGCGGTGCTTCGACTTTGGACAATTGTTCTGCTCGCGAACGCCGCCGGCGCCTTCGCCTTCGCCTTCGTGCTTGCAAAGACGAGCGCGGTCGATCCGGCAATGCACGATACGCTCAACAAGATTGCCGGTGAAGCGATGTCGCAGCCGTTTGCCATCACGATGCTGCGCGCGGTTTTCGCCGGCTGGTTGATCGCGCTGATGGTGTGGCTGCTGCCGGCGGCGGAATCAGCACGCATCTGGGTGATCGTGTTCATCACCTACCTGGTAGGACTCGGTCATTTCCCGCACATCATCGCCGGCGCGGTGGAGGTGTTTTATCTCGGTATTGCGGGGTTGCGGAGCTGGGCGGAGGTGTTCGGCGGTTACGCGCTTCCGACGTTGATCGGCAACACGGTCGGCGGAGTCGCGCTGGTCGCGGTACTGGCGCATGCGCAGATCGTGGGTGACAAAGAAAAGAACGCGCAGAGCCGCACTTGAGAGTGGCCTCTGCGTAAATCTCTGCGAATCCGTAGTCGAACAGGCGCGGTAGCCCTCTCCGGTACGTCAGCGTCCTCTGTGCGACAGCACTGGTAGACACGCGGCATTCACGAGATACAGTTCGGCACCGCTGCCACTCGGTAGCGGATGCGATTTCATTTTATGGCCAAAACCGAAGCGGAACTTCAGCGCGAGAAGGAGATGCAGCAGGCGGAGGAGCTGCTCTTCACTGGAGCGAAAGAGGAACTCGGATTTGCGAAGGGCCTGTTTCTCGGCCGGTTCGTTGCCGATTGGGCAATGCCGTATCCGAAGTTCGCCGCAGCGCAGCAGACGGAGCTCGATACGGCGCTGACGGAAGTCCGCGCAATGCTCGACCGCGAGCTGGATTCCGATCAGATCGATCGCGAGGCCGACATTCCGCCGAACGTCGTCTCCGGTCTTGCCCGGACCGGCGTACTCGGGATGACTGCGCCGCTCGAGTTTGGCGGACGCGGTTTTTCGCAGATGCAGTACTGCAAGGTGCTGGAGGAAATCGGAAGCCGGGACGCGTCGGTTTCGGTGTTTACGAACGCGCACCACTCCATCGGCATTCGCGCGCTGCTGTTGTTCGGCACGCGCGAGCAAAAGGCGCGCTGGCTGCCGCCGCTCGTCTCCGGAAAGCAACTGGCAGCGTTCGCGCTTACTGAGGAAAGCGCCGGCTCGGACGCGGCCAACGTTCAGATGACGGCGACGCCGACCGACGACGGCTCAGCCTACGTGCTGAATGGCCAGAAACGCTACATCACGAACGCCTCGATCGCGCAGGTGCTCACGGTGATGGCGCGCACGCCGGTGCCCGGCAAACCGGGCAAGGATGCGATCACCGCGTTCCTTGTTACGCCCGAGATGGAGGGCTTTGAAATGATCGAGCCGCGCATGTCGAAGGTCGGCATTCGCGGCACCGCGACCGGGCGCTTCGCACTCAAGAACGTGCGCGTGCCGAAGGAGAACATCCTCGGGCCGCTTGGGAAAGGATTGCGCGTCGCGCTGACGGTGCTCGACTTTGGCCGGACGACGTTCGGCGCCTGCTGCACCGGCGCGGCAAAGCATTGCCTCGATCTGGCGATCCACCACGCGAACACGCGGCGCCAGTTTAACAAGACGCTCGGCGATCTCGATCTGGTGAAGAAGAAGATCGCGCGGATGGCAGCCGACGTTTACGCGATGGAAGCAATGACGACGGTGACGGCGTCGCTCATCGACCGCGGGCTCGAGGATTACATGGTGGAAACGGCAATGCTGAAAGTGTTTACGACCGAACGGCTCTGGGACGCGGTCAACGATGCGTTCCAGATCCACGGCGGCGCGGCGTATTTTACCGATCTGCCACTCGAACGGATGCTCCGCGACGCGCGAATCAACCAAATCGGCGAAGGGTCGAACGAGGTCCTCACGTCGTTCATCGCGCTGGTCGGGATGCGCGGACCGGGCATGGAATTTAAGGAACTCTACGACACGATGATGAAGCCTTCGCGCGGTCTCGGGAAGGCATTCACCGCTGGCATGAACCGCCTCGGCTCGGCCGTCCGCGTACCGAATGTGCCGGTGAAAAGTACCGAACTGCGCGGTTTCGCCAGCCAGCTCGGCCGGTTGATCTGGCGCTTCAATGTCGCAGTGAACCGCGCCCTCGTGCAGTACCGCGAACCGATTCTCGACATGCAGCTGATCCAGGAGCGGATCGCGAATTGCGCGATGGAGATGTTCGCCTCCACCGCTGTGTTGAGCCGGTGGGATTCGGAGCTGCAATCAGGTCTTCGCAACGGCGGAACGCCGTCGCCGCAACATCGCGCCGCCGACCTTTTCCTTCGCCGCTCGTTCCGGAACATTCGCCAGAACCTCGCCGGAATAACCGACAACGATGATCGCGCGCTGCTCGCGACTGCGAACGACGTGCTCGGCAAGCGCGATTTCGCGCTGAACGGGAAATAACGAGACCAGTGTTTTGCCCGCCGCCGGGCAGCATTCCGTGGGAGATTCCGAGAACTGGCTGATCCGGAACGTACCCGCTGCTCCATCGCAAGGTGGATGACCGATTGGCGGCTACGGTGGCGCAATTCTAGCTTCTTATGAGGCCATGCGCCTCGTTGAGCTGGAACGCGACGATGCAGCGACGGTCAGTCTCGGTGGCAAGCGCCTCCTGATTTTCATCGTCGCTTACAACGCCGAGAAGACGGTCGAGAAGGTCCTCAGCCGGATACCGGCGTGCCTGCGGTCGACCGCTGTCGAGGTGCTGATCATCGACGATTCATCTCCGGACGCGACCTTCGAGGCGGGCATTCGGTATCAGCAGGCGAGTTGCCCGTTTAAACTGACGGTGCTTCGCACGCCTGCGAACCAGGGATACGGCGGGAACCAAAAGCTCGGCTACCGCTACGCGATCGACAACGGATTCGATGTTGTCGCGCTGGTGCATGGCGACGGGCAGTATGCGCCGGAGAAGCTTCCCGAGTTGCTTCAGCCATTTATTCGCGACCAAGCCGACGCCGTGTTCGGCTCGCGCATGCTCGATCCGCGCGCCGCACGCGCAGGAGGAATGCCGCTCTACAAATGGGTCGGCAACAAGATTCTGACGCGATTCCAGAACGCGATGCTCCGCACCGCACTCTCCGAGTTCCACTCGGGCTACCGCCTCTACTCGACGCGCGCTCTGTCGCAGATTCCGTTCGAGAGAAATACGAACGACTTCCATTTCGACACCGAGATCATCATTCAGCTTGTGATGCGCAACCTGCGGATAGTCGAACTGCCGATCCCGACGTATTACGGCGACGAAATCTGCCATGTGAACGGGTTGAAATACGCGCGCGATGTTTTCAGGGCAATGTTACGCGCGCGGCTCCACGAGATGAACCTGCTCTTCGACCGCAAATTTGATGTTCATCGGCCCGAAGAAAAATACGACCTGAAGCTCGGTTTCAACTCCTCGCACACTGCCGCGATTGCGGCGGCAAACCGCGGCGCGCACGTGTTGGACATCGGCTGCGGGCAGGGCCTGGTAGCGCGCGAGTTCGTCGCAAAAGGCTGCAAGGTCACCGGAATGGATCAGTTCGTGCCGGCCAGCTCGTCAGCGCCCGATGGAGTGAGCTTCATTCGCTGGAACCTCGACCGTAAGGAATTCCCGGTGACCGTTTCGCAGTTCGACCAGATTATGATGCTCGACATCATCGAGCATCTGAAGGAGCCCGAAACGTTCATGGATGAGCTGCGCTTTGCCGCAGATTGCAAGCGACCGGAGGTGATAATCACCACGGCGAACATTGGATTTATCGTCACCCGCTTGATGCTCCTGGCCGGACAGTTCAACTACGGGAAGAAAGGCATTCTGGACGCGACCCATACCCGCCTTTTTACCTTCAGGTCGTTAACCGAGCTGCTCCAGCAGTCCGGCTACAAGGTCCGGGAACTTCGCGGTATTCCAGCACCATTTCCGAAGGCGCTCGGTAACAACGTTCTCTCGCGCGGCCTGGTGCGGCTGAACGAGCTGCTGATCAAGTTGAGCCGCGGACTTTTCGCCTACCAGATTTTTGTCCGGGCAGAAGCATACCCGACGATAAACAATCTTTTGTCTGAGACGTTTGAGGTAAGCGCGCAGCGTCGCAGCGTTGCACTTGCGCAACCTTCAGTTGCGGCAGCAGCTCGCTAGCTCCTCCGCCGCGTTCGATCGGCCTCTATGCAACCGCTCGACCGGCTCGGCAAAGCGGTGTTATCAGCATGTGCATTGCTCTTTCTCGTCGGCGTCGGATGCCGTCTCAACGGATCTTCCAGCCTGATCTGGAAAGACGAGCTCAAGGATGCAGCTAATCCGGCGCACGCCCTCGTAGGCGTACCTCAGGAAGTTCGCTCCGACGAGTGGCTCGTTTGGACACCGGCGCTGATCGCGCAGACAAAGCTCGGGTTTCCGAGCGAGAACCCCGGCCTGGGAGCCGGCAAGGCGCCGTTCCTCTACAGCCTGCCAGTGCGGCATTACACGATGCTGTTTCGCCCGCAGCTATATGGCTTTTTCGTATTCAACCTCGAATATGGCTATGCGTGGTACTGGAACATGAAGGTCTTTGGCCTGATCGCCGCGACCTTTCTGCTGCTCTGGACGTTAACAGCCAAAAGTGGAATCAGCTTGTTTGGCAGCCTGTTTCTCTTTTTTTCAAGCTATGTGCAGTGGTGGTTTTCGTGTCCGCCAATGCTGCCCGAGATGCTTGCCTCGTGGGCTATCGCGGTCGTCGCCGCCATCTCGTTGCTCCGCGCTGCTCGCGCGCCGCAACGTGCGGCGGCAGCCGCGGCACTCTCCGGGAGCATTGTTAGCTTTGTGCTTTGTTTGTATCCGCCGTTTCAAATTCCTTTGGCATACCTCGGCATTGCAATCGTTTGCGCATCCGCTTACAGCTACGACGCGGCGGGCTCGCGCTCCATCGCAGCGGCAAACGTTCTCTGTTTCTGTGCAGCGGCGTTGATAGCTGCTGCCGTGCTGGTGCCATTCTTCTATGAATGCGCGCCAACCCTGCGAATCCTTGCGAACACGAGCTATCCTGGACGGCGTCAGTCGCACGGCGGCGAACTCAATTCGATGAAACTGTTCTCGAGCGTGGTGAACTTCTTCAATTCGAGTACGCGCTATCCGGAAGGCTTCGACCAGGTAAACGAGGTAGCTAATTTTTTCCCGCTGTGGATGCCGTTGTTCGCGATGACTGCGCCGGCAATGATCCGGAATCGGCGCAAGCATGCTGTGGCATGGGCATGCGTCGCGGTCATCGTATTCTTAAGTGTGTACGCCGTTTGCCCGCTGCCGCAGTGGCTATGCGGCATTACGCTTCTTAGCGCATGCACCGGGACACGCGCGTTGCTCGGGATCGGAGTGGCCAATGTCGTGTTCGTCGCGATGATGCTTCCGTTTCTCAAAGATCAAAAATCGAAGATGTCGCGCCCGGCGATCTTCGTTGGCGGCGTTTTTTGTGCCGGGTTGGTTCTGCTCTACCTGTGCGAGGCCAGCTCGGCGAACCCTCGATTTCTTCGCGCATTGGTAGTCGCGGCTTTCTTCGCGTTAAACGCCGGTGTGATCGCCGCGCTCGTATTCTTGCCGATGCGGGTATTCGGCGCGGCCTTTCTCGGTTTGCTTGCGGCGAGCAACGCGCTGGTCAATCCGATTGCGACGGGCCTCGATGGTTTGACAAAATCAAGTCCGCGGACGGCAGTAGAGCAACTGATTCGACGAGATCCGAAAGCGCGCTGGGTCGCATACGACACGACCGATGCCTCACAGCTGCTATTGTCGATGGGCGCCGATGTAGTGAGCGGCGCCAAGACCGTACCGAACCTCGATTTCTATAAGTTAATGGACCCGAGCGGCCAGAATGCCACCGTTTACAACCGCTATTCGATTTCGCAGTTCGCTTTCAGGCGCGACCGCGCTTCGGTTGGTTTCCGCTACCTCGGGTTTCCGGTCAGCCTCGTCAGCATTCACCCGCGCAATCCCGTGATGGAAAAATACAACGTCCGCTACTTCGTTTTTCCGAAGCGATTCAGTCATCCGGAGAGGGAAGGAATCGAGCTGGTTTGCGCGTTTCCGCAGAATGAGCTGTGGGTTTATGGCGTGAGCTCGACTACGTCCCTGTAGCTTTACTTAAGGATTTGCACGGCGCGCAGCAGTGCCGCCGTGATAAGCTCGTAGAGATCATGCTGGACGAAAAACGTGTAGTATTGCCGAAGCTCGAGCAGACACACGACAGCGATGACGACGACTGTGGCCGCGTGGCGCGACCGTCGCAACGACTGCGAGATGTCGTCGACGCAACTGAATGCAAGGTAGCACAACGGCATGTCCCAAATGTTAGCATATCGAAGGTTCATACCGTAGCGCACGTTGCACATCAGAACATAGCTCGCCGCAACAAAGACGAGGAGATAGAGCGAGGCCTTTGCCGGTTCGCGCAGACGAAAAATCGCGCCGATTGCCAGCAGCAGTAGTAGCGGATTGATGACCAGCAGATCGACGAGGTATCGATACCATGGACCATCACCAGTCTTGATCGCGTACGGGAGAACCGAGGCTTTCGCGACAAGAAGACGGTAGATCGCGATCAGTGTTGGAAGATCGCCGGCGAGCACTACGAGAACGACGAGACCGGCGAGCGGGCCAGCAACTGTCATCAGCAACAGAGCTGGAGTGGCGGTGCCGAACTGTGCGAAGCGATTCGTGCCGATTACGGCAAGCAATCCGAGGTAGACAAAGGCGGCGTTCTCCTTTGTGAGGACGAGGAGGGCTAGCGCAACACCGTAGGCCAAAAGCAATCGCCACTGACCGGGCTGGCGCAGATTCTCCCAAAGCAGCCACAGGCAGAGAGTGGCCCAAAAGGCGAAAAATCCGTCGATCAGCGCGTGCTGAGCCATATGGATTTGCGTTGGAGCGCACGCCATCAACGCGAGCACACCGAGACCGGTCCGTGGGCCGCCGAGACGCAACGCGAAAAGTGCGGCAGCGAACATTAGCAACACGGCGAAAAGCGTCGAAACGTGATGCAGAGCGTGAAGCGCGTCGGCTCCAGTCGTTTTATGCCAGGCGTAACCGGCAAAAATGTAGAGAAACCGCGTCGGTGGAAGCACGGCCCCCGGGAGGTGTTGCTGCGTGATAACGTAACGTTGCGCGATATCCGGGTAGCTGGTGATTCCGTAGTGACTCAGCGCGTCCACATACTCCGCATAAAGACCTTCATCGAAGCCAATTGCCCGAAAACCGGCCGATGGAGAAACGCGCACGGCAATCCCGACCAAAGACACGAGGAGGAAGGCCGCGAGCCACGCAAACCGCACGCGTGAATTCGGAGCTACAGACATATGGTGGCAGGTCGACGGTGGCGTTGCAGAAGCGTGAAGCAGAGAATCAAGGCGAACGTAGCCCACGGCAGCAGAGCGAATGCCGACAACATAGGTGCGAGGCCGGGGCGCGCATGACTGTAGTACCACGGAAATGTGCCGCTCGTGTACTGGTAAAACGCGAAGAGAAAAATCGAACTCGCGGCAACCGCGGCGCCGAACCAGCGCACCGGGAGGAACAGCAGCAAAAACGGCATGCACCAGACGAAGTACTGCGGCGCGACCGCTGGCGAAAAGACGAAGAACACAAGAAATATCCACGCAATCGACTGCACGGCGACGTGAGCGGCCGCGCCGCGGCGACGATACGCGATCACGAGTGCTGTGCCGGCCACGAACGCTTTCAACGCAGCAGCCACGAACATCTGCGCGCTCGGTAAGCCGACGTATGAGATGCGCGAGAATTGCGCGAGGCCTGTCATTCGCAACAGCGAAGTAAAGCCCCACGCTCCCCAGAATCCGCCGTAGCTAAGCACGTCGCGAAAGTATGCCGCAGGGGCGCGAATCAGCGGCTCGGCCGAGGCGCAAAGCGAGGTGGGAGCAAACGCGAGGAGAAACGGCACTACGCGCTCCCGCGCCGCGAAGTGCAGCAAAAGCACGGGAAGAAATAACAGCGGGATGATTTTAATCTGACAGGCCAGCGCAAGCAGCACGCCGGCCAGAATCGGCCGCTCAACCAGTAACATCAGCGCCGCGCCAACCAGAAGTAACGTCATCACGGAATCGGTGTTGCCGTGAAATCCGCTCACCATCAACGAGACTGGACTGAGGCTGAGCAGCAGCAGGCCGGAAAGCGGCACGGAAGCAGTGGTGCGCGAGCGCGCCCATAAAAGCGCGAGCACGACACCGACATCGGCGACGATGCCAGGCAGCCGGAGAAGGAAAGGAAAGCACGCGCCGCCCGCGTGGATCACGTCGAGATCGAACCAGAGAATGAAGCGCAGGTAGTAAGCGACGAGCGCCGGATGATTGAACAGCACGGTGTGCGTGTAGAGCCAGATGACGCCGTGTTCGCGGAGCGCCTTCGCGAACTGATAGAACGCGACGACGTCATTTGTGCCGAGTGTCACAGCCGCCAGGTAGAGCTTGGCCGCGGTCGCGGCGATCAGGGTGACGATGACGAGCAATTCGGCGCGGGGCGTCTGGGAGCGCTCGTCCAGTTTAACCATGTTCGGTGGCATCTTCTCTGCTCCGTTAGCAGGGCAGGTCTATGACCGTGTCCATCATCATTCCGTGTTTCAACGAGCGGCGCACTCTGCGCGCAATCGTGGAAAAAGTGAAGAACGCAGTCGCTGAGCCGCGCGAGATCATCGTCGTCGATGATGCGTCGACCGACGGCTCGGGCAGCATCGCCGACCAGCTCGCGACGGGCGACGTCAAGGTGGTGCACCACGAGAAGAACCGCGGGAAAGGCGCCGCGATGGAGACCGGTTTTCGCCACGCCACCGGCGATATCGTGCTGGTTCAGGACGCCGATCTGGAATACGACCCGCGCGATTATTCCGAGCTGCTGAGCCCGATCATGAACGGCGACGCGGATGTGGTTTTTGGCTCGCGCTTTATGGGCGGCCGTCCGCACCGTGTCGTTTATTTCTGGCACATGGTCGGAAATCGCCTGCTCACGCTGCTGTCGAATATTTTTACGAACATCAATTTAACCGACATGGAAACCGGGTACAAGGTTTTCCGCCGCGAAGCGCTTAATGGGTTGCGGATTGAAGAGCAACGTTTCGGTTTCGAGCCCGAAATCACGGCCAAACTGGCACAACGCCGTTGCCGTTTTTACGAGGTGGGGATCTCATATTACGGACGCACTTACGCCGAGGGGAAAAAGATCGGCTGGCGTGACGGCGTCCGCGCGTTCTACGTCATTTTGAAGTACAACCTGTGGCGCCGTGAGGCTCCGTTGTTCGACCCAGCGCGCGACAGCGAGCCGGAAATCGAAATCTTTCCGACACCGGTGCCGGCGCAGAGATCGTAGCCGGCCTGGTCCGTTCGTTAGCGCCTGAGCTCGAGCTGATACAACTCGCGCGTGCGTGGCACGAGTGCGAAGCGTTGCCGCAAGACGCCGATTGTGGGCGCGTCCTCGGTGTCAGCAAAGGTGGCGTCGAGAAATACCGGGGTGCCGCGTGCGACTTCCGCAGCAATCGTTTCGAGCTGCTCGCTGGCAACGAATTTTACCGCCTCTTCGGCACCGCCACGAATTAGCCCAGGCGATCGCGTCTGACGCCAGTGCCGAGGCGGCGGCTGCGGGTCGGCGATTTTTCTCCAGGCCAGGAGCTTCGAAGCATACTCGACATCGCGCGAGAGGGGCACGATCCGACGCTCAGTGCCTCGCGCAGCCATGTATTGCAGATAAACCGGGTCAATCGCGGAAATCACGATCGCGTTTGGCGGCGTGTATTTGCGAATCCGCTCTGCCGCGAGCCGTCGATGCGGCACCGTCTCGCCGATGGCGATTCGCCCGGCAATGGCGGCGACGAGCAGGACAGGCAGCGCGAGCCGCAGCACGCGCGTAAAGCGGCTGACGAGCAGCCCGAGGAGCGATCCCATTATGACCGCAGTCCCCGCGAACATCGGGATGTGGAAGCGATCGCTGCGGTAAAAATAGAGGAGGTGAAAGACGAAAATCGGCGCGCTCGTCAGCGCGACGAAGATGACGGTGTCGCGCAACACCGGCCGCGCCTGCGCAAGCTCGGGCGTACGGCGGCGCCGCAACAGAAGCCAACTCACCACGGCAATGAGCAACAGGATCGGAAAGGCTGTGCTCGCGACGACCTGCAGTGCGCCCGGAATGTAGCGAAACGAAAAGGCGAGCCAGGGGTAATCCATTGGCACGGGCACCCACACGTTGTAGCCGTTGCGGAACGGGGAGCCGAATCGCGCGGCATTGTAGCTTAACGACATGATCAGTGCGGCGACGAGTGGCAGCAGCAGCGCTGCAAGTCTGCGAATCCACGCGCGCGCGCGATCTTTGGTCGTCGCCGAGTACATCAACGGCAGCAGCATCGCGGCACAGACGGGGCGGAAGAGCGCGGCGACTGCGATTAACACGCCCGCGAAAAGAAATAGTCGCGCGCGCGGCGTCGTTCGCGTCCGCAGATAAACCAAACAGGTTGCGAGCACCAACGCACCGCACGGGACATCACTCATCGGTTGCGTCGCCCACATGCTGTACGAGGGCAGCAGCAAGACGGCGAGACCGGCGAGGAGACCGCTCGGTTCGCCGCCAATCCGCCGTCCGATTCCGTAAGCAAAACCGACTCCGCAGACCGCGAGCGCCGTCACCGGTAAAATTGCGTTCCCCGGGTCATGGCCAAACAGCACGTAGCTTGGGAGCAGCACGATCACTGAAAACCACGGCGGGTAACGCGGCGGCAGCATGCGATCCTCGATCGGGATCGCGTAGTGCCCCGTCTCAAGGAGCTCGAGCGGCGCGATCGTGTATTCCACTGTGTCCGGCTGAACGTCGAGATTGCCGGCACTGTACGGCGTGCGGCAGAGCCAGACCGCCGCGATTAACAGCAGCACGCCAAGCGTCCAATGTTTGCGGATAGCGCCGGTCAGCATCGTTATGGCAAAGCTGCGATTTGCGCGCGCAGCGCCGCGAACTGGGGTTGGCCCGGTGCGAGTGCGATCGCGCGATCCAACTCCGACAACGCGCCGACGCGGTCGCCTCTTCCGAGCAGCGCGCGCGCGAGCAGGTAGTGGTTTTTCGCGTCTTTGGGAGCCTGAGCAAGCGCAATACCGAGATACATTTCCGCCGTGCCGGGATCGTTTTCATCCAGTGCAATGACCGCCAGATTGCTCAAGGCGCCTTTGTGGTGTGGATCAATCGCGAGCGTCTCCACGTAAGATCGCCGCGCCGCTGCACGATTGCCTTGGGCGAGGCGCAGATTGCCGAGCGCGAAACGAGTCTCCGCATTGTGAGGAACATAGGCGACGGCGCGCTGCAATTGCCGATCGGCTGTTCCGAGATCGCCTCCTGCGAGCGCTTGCGTCCCGACGTTATAGGCTAATACCGCCCAGAGCGACGGGTCTTCGCGCGGGAGCGTGACCGTTGCGGTGGCAATCGCGGCCGACGCAGCATAAATCAGCACCCCGATCAGCCGTCGCGCGGCGAGCTCTTGCACAAATGAGACGACGCCAAATGCCGCGAACAGCAGCAGACCAGGCACGGCGACGGTCCGGTAACGTTCCGTCACAAAGAGAGCAACAACCGCGATCATCTGCAGCAGCACGCCATACAGGGAGATCCGTGCCCGCGGATTCCGAACGGCAAAAATCACGCCGGGCAGTGCCAGCGCGGCGACAATACCGAAATGAACGCCGGGCAAAAGCACACCGGCCGCGCGGAGGGTGCCGATCGCGCCGACATCATCGTATTCAAAGGCGTTCCACCAGTTGGCGACCTTGCGGCCGATCAGGCTCAGCCACTGTGCCGGACGGGCGCGGATATCGCGGCGCGCCCGGCTACTCCAGTAGGAACCCACCTCCGAACGCCTGAGCGCGTGGCCAGCAGCGGCTTCCGCCTGCGCGATGGAATCGTCGAGCATCTCCGATTGGCCAGCACGCAAACCGGGAAAATGTGGATATCCCGTTGCGCCAGCATTGTTGCCGATCCAGAAATTGACGCCGCCATGTGCGGAGAGAAACACAGGGTCGCGTGCGAGGAGGTAATTGTGGATCCAGCATGGCGCGGTGCCGGTGACCACGCCGAGGACAATCAAGCCGACGAGCTTCCAACGTTTCGACAGATTAGCTGCCGACCGCCAAACGGCGAAGATCAGCAGCGGAATCGCGAACAGCACGTTCGCCACTGCCATGGCGGCAAACCCGACGAGCAGCGACAAGCCAAAACATGATCGGCCGCTCCACGTTTTCGCTTTCGCGATACGCCAGGTGACAAACCAGAAGACGAAGACCGCGAATGATGTCGGCATCAGAACGGCGGCGTAGGCCTGTGCCGGCACGTAGAAAATCCACGCGAGCGCCGCGATCGCGCCGACGGCGTTGCAGCCACCCGCCGCAGTGCGCTCGGCAGGGAACGTGACCTCCGCCAGCTTGTAAATCACGGCCGCCGTCGCGGCGTCGACGAACGCCTGAACGAGCAGCGGAACGAAAACGCTGGTGCCGCAGAGGGCATAAACCGCGGCCAGCCAGTAGGCATACAGCGGCAGCGCGTAGAATGCGACATGGTCGGTGAGCTGCCCATGCATGATCCGCTGCGCCCATTCGTGGTAAAACAGCATGTCGCTCCCGGTTGGCCGCAAGTAAGGCGAGCCGCTGAGGCGCGCGAGGCAGACGAGCCGCGCGAGAAGTGCTGCCGCGAAAATGTAGTGTCCGGCTTGCAATGAGCCGCGCCAGAACGGGACCCGGTCGTCAGCCGTCATCGTAAGCTGGTCGTGCCGAGCGACTTCCCTTGGTGAGAGCGTTCCTGGTTCCAGAGCGGTCGGCCTCGGCTGACGCAAGCTCTTGACCGAAATCCATGGCCGGTCGCAGGGGACAGCGCCGTCCCAACGCGCGGCATTCCAGAAATTTTAAAAACAGGGGCGCGTGGCATCAACACTGCTTTAAACACGGTCACCTCCGCGAGTACCGCGGAACGCAGTCAAACAAACAACAGATAACTAGGAACAGACAACATGTTAAACAAACTCAACAAACGCCGCGGGGGCTTCACCCTCGTGGAAATCATGATCGTGGTTGCGATCATCGCGTTGTTGGCAGCGATCGCGGTGCCCGGATTCCTCCGTGCCCGTAAACGCTCCCAGGCGAGCCGCATCATCAACGATCTTCGCCTGATCGACTCCGCGGTCGACCAGTACGCGATCGAAAACAACAAGGCGAGTGGCGCCACCGTCAACACCGCCGACTGGACGAACTACCTGAAGAAAGGCACCAACCTTTACTCAACGGGTAAGGACATCCTCGGCAACGACTACGGCGCACAGACCGTCGACTCGCTTCCGAAAGTGCCGGCTTCCACGAAGACCGCTCTCTCCGACGTGACCGACAACACGTTCTGGTCACCGTACAACTAAGAATCTGACGATTCATTCGCCTGTCACCGGCGTCGCCGGTGGCAGGGAATGAGTTGTGAGACGCAAGACTCGACAGTCCTGCCAATCGCCGCTCGCACTACATAACAAACCAAACGAACCCGTCTCCTTTGACCATGTTGAACAAGTTAAATCATAAACGTGCCGGCTTTACGCTGGTTGAAATCATGATCGTCGTCGCGATCATCGCGCTGCTTGCAGCGATCGCCGTCCCAGGATTTTTGCGCGCGCGCAAGCGCTCGCAGGCATCGAAGATCATCAATGATCTGCGTTTGATCGACGCAGCCGTCGACCAGTACGCGATCGAGAATGCCAAGGCGAGCGGCGCCACCGTGAACGTGCAGGATTGGACGAACTACCTCAAGAAAGACACCACTCTCTACTCGACCGGCACCGACTTGTTCGGGAACGACTACGGCGTGCAGACCGTCGACTCGCTGCCGAAAGTGCCCGCGTCCACTAAAACTGCGCTCTCCGACGTGACCGACGACTCGTTCTGGTCGCCTTACAACTAATCTGAGCCTCGCTCAATGTGGAGAGCATCCTTTCCGCGACGGGAAGGATGCTCTTGCGCATTTAAGGCGTCGCGGTCGCTGCGGACTCAACCTCACGCATGAGCGATACACCGGCGAATAACCGATCAACTGAAAAAGGCGCCAGTGCGGCCCGGTCGCTGCGGTGGTATTTGGGCCGGCCCTGGCTGCGGATCGCAATCCTGGTGATTTGCGGTGCAATCGCGCGTTATCCGGCGCTGCAAGGGCAGCTGATCTGGGACGACGATTATCTCGTTGGCGACAATCCGCTGATCCGGAGTCCGCTCCTGATCCTGGAGTGCTTCCGTCACTTTCTGTTTCTCGATTCGTTCGCGACGCACTATCGCCCGGTTCAAAACATCTCCTACTGCCTCGATTACATCGTCTGGGGCGGGGAGCCGTTGGGCTATCACATTTCAAATCTTCTCTGGCACGTCTCCGGCGCATTGCTGCTCTACGCATTGCTCCACCGGCTGCTGGCGAACCTCGCTGCCCGCTCGGCCGCGACTGCCGGCTTTGACCAGGCGAGCGGCCGCGACTGGTCGGGTGCGGCATTCCTGATCGCGCTGCTCTGGGTCGTACATCCGGTGCACAGCGCCGCGGTCGATTACATTTCGGGTCGGGCCGACAGTCTGGCATGTGTGTTCGCTTGCGGGGCATGGCTGCTCTACCTGCGCGGCCGCCGGGTTAACAGCCTCTTCGCGCGGTCTGCCGCATACTGCGGCGCCGCATCGTTGACTTTGCTCGCGCTCGGCTCGCGCGAGAGCGCGTGCATGTGGGTTCTTCTTTTTCTGCTTCATCTTTTTTCGTTGGAGCGCGACGTTCGGCTGCGCGCCAAATTTGCTGTGCTCGGCGTCGTGCTGGTCACGGTCGGCACTTACGCGGCGCTCCGTCACTTGCCGACTGAGCACACTGCCGTGATGAGTGACGGCGGGTCGCCGGCCGTTACTCGCGTGGTGCTAATGCTCCGCGCGCTGGGCGACTATGCTCGGCTGATGGTCTGGCCATCTGTTTTGCACATGGAGCGGAGCGTGGAGGCGCCCGGGGCAGCGTTCGGAAATGCTGGGTGGCGGCAATCGATCGGCGTCGAGTATCTGTCGGTGCTTGGTCTGCTCGTCGCCATTGGGCTGGCTTACGGATCGTGGCGAGCTGGACGGGCGCGCTCGATTCGAGCGTTCGGTGCGGCCTGGTTCGTCGTCAGCTTCCTGCCAATCTCAAATCTGCTGGACCTCAACGCGACGGTCGCTGAGCACTGGCTATATCTGCCGAGCGTCGGCCTGCTGATTTTCGTCACCGGATGCGTGATGGAACTGCCGTTGCGCGTGCGCAAGAGCGCGATAGTGGTGGCGTGTCTCGCGACCGCCGCGCTGACCGCGCGCAGCTTTGTGCGGAGCGCTGACTGGCTGAGCCCGGAAACCTTTTATCGGCGGGCGCTCGCCACCGGCGCGGCTAAACCGCGGATCGCACTGAATCTCGGCGTCGCGCTTGCCAACAAGGGCGATTACAAATCTGCCGAGCCGCTGCTGCGCCGCGTCGTGAAGGCGTATCCCGATTATCCGATGGCTGTAAATGCGCTCGCGCACGTCCTTTATCGTGAGGGCCGCAAAGAGGAAGGGAATCGCTACTTCGCAATCGCGAGCGACATCGCGGAGCGGACGCGGAACGAGTACCCGCGCACCTGGGTGGCCGCTTTGAACGTCGCGCACATGCACGTGCGCGAGAAAGATCTCGCCGGCGCGATCGCAATCGCCGACAAGGCGCGACAGGAATATCCGGGAACGTGGGACCTGATTAGCTTCGAGTCTGAAGCAGTGCGCAAACTTAACGGACCTGCCGCCGCATTGCCGATGGTGCAGGAATTCGCGCAGGCGAACTGGTGGCATGCGCGCGCAGCAATCGCTCTCGGCAAGCTCTACTCGGAGCTAGGACGCTATAGCGAAGCGGAGGCCGAATTTCGCCATGCCGCGCGTCTCGATGTGCACGGCGTCGAAGGGCTCAACCTGATCGCGCAGCTCGATATCCAACAAAATCGCCTCGACGCCGCGCTCACCATCCAGCGCCGGGCGGTGGCCCGGCAACCGGATGGCCCGCGCCAGCACTTGCTGCTTTCCGACATTCTCTCGCGCATGGGGCGCACCGCCGACGCACGCGCAGCACTCGTGCACGTGACGCAGCTGCAGGCGATCGCGCAATCGGATACGATTCTCAATTAGGCGTCCGTGCGCCGTTTCGCCTCGCCGCAACGGCGTGTTATCGTCGCGCCGAATGGACGTCATTGTCCTCGGAGCCGGCGCGATCGGCAGCCTTTTTGGTGCGACACTCGCCGCGACCAGCAACGTCACGCTGCTCGGGCGCGCTGAGCACGTTGACGCAATCAATGCGAACGGCCTGCGAATCGAAGGCATCGATGCGCGAATCGTGCGGGTTCGCGCCGCGACGCGCATCGAGGAGATTGGCCCCGGCGCGCTGGTGCTCGTTTCGACAAAGGCGCCGGACACTTCTGCGGCGGTGGAGTCGATTGCGGACCTTGTGCGCGAGGACACGACGGTTCTGTCGCTGCAGAATGGCCTCGGGACGGAAAAGCTCGTGCGCGCTGCGCTTCGCGGACGTGGCGTCGTGCTGCGCGGGATCACGCAAGCGGGCGCAATCTTCGAACGCCCGGGTGTCATCAAATACATGGCGCACGGTCAGACGGTGATCGAGCGGCACGCCCGCAGCCGGCAGATCGCAAGCATGTTCAACCGCGCCGGATTGGGATGCGAGCTGTCATCCGACATCGAGTTCGATGTCTGGTCGAAGCTCGTCTTCAACTGCGTCGTTAACCCGATCACGACAATCATCGGCGGCGAAGTTGGCGCGATCGCCGATCCGCGTCTCGATCCGCTAAAACAGCTCGTGATAAACGAATGCGTGACTGTTGCGGCGGCCGAGGGTGTGCATCTGACGACGGATTTCCTGCCGGCGATCACGAAAACATTCGCCAGCTCGCACAACATTGTCTCGATGCGGCAGGACCTCCTCCGCGGTCGGCGAACGGAGATCGATTACCTCAACGGCGCAGTGGCGCAGCTCGGAGCGCGACATGGCATTGCGTGTCCGGTGAATGCCGCGCTCACCGCATTGATCAAAGCGCTCGAGCAACGCGCGGCCTCAGAGCTCCCACAGAAAGTGCTCGAGCCGCAGCCGGCTTAAACGCGCTTTCGCTTCGTCGCTCCGGTCACCGCCAGCGAGCGCAAGCTTCTGGTAAACATTTGCGGCCGGCGCCCATTGCGATTGCTCCTCCAGCAGGCGCGCGGCGTTAAAACCGGCTTTGTAGAACCAAAAAAATTCCCGCGGCTGGTCGGGTCGGTTCTCCTGTTCGAGCACGCGATAGAACGTTTCCAGCGCGTGCGGCTCGTCCTTCATCTTCTCGAGGCACATTCCGGCTTTGAAGAGCGCCTGGTTTCGCCAATGCGCGGGCGCATCCGCCTGATTCGCGAGCTGCTCATAGAGTTCCATGGCGGCGCGATATTTCTGCGGATCGCCGCTCGCGAGCTCATAGGTTACGTCCGCCTTGCCGCAGAGCGCCTCGCGCTTTTCGGCAGCTTTGGCATCGCCGCTCAGGACTTCGTCGTACAACGTGAGTGCCTCCTGCGCTTTGCCAACTTTGCGCTCCAGAGTTGCCTGCTCGTTTCGCGCAGCCCATTTCAATTCGCCATTCCGCTTCACCACCTGGTCAAGCAATGCCAGCGCGCGATCGATTGACTCCGCGCCCATGCTTTGCAGCGCCGACTCCGCGGCAAAAAACTGCGCCTTCTCCGCGAACCGGCCGTTGGGCTCCTGCTGCGCGAGCAGCTCGAACTGCGTTTGCGCGTTGGCAAAGTCCTGCCGGCGGAAGTACGCCTCGGCGAGCTTCATTCGCACTTCCGGCGCAAACCGGGAGGCGCGATGTTTTTTGAGAAACTGGTCTGCCAGCGTAATCACGCCCGGCGCGTTCGGGTCCGGCGCCGCGTCCGCGATCCAGATTCGCAGGTAGTCGGCGCGTTCCGCCGCCGCGGCGTTCGGATGGCTCTCCGTCGCGCGCGCAAGGAATCTCTGCGCGTCGCGGATTCGCGGCGGTGACGCATGAAAGGCAACTTCCGCCAGCGCGACGAGCGCTTCCGACACGCGCGGATGGTGTGGGAAATCGCGCACGAAATTCTGCAGCGATTCGGCCGCGTGCCCGTCGCTTTGTGCCGCCTGCGCCAGCCCCTGCTCGAGCGCCAGATCGCCACGCGTATTCTCGTCGCCACCGGCACGTGCGACCTCGGTCGCGTCCGCGATGAAACGCGTGTGATCGCGCAATTGGAGCCAGGCGAGCGAAGCGTTGAAAAAGCCCAGCACCGCAATCTGCCGCGAGACGTGTGCCGCGTGCTCGAACGTGCGCGCCGCCTCCTGCCATTGATCGGCGCGATATTGCGTCTGACCCTGGAGCAAATTGATCCGATCCAGTAACGGCGGCGGCGGTTGTAGCGCCCGTGCCTCATTTAAAATTGCGTTCGCATCGGCGAATCGCCGATCGGTCAGCGCGATCTGCGCAAATTCGAGGTAGGCTTCGGCCAGTTCCGGAAGTTTGACGCCGCTTTCGCGCAATTGTGCGAAGCCATGCAACGCATCTTCGCGCCGTCCGGCGCGGAGATCGATACGCGCGAGTTCCCATTGTGCGAGCGCTCGTCGCGGCTGCGCTGGATCAGTCGCCCAACGCACAAGGTCGCGCCGGCCGGGTTTGCGTTCATCACGATAAAGTTCGTCGAGCTTCGCGAACACCCGCGGCAAATCCGAATCGTCCGGGCGGTGGTCGATGTAATCGACCAGCACGTCGTCTCCGGCATCCGCAGTGTGGGCGCGCAAATGCAGATCGGCGATTGCGAACAGCGCGCCGAGCAGCATCGCGTGTGTGGCGCCTGCCGGCTTTTTTAGAATGCTGCCGAACAAATCGAGCGCTTTATCGCTGTGACCTGTGCTGGCCTCGATTTGCGCGCGGAGGAACCGCTTCTGCTTGCGCTCCGCCGCGTTTTTTGTCGGCATCGCGTTGACCAGAGGGATCGCTGCCGCCGTCTTTTTTTGTTGTATCAGCAGTTCCGCTGCGCGGAATGTCGCGCGAGTGCTCCACTCCGGAAACGCGCGCAATTGCCGCAGCGTCGTCAACGCATCTTCAGAGCGGCCGAGCGCACGGAGCGCGTCCGCTTTGCCCATCAGCGCATCGGCGCGCAACGGCGACGCGCCGTCAGCCGCGACTTGCTCGTACAACGGCAGCGCTTCCTCCGGCCGGTGCAAAGCCGCGAGCACCTGCGCCCTGGCAAACGCAACGTCGCTCGCATTTCCAAGCGCCGGATCTTGCAGAACGCGCAGCGCCCCATCGGCGTCGCCGCTTGCCAGCAATGCTTCCGTTAGCCTGACGGTCACGGTGCGCCGCTGATCGGCCGGCAGTGTTTCGGCTAACAGCTCGCGCAACCGGACAACCGCGACCTGCGGCACCCCATCGATCAGCGGTTGGACCGCGCGTTGCACCGATGGAGCGTCGTCGGCGGCAGCGACCGCGAACGCAACGAACAGCGCCGCGATGTTCAACACACAACGCGTCATGCGTTTTTCACGAGCGCGCGCAGATAGCGGCCGGTGTGGCTTTGCGGCACTTCAGCGATTTTCTCCGGCGGACCAGCCGCGACGATTTTCCCGCCGCCTTCGCCGCCTTCCGGTCCCATGTCGATGATCCAGTCCGCGCATTTGATCATCTCGAGGTTGTGCTCAATCACGATCAGCGTGTTGCCCGCATCGCGCAGCTTCATCAAGACATGCAGCAATTTTTCGATATCGGCGAAGTGGAGGCCGGTCGTCGGCTCATCGAGAATGTAAATCGTGCGTCCAGTCGCCTTTTTTGAAAGTTCGGCCGCGAGCTTCACGCGTTGCGCTTCGCCGCCCGACAACGTCGTGCCTGCCTGCCCGAGCCGCAGATAACCGAGACCGACGTCGAGCAGCGCGATCAATTTGTCGGAAATCGCCGGCACGTTCCGGAAGAATCGCGCCGCTTCATCGACCGTCATGTCGAGCACGTCCGCGATGTTTTTCCCCTTGTAGGTTATCTCGAGCGTCTCACGATTGTAGCGCCGGCCGTGGCAGACTTCGCATTCGACGTAGACGTCCGGCAGAAAGTGCATCTCGATCTTGATCAAGCCGCCGCCCTCGCAATTTTCGCAGCGGCCGCCTTTCACATTGAAGCTGAACCGGCCGGCATCGTAGCCGCGCACGCGTGCCGCCGGCAGTTGCGCGAACAGCTCGCGAATCGGCGCGAACGCACCGGTATAGGTGATCGGATTCGATCGCGGCGTCCGGCCGATCGCGCTCTGGTCGATCACGATCGCTTTGTCGAGCTGGTCGATTCCATCGATGCCGCGATGCGCGCCCGGCTTCTCTTTTGAGTTGTAGAAATGCCGGAACAGCGCGCGCCTCAGCGTGTCGTCGACCAGCGTTGATTTTCCGCTGCCCGAGACGCCGGTCACGCAGGTGAAACAGCCGATCGGAATGGACGCGGTAACGTTGTTCAGGTTGTTCTCCGTCGCGCCTTTCAGCGTCAGCCAACCTTCGCCGTAAGCGCTCTTGCGCGGCTGGGCGCGCTGCCGCGGAATGTTGATGCGCGCGCGGCCGGAAAGGTAATCAGCGGTCGCGGAATTCTTTGCGCGCAGCACCTCGTCGATCGTGCCTTGCGCAACCAGCTCGCCGCCGCGTGGGCCAGCGCCGGGCCCGAGATCGAGAATGTGATCAGCCGCGCGAATCGTCTCCTCGTCGTGCTCGACGACAATCACCGAGTTCCCGAGATCGCGCAGCCGCCGCAACGTGCCGAGCAGCCGTCCGTTGTCGCGCTGATGCAATCCGATGCTCGGCTCATCCAGCACATAAAGCACGCCGGCGAGACCGGAGCCGATCTGCGTCGCGAGGCGAATGCGCTGCGCTTCGCCACCGGACAGCGTGCCGCTCTCGCGATTGAGCGTCAGGTAATCGAGACCGACTTCGACGAGGAAGTTCAGCCGCGACGCGATCTCGTGAATCACTTCGCCCGCGATCTCCTGTTGCTGCGCGGTCAGCTGCAGCCGTGACGTGTAATCCGCGGCCGCGCTGATCGTCTGTTCGCAGAACTCGTGAATGTTGAGCTCGCGCCCGCTCGCGTCGCTGATCGTGACTGCCAGAATTTCCGGCTTCAGCCGCGCGCCTTTGCAAACTTTGCACGGCTCACGCGTCATGAACGCACGGATGCGATTGCGCGTGAATTCGCTCTCCGTCTCGTCATAGAGCCGCTGCAGTTGCGGCACGAGACCTTCGAACGGCCGCGCGGTTTTCGCCGACTTGCCGTTTGAGCCAAAACTCATCTCGATCGGCTGATCGCCCGTGCCGAAGAACAGCGTCTGCTTGAAGTTCTCGGGCAGATCCGCGAACGGCTGCTCCTCGTCGATGCCGAAATGTTTCACCAGCGCCGTCTGCAAACCGTTGTAGTAGGCCTGCATCCGTTTCGTGCCGCGCCGCCACGGCAGAATCGCGCCATCGGCAAGCGATTTCGCCGGCTCCGGAATCATCAGCTCCGCGTCGACGGTGAGCTGGGTGCCGAGACCGTGACATGCCGGACACGCTCCGAGGTGGCTGTTGAATGAAAAGTGCCGCGGCGTCAGCTCGCCGAGCGTGAAGTTCGTGTCCGGGTTGCCGTAGTTCGTCGAGTAACGCTGCGCTTCCCAATTGCCGGCTGATGTTTCCCGCAGCACGACGATGCGCTGATTGCCCCATTTCAATGCTGTCTCGATCGAATCATTGAGCCGCGCGCGAATTCCTTCACGAATCACGAGCCGATCGACGACGGCTTCGATCGTATGCCGCTCGCCTTTCTTCAGCCGAATTGGCTCGGGCTGGCCAAGCTCGTGAATAATGCCATCGACGCGAACACGCACAAATCCTTCGCGCTTCACCTTCTCGATTACATCGCGGAACTCGCCGGTTTCGTTGTGCACGATCGGCGCAAGCAGCACGATCTTTGTGTCCGGTTCGTAGGCGAGAATCTGATCCACGATCTGCTGCGCGGTTTGTCGGTGAATCGGCGCGCCTGTGAGCGGATCGTGCGGCTGCCCGATCGCGGAGAAAAGCACGCGCAGGTAATCGTAAATCTCCGTTGTCGTGGCGATCGTCGACCGCGGATTCGCGCCGGCGCTGCGCTGCTCGATTGCGATCGCCGGCGACAGACCTTCGATAAAGTCGACGTCCGGCTTTTCCATCTTGTCGAGGAACTGCCGCGCGTAAGCCGACAAGCTTTCGACGTAACGCCGCTGGCCTTCCGCATAGAGCGTGTCGAAGGCGAGCGACGATTTTCCCGAGCCGCTGAGGCCGGTGATGACCACCAGCTTTTCCCTCGGGATTTCGACGTCGAGGTTCTTCAGATTGTGCTGGCGCGCCCCACTGATTTTTATCGCTTGCGCAGGCATCGGAACGACTTACCTAGAACCTGTCAGTCAAGCACAACCGACCGGTTTCTCCAGCCCGAATCACCCCTGATGAGCGAGCCCGAGCGCACTATTTCACAAGCCGAATTGCACGAGCTGCAGAAGAAGTTCAGCGAGATCAAACACGGCGTGAACAACGCGCTTGCCGTCATGATGGCGCTCTCGGAAATGTCGCAGCGCCGCCCGGATTACGCAGAGAAGCTCGCCACCACCGTGTTGCAAAAAGCGCCGCAGATCGTCAGCAGTTTGCAGGAGTTCACGACGGCGCTGAACGAAAAAGCTGGCCCGCGGCCGGAAGTCACGACTGGCGGTTAACGGCCGAGTCGCGAAAAAGAACGCGACGAAGAACAGGAGCATTGCAGCTCCTGGGAGTGTTTGAATAGGACTGGGCAGGCAGATGCCCACCTATGTCTAAAAACCTCCATCTCATTTGCACGGCAGCGCTCGTTTTGGTCGCCACCCCGGTTGTCGCCAACGCCGACGAGACAAGCGCGCTCCTCGATTTGCTCGTGAAGAAGAAGATCATCACCGCCGAAGAAGCGAAGGAGGTCCGCTCCGAGTTGAAGAAGGAAAAAGCGCCTCCGGCCGCTCCAGCTCCTGCCGTAGCCGCCGCGAAACTCGACACGAAGATCGAGGAGCATCGCGATTCAGCGACGAAGTGGAAGCTGTCGACGCCGATCACCGAGATCGAGCTGTACGGTGACGCCCGCGTCCGTTACGAATCACGCTGGGGCGAGACGGGCGCGCCGAACACGCTCGATCCGCGCCACGACACCTACGAACGCCAGCGTGAGCGTTACCGTCTCCGGCTCGGACTTCGGGGAACGCTGAGCGACGACTGGTTTTTTGGTGTGCGTTTCGAAACCGGCAGCAGCCCGCGTTCAACCAACGTCACCTTCGGCGACGACTCGGGACCGTTCGGGAAGAGTAGCGACACACTGTTCGTCGGCCAGGCCTACGCCGGTTACAAAGGCTTCCAGGATATCACCCTCACGGTCGGCAAGATGCCGAATCCATTCATTACGACGTCGATGGTCTGGGATGCGGACATCAGCCCCGAAGGCGCCTCGGAACAATGGAAGCACACTTTCAAATTCGGCGGTGATCAATCGATCGCATCATCCAGCAAAGACGGGAAACAGATCGCGAGCGGAAAATCCGACACCGGGATGTCGATCGACCTCTTCGCGAATTTCGGGCAGTTCGTTTACGACGATTCGAACCCTGAGAACCCCATCGGCCCGGCGCCGAGGCGTGTGCCGAATACCGATGCATTCCTGCTCGGCTGGCAGGTTGGCGCCAAGTTGAACTGGAGCAACACCACCTACTTCCAGTTCGCGCCGACGCTCTACAATTACACCGGCACCGGCGATTCATTC
>CADDYX010000006.1 GCA_902810735.1 Verrucomicrobiota bacterium | reverse complement strand
AAAAAGCCGCTCCAGATCGAGCAGCTGCAGCAGACCGTTCGAATCCTCGGCCATAAAGACGCCGCCAAGCTCGCGGCGTAACCGTACTCGCCTCAGTTCGTTGCAGTGCCGCGCCCATGGCGGTTCCGACGGCTTGACTCGTCACCGGTCACTCGTCACGTTTCACTCCTCTTCGCGCGGTTAGCTCAGTGGTAGAGCACTACCTTGACACGGTAGGGGTCCCGGGTTCGAACCCCGGGCCGCGCACCATCTCTTCTCGGTCGGGATGAATAACTTACACGTTTTCGGATTCGAGCCTTCGAACGCATTGTAACACTTTAATGTAACACTCTTCGGTTGGAATTTGTGTTGGTTGATCGGCGGGATCGCACGCGCGCTGAATCTTTCGCGCAGGAGCTGCAACGCATTTTCACTCACGCGCTGACGCGGGAGCATTCATGGCGGAGACACCCGACTGCTCTCAAGCGCAACCGATACGCACCTCCACTTGCGGAGCGAGCACAGTCAAGGTGGAGCGCAGCGCACGCGAGCAATACCTTTACGGCGCGCAGCGAGCGATAGAATGAGCCTAACCATTAAGCATTCATCGCCGTGTCGACGGCGACACCGCAGAACTGGCGTTAGTTTTGCCTTTCGCCCGCGAGAGCGCAGATGCGTTCGCGTGATCGCCAGAGGCCGATCTGCCGTGCTAAGCTCATCACCAGCTGAATCGAGGATGTTCGGAGTGAACTTCATCAAATGATAATGGCTGACGATCGGCGCCGGCCTCGTTATGGCCATTTTGTTCGATTATGCCCGGGCTGGATTTGGAATTACTTCGCCGGTCCGAGTCGTCGATCGGGAGAGCCGCAGCTGGTCTCACGGATCACCTGCCCGGAATGCGGTCATCAAACCGAAGAATCCATGCCGACCAACGCCTGTCTTTTTTTCTATGATTGCCCCGAATGTCACGGGCGGCTGAAGCCGCTGCCGGGAGATTGCTGCGTCTTCTGCAGCTATGGGTCGGTGCCATGCCCGCCGGTTCAGGCTGGTGCGGCGCGCTGTAGCTGAGTCGCGGTTCTGCCGAATGTTGCTGATTATACCGCGCCTCAGGCGGATAGCTTTTTCGATCCCGCGCACCTGGTGTTGCAGTAGGCTCACGGCGGCGCTGTCCACGGAGCTAGGCACCTCTTTCCTCTATGCGTCAGAGGGATATGATGGCCGCCGTGATGCATCGCAGTGCGATCGCGAAGCCGGCCTTTTTCCGATGGGAGGACGACACGCTCGTGCTCAACATCCTCGGCAAACCGCGCGCGAAGACGGATGCAATCGGCAAGGTCAAAGGTGATCAGCTGAAAGTGAGCGTGACCGCGGCGCCGGATGGCGGCAAGGCAACCGATCACATGGTCCGTTTTCTCGCGCGGGAATTCGGTGTGCCTGCTCGGGATATCGAAGTCGTCTTCGGTCGCACGAGTGTGAACAAGCAACTGCGGATCAAATCGCCGAAGCGGCTGCCGGGCGTCGTCGCCGAGCGGGAGCTAGCGTGAGCGGAAGAGCTTCAACGAAATCTCATCAACGGCGTGGCGGACGATTAGAGATCGTGGCCGGCGTAAGAGAGATCGAAACTTTTGTTGCAGAGCGGGAAATCGGAGATGCCATTTTCGCGGACTCCGACCGCCACGCCTTGCCAGTTGTTGAATGAAGGGTCCTTGATCTTCACCTGCGAGATGGTCCCGCGGGCATCGGTGAACACCATGTGTGCGATTTCTCCGCGATGCCCCTCGACTAAACTAACGACGAAGCCGTTTGGCTTCATCTCGGCCACCGGCGCATTCGATTTTGTCGGTGGCAGATTGTCGAGTTGCTCTCGAATAAATTCGATCGAGGCGCGAATCTCCAAGGCGCGCAACTTGGCGCGCGCGTAGACGTCGCCGGATTCAAGTGTCGGCGATTGCACTGACGAATAGCGGTAGATTCCGTAGGGGAAATCCGATCGCGCATCAATCGATACGCCAGAGGCGCGGGCGGCGAGACCAACGAGAGGAATCGCGCACGCTTGCTCCAGCGTCACGATTCCAGTGCCTTCCATTCGCGCGAGCGCTGATGGAGCATCGAAGAGCAGCGCCTCGACGTCAGGAAACTTCGCCAGCACGTCCAAAAGGACGGAACGCGTCCGCGCGATCAACGCCTCGTCGAAGTCGAAACGGACGCCGCCAGGAATAATCCAGCCACGGCCAAAGCGACTGCCGCAAATCTCCGCGGTCAGGTTAATGACAGAAGTTCGCAGCGCGCCGAATGCTGCCGCGGGCAAGGCGAATCCGATATCGGTCGCGATACCGCTGAGAGTCGAGAGATGCATTGCGATTCGCTCGAGCTCGGCTGCGATGCCGCGGACCGCCTGAGAGCGCAGGGACGGCTTAAATCCCGACAGCGTTTCGATCGCCGCGCAAAAAGCTGTACTGTGCGCGATGACGGAATCCCCTGCGATCGACTCAACCAGCACGAGCTGTTGCGCACGGTTCTGCCGTGGAAGCAATTCCTCAACGCCGCGATGCTGGTAGCCGAGGTGAATTTCAACGTGGAGAATCTCTTCGCCGTGGCACTGGAAACGAAAATGGCCGGGTTCGATAACGCCGGCGTGCACCGGCCCGACGCCGACTTCATGAACCTCTTCTCCTTCGACGCGGTAGAACGAGTAGGCGTTGCCGTCCCGGCGCCATCCGTTGCCTGAGCGGACCGGGCGAAGCCATGGATGCCGTTCCGGCACGATGCCCGTTTGCTCATAGAGATCGCACTCGAAGTAATTCATCTGCGGCACGTCGTAGGAAAGCGCGGCGTAGGCGAGCCGGTCGTGCGCTGAAAAGACAGTGCTGTTGAGGAACAGCTCGCCGGTTGAATCTGACGCAAGCGCGAGCCAGACGCGGACTCCGTACCCGTCTTTTGTGCCAAGCAACGCCACCGGCCGAGCGCCATCGCGCACTAGCCGGCGCGATTCCGCAATCCAGTCGCCGCGTTTCAGCGGCACCGATTCATCCAGCTCGATAATGCTGCCCGGCGCGACCGGCTGTGCGTTCATATCGCAACGCCAAACCCGGCCAGAATCGCTCGGAGTGGATTGAAGAGCAGGATCGGTTGGAAGAGCGCGAGAGGAATCGAAAGCGCCATTGCGTAAAGACCAAGCGCGTGAGAAGCGTTGAACGGTTCGATCTGCTCGTTAGGCGCCGAGGCTGCGCCGGGCGTCTGCAACATGCGAAGCATAGCGCGCCCGAGGCTAATGAAGATCACCATCAGAAGCGCGAGAAACAATCCGAGCGCCAGCCAGTTGGCACCGCGGATCATGCCGCGGAGCAGCAAAAGTTCGCTGAAGAAAATGCCGAACGGCGGTGTTCCGATGATGTAGAAAAACGCGACGCCCCAGAGCAGGCCTGTCCACGGCAAACGTTTTGACAGCGCAGTGACGCGCTGAATTTCGCGGGAGCCGTAGTTTTGATGGATGTTTCCAGCCATAAAAAAGAGCACGACTTTGCCGAGTGAGTTAAAGAGCAGGTGGAGAAGCGCGCCGAGCAAAGCGATACCGCCGATTCCGATGCCTAGTGCGACGATACCGAGATGTTCGACACTCGAATATGCGAGCAACCGTTTGTAATTTCGGCTGCGCCACATGTAGATCGCCGCGACAGCGAGAGAGGCGAGGCCGGCTATAATCAGTAGCCGCTGCGCGAAAGGGCGGACACTGCTGGCCGCGACGACTTGATAAAAGCGCAGCAAGACGAGAATGGCGGTGCTCCGAAGTGAGGCCGCCATTAGTGCAGCGACTGGCGCGGGAGCGTTGGCCGTCGCATCGATATCTGCCGGATGGAGTGGCGCGAGCCCGATCTTCGGACTTAACCCGGCGAGGACGAAAACGAAACTCGCCTTCACCCATAGCGGATTCAGACGTCCGGCAGCGTCGGCGAGGGTGGATGCGACGAATCCCGACTGAGCAACTACGCCGCGAGCTGAAAGCGCGAGAAAGAGGATGCCGACGAAGAGAAAAATCAGTCCGATTGAAACGAGGAAGAGGTATTTCCAGACCGCTTCGAGCGACTCTTTCGTGCGATAGAAATAAATTAGCGGGACGAGGCTGAACGTAGTGAGTTCCAACACGACCCAGAGCAGCGCGATTTGCTGCACGACGAGCACGAGTGTGTTCGCGAGAAGATAGAAGCTTAGCGCCGGATAAAAGAGACGGTTGGATCGGATATACTCCGGCGCGTCCATCCGGCGCAGGAAACGCGGTGAATAGAGTGTTACGAGCAGAAACGTATGCGAGAGAATTGCGAGAAAGAATGCGCCCAGCGGATCGACAGCGAGCCACGAGCCGGCGGGAAACGGATTGTGTTGCGCGATCAAGCAGTAGAGCGACGCCACGAGATGCGCCACGCTAGCAGCAAGTGTGACACTGTGGTTTACGAGCTTTGAGGGACTCAATGCCGCGACAACAGTCGCAACTACTGGCCCGACCAGCAGTGCGGCGACGACAGCGGCGTTCATTCGCGAAGACCGGTCAGTTGCTCGCTCGCCGCTTCCGCGAAATGCGTCTTGAGATGGTTGATGGCGATACCCATCAGAAAGACGAGGACGAAAAGATCGAGCAATCCGGCGAGTTCGATGATCCACGGCATATCGGCCTGGATGCCAAGGCCGAGCAGAAACAGCCCGTTTTCCATGATAAGAAAGCCGACGATGTGGGCGAGGAGCAGCCGACGGCGGACAATCAGAAGGCCGCCGGCTGCGATGCCGGCGATGGCAGTTCCGAAAGGAACCACATCGAGCGGAGTGAATCGCGATAGCTGCTGCGAAAGGATAAATGCGCCGACCACCACAAGCGTCATTTGGATGAGGAACGCGGGATGGTAGCGGCGGGTACGATCGCCACGGCTCATGTCGAGCTGTCGAATAATCCTTAAGATGTAAATAGGTATTAAGATCGTGCGCACACCTAACACCGCTGCCGCGACCACAAGATGTGAGCCCTCAGAGTCCGCGAGGTAGGCTAGGATATGAACGCCTGCGACGAGAGCTCCCTGAAAGACAAGGATCAGCACGTAGGCTGATAGACGGGTGCTGACGGCGAGATAAATCAGCGTCAGACAGAACAGAATTGTGAGGACGTTGATCACGAGTGACGGGAAAACGTGAAGATCAGGGTGTTCAACACACCTATCGCGGTCGCGAAGAGCAGGAATTGCGGGACCAGCACGAGCCGAAAGCGCGCCATGAGCGTTTCCACGAGCGCGACCGCCGCAGCGAGCGCGAGAACAATCAGAATGAACAGCGCCATGCCGGAGGCGGGACCGAGCACGCCAAACGGATTCAACAACAGCGCAGTTAGGATGCTATAGAGCAGAAGCTTTGAGGACGCAGCGTGCTGATAGAGCATGAGATCAATGCCCGAAGCATCGAGAATCATGACCTCGTGAATCATGGTCAGTTCGAGGTGCGTAGTTGGATCATCGACAGGCATACGCGAGCACTCGGTGATCATCAGGAAAAAGAGCGAGAGCACTCCCACGCAGACAAAAACAACGAAGAGGGGATCGGTCCATGAGATACCGCCGAGAATTGTCGCGAATGAATAGCTGCGTGTGACAATCGCGAGGCTGCCGACAGTGAAGAAGAAAATTGGCTCGGCGAACACCGCAAACCGAGCTTCACGGCTCGCGCCCATTCCTTCGAAGCTGCTGCCTACGTCGAGCGCTGCGAGGATTTGGAAGAACCGCCCCAGTGCGAGGAGGTAGGCGAACAGAATGATGTCGCCGGAAAATGAAATCGGCGCTGATCGTCCGAGCGGCAGCAACAGCATCGCGAACGCGATCGTGCTCCAGACGATCACCGGCGCGACACGCGTGATGAATCCTGCGCTCGTGCTGTAAACGGTTTCCTTCCGCGCTAGCCGCAGCAGCTCGTAGTAAGGCTGAAACACCGTCGCGCCGAAACGGCCGGATAACCGCGCTTTTAGTTTATTGATAATGCCGAGAAGCAGCGGTGCGATCGCGAGGACAACTACCCATGCGAGCCAAGAGAGAGAGTCGCGATTCACCATATGAGCGCGCACAGGAGGTAAAAAACAACGGCTGCGAACGTATAGAGGACGTAGTGGCGAATGTTGCCGCTTTGAATCCAGCGAAAGGCGCCGAGCACGATGCCAATTGCGCGATCAAGTGCGAGCCAAGCGTTTTCCATTCGGTCGTGAACGTGCGACCGGAACCCGCTCGCTACCGGCGTGACGCCGCGAAACGTTGTCCAATGGACGGCGACAGCCAGCATCGGACGCCCGAGCCTGACCAGCTCTTCCGCGAAGCCGGAAGCGGTGTATTGCATGCGCGACGTGACTGATGCATAACCGCAGCTCCAAGTTTCGCGCAGGCGAACGCCAGCTTTGCGTTGCAGAAGCAATTTCACGCCGTAGATCGCAGCCACAAGCGCGAGGAAGAGAAGGAACACCGTCGATAACTGTTGCAGTGGCGACGCCCAGCCGGACGGCGCAACAACGGTGCCGGTAAGTTCGACAAGCGCAGGCGAGATCAGGCACAATCCGGTGTGCGGGAATACACCGATGATTGCGCATAGAGTTGCCAGCGCGAGTAAGGCAAAGGACGAAACCACTGACTCTTTTTTTGGCGTTAGATCTGCGCTAAAACGGTTAGCACCTAGAAACACTATTCCGTAAAGCTTGGTGAAACAGGCGACGGCAAGTCCGCCCATGAATGCCAGGCCGACTGAGGAGAACAGCAGGACCAACGGCGCGTAGCCGTGCAGCATGCTGGCACCGCGAAAGAAGCTTTTGTAGATCAAAAACTCGCTGATGAAGCCGTTGAAAGGAGGTAAGCCGCAAATCGAGATTGCGGCGACGAGAAACGCGGTTGCGGTGACTGGTATCACACGAGCAAACCCACCCATCTTCTCGACGTCGCCGGTGTGCGCCTGAAGATAGACGTGGCCAGCGCCGAAGAACAGTAGGCCTTTGAAGATCGCGTGATTGAGCGTGTGAAGAAGCGCACCGGCAAAGCCTAATAAGACGAGCTCCGGTAATCCGTAACAGCGACCCAGCCAGGCGACGGCTAAACCCAAGCCGATGATCCCGATGTTTTCCACCGAATGATAGGCGAGAAGTCTCTTAACCTCGTGCTGCGCCAGTGCGTACCAGACGCCAAGCACTGCCGAAACGAGTGACACAGCAAGAAGGCCCCAGCCGTACGCGGGGTTCATCGCGGGCACGATGAGCATTAAACGCACGATGCCATAGATCCCTGCTTTGATGTTGATCGCGGAGAGCAAAGCCGAAACGTGGGCTGGCGCCGCCGGATGCGCATTCGGGAGCCATGCATGGAACGGCATGAACCCGGCCTTGATCCCGAACCCTACAAAGCCGGTGAGCATGATGACGGCTAGAACTCGCGGGTCGTAGGCGGCGTGTGCTGAAAAGTCAGCGAAGTTCCAACTGCCGGTAAGCTCGTGCAAGATCAGAAAACAGACGTAGAGCAAGAGAGCGCTGGCATGAGTCGCGACCAAGTACCACAACCCGCCACGTCGCACTTCCGGCTTCTCCTTCTCGAATACGATCGAGAAATAGGCTCCAAGCGCCATCGCCTCCCAGGCAATGAGAAAGACCAGAGCATTGTGGGAGATGACGACGAGCTGCATCGAGACGATGAGCAGCGTCAGAAACCAGAGGTGCGCCCGCACTGACAGGCCAAGGTTGATGTAGTGCCGCAGGTAATGGATCGCGTAGGCACTTCCGGCGAGCGATAGCAGCTGAAAGGTAAAGAGAAAGAACACTGATAGCCCGTCGAATCCAATTACGACCGTACCTGCGACTGGCAGAAAGAAGCGGTATTCGAGTCGATGAGTACCGAGCAGAAGAAACAGAGAGAAGGAAAGGCCGCACAGAAGCGCGGTTGAGTTCACAACGTTGGCTACAACATTGAGTCGGCGGCTATCACGGATTAGCGCGGGCAGAATCAGATTAAGGCCGTGCAGCACGAGCGCAATGATGAAGAGAACGATCATCTGACGCGCTTGTCGTTAGGCACCAGCCGGTGAATCCAATCGCAGATCGTCTCCGCGGGGGCTCGGTCGCCGAGCAACTGTACGAATGCCGGTTGACGGAATATAAATGAAAGTCGCGCGAGCAACTCGAGGTGCTGCTTTGGAGTGAGACTTAAAAGCACGAAGAGCGTGTGGACCGGCTTATGATCGAGCGCTCCCATGTCGATCGGCTGCGTGGTAAAGAAGATACCAAGCGTCGGTCGCGGCACTTTCGCTACGAGCGGAACTCGAAGGTGCGGAATAGCAAGGCCATCACCGATTGCCGTCGTCATTAACTTCTCTCGGCTAACGAGCAGGTCATAGAGCAGCTCCTTGTCTGTGTCCGGTGGCAACGCGAAGACATCGAGCGCAGCGCGAAATACCTCGCCGAAGGTGGTGCCAGGTACTCCGTAATGGAAGCGATCTGGCGTGAAGAGCTCGCTTACCGGCGGTAATCCGGCGGCGTCTTCTTCGACTGGGCCAAGATTTAGCGGATGGCCGCACGCCAGTGCCCACTCAAGAACCGCCTGCCGGTTGAAACGCAAGCGTCCCTGCGCACCGAGATGCGGCAGCCTGCCGGAATGCGCCCATTCCCGAACCTGCTTCTCAGGCATGTGCAGCAGAGAGCCGACTTCCACCGCGTTAAGTTCCATACTGTGAAACCGGGCCGGGCGACAAAGTCAGCGCCGTGTTGGCGCCCTCCCGCGCAGATACTCAAGCAAGCCATGTATGAATGTCAGGGGATGCGGCGGATTACCCGGAATGTACAGGTCAACCTTATGCTTCTCGATGAAATCTCGCGCGAGCTGATCCGAACGCTGGAAGATTCCACCGCTGATCGCGCACGTGCCAAAAAGAATGAGCAGCTTCGGTTTCGGTACCGCTTCGTAGGTGGCCTTCAGGGCGTGCGCCATCGCGCGCGTCGTCGTGCCGGAGATCACGATGCCGTCGGCGTGTCGCGGCGATGCGACGAACTCGATCCCAAAGCGGCCGATGTCGAAATTGACGTTGCCGAGCGCATTCAGTTCCAGTTCGCAACCACTGCAACCGCCGGCTGATACCGAACGCAGCTTGAGCGAACGCCCGAACAGACGGCGAATCTCACTCGAGGCGGTTTCAGGCGTGACCGCGCAGCCTTCGCGCAAAAGCAATCCTTCACGCGATGTCGCCGCCATTTTGTAATTGTTCGTGTACGTGATCGCGCCTTCCGGACATGCCGCGGCGCAGATCGGGCAAAACACACACGCGCCAAGATCGATGGTTAACGGGTTCGCCGAGATAGCTCCCGTAGGACAGGCAGTAATGCATTCTACGCAGCCATCGGGACACCGCGACGAATCAATCGACGGCTTTCCCCGAAAGCGTGCTGGGACGCTGGCGGCAGCAACGTCGGGAATGACGGGCTGGCCTTCCGCGACCCGAACACGAAATGCATTTGGGGTGCGACGCTTCATGACAAGATCAGTTCGGAAGCTGTTGTCCCGGCTGAGTTACAAGGCTTAATAAGTCAGAATAGCCGGCCGGCTTCAGCAGAAATGAAGAGGCGCCAAGTTCTTCGAATTGCCGCTTCTGCGCAGCCGACAACTCTCCCGAACTAACAACGATCCTACCCGTGAACGCTGTTGCACGAACGGCACTCAAAAGTTCGCTGATCTCCACACCGGGAAACCAATCGGCCAGTATGATGAGCCCATATCGCGCAGCTTTGTTATGAAGCAGCGACAATACGTCAGTGACGTTGCTCGCTGCATCCACTTCATACCCGTTCCCAGAGAGAAACTCGGCCACAAAGTGAAGGAAATACGGATTGGTGTCTGCGCAAAGTATGCTTCGAGGCTCCACGCTCATGCCTTTGTGATGATAATTCGCCGAAGCGCTACTCAGCGGCTACCCGTAAAGAAGCGCGCGGCAATGAGGGCATTGGACAAAGATGCGCGCAAGTCGGATCGTTTCACGACACACCGGCACGTCGCCAGCGCATTCAGTACACGTTTCAGCAAAGCGCGGGGCGACGCTCAGCTTGCCTTCTGCGACGAGCGAATCGTGAATCTTCAGTACGTCGCCGGACAGCTGTTGTCTGAGATTCAGCCGTCGCGATTCGAGCGCAGCGGGTCTTGTTCTCTGGTCCAGTTCGATCAAGGCCAGCTCGCGCAGCGTGCGAACGATGTCAAAGCCGTGAGATTCGCATTCCTCGCTGGCGGGACCAGATGCGCGGGCAGAGCTTGGATCGATCATGCAACAAGGGCTGGTCTCCGTGCGTGTTTGCGTGGGTTGACCGCAGCGGCTGATCCCTTGACCGCGCGTTTAACCGCGGCGCTGCCAGTCGGCTCATCGTCTGCCAAGTAGACGAACGCGCCGCAGTGCACGCACACGTTTAGGGTACCGGTCGTTCGACGAAGTGTCGCGAGGGAGCCGCTGGGAAATGCAAGATGACAGCTCCCGCAGATGCCGCGTTTTACCTGCGCCACCGCCTGCCTGCCGCGCTCTCTCAGCCGATCGTAGTGCAGAAGGATCGAAGTGGGAATGAGTTCGCGGAGCGAATTGGCTCGGACGGCGGCTGGGCCGCGGCGGCGTTTGCCATTCGCGCCACCGCGCTCGAGGTCTGAGAGTTCGCGTAGCCAACCGGCTACATTGCTCGACTGAGTAGGAGTAATTGATGTCATAGGTTTGGATTTTTCGAATCGAAACTGGCGCCGCCGGTTATCGGAACGGTTTTGTGCAATGCGATCTCGAAATCCTCGTCTCTGGGCTCTCGCGTTTTGATCCAGAGCTTTAACTCGCCTCCGAATGCGGTGTTCCTACAGATGAAGCAGGGCGGAATTTCGCAACCCTCGCCTCCGTAGGTAACGACGCGCGTGCCGATCGGCTTTGATTGCAGCTGCTCGGCGACGTACGCCGTGTATCGCACAAGCAAGTTCAGTGAAAGCGGAATGGTAGAGTCGATTTTCTGCCCTTCGTAGACGTTCTCCTCAAACGGATTGTAGAGGTAGAAGGCGTCGAAATCGGCGAACGACAGATCGCTCACATTGCCGTGGATGATCTCGACGTTATTGAGGTGATGCTTCGCTGCTGCGAACCGGGCTATCTCGACTAAATCGCTGCGCTGTTCGATCCCGGTGATTGACGCTGCAGTCAAAGCGCCAGCGACCAAGCAGAACTTGCCCGGGCCGCATCCAACATCGAGCAGACGCGTCTGCGCAGATAAGCCCAGCAGCTTTACAGCTTCTACGGCGACGCACACTGGAGTCCAATGCCTCCACGAGAGTTGCCGGATTGTTGGCGGGTAAATGCGATCGAACAATTCGTCCGCGGGAGAAACCTCCGGCTCGTCAAAAAACTCTTCGTCGAGGAGGGCCGCGTATTTTGCGAGCGCGTTCATCAGATGTCCCGGCATTGCGGGCAAACGCCGCGGCGCGCATTGATTCGCTGTATCTCGGTTGAACGCATCGCCGTTCAGTATCTGCAGACTACATGCCGTGACGCAGCAGCTAACGTTAAGACATTGATCCGCAGTGGTTTATCTGATTTCGGGTGCGCAGATTGACGCGTGATATCCGTCGCAATGCGCAAAATTTGCACTTGTATCAGCTGGGATGTGCACCGCAATCTGGGGCGATCGATCCAACGAAAATTCACATTCTTGTTGTCGACCGCGACACGCGCTCCGCCGGCGTCCTGGAGGACTCGCTCTCAGGCGTCGGCTACAACGTCACAGTCGCGTCGCACGAAGCGGATGCGGTTTCCGCCGTGGCCGCGGAGTCGTTCAACATCATCGTTAAATCTTTCGACGCGCAACGCACCAACGCCATCGGTTTAATGGAAAAAATCCATTCCGTGTCGCCGGATACCCAGTTCATTCTCGTCGGCGAAAAGGGAACAATTCGGACAGCGGTCGAAGCAATTCGGAAGGGGGCGTACGACTATCTCGCCAAGCCTATCAACGCAATCCAGTTGATCGATTCGGTGAGGAAGGCGCTCGATTATCAAGCACTCATCGCCGAGGACCAGCAATTACGCGCGCGGCTAAAGCGACGTTCGGAACCGAACATTTTCGTAGGCACCAGTCGCGCCATGGAGCAAGTAAATCAGCTCGTGCAACGGATCGCCGCGACTGACGTGACCGTCCTGATCGAAGGCGAAAGCGGCACTGGAAAAGAAATCACGGCGCGCGCGATTCACGAAAAGAGCCGACGGAGCGCACGTCCGTTCGTGGCAGTGAACTGTGCCGCATTACCTGACAGCTTGATTGAGGCGGAGCTATTCGGACACGTCCGCGGAGCTTTCACCGGCGCGATTCGCGATAAGCCAGGACGGTTCCACCTGGCGCACGGCGGCACCTTGTTTTTGGACGAGATCGGTGACCTTTCTTCGAAAGGACAGGCTGATCTTCTCCGCGTGCTCGAAGACGGCATCTTCCGGCCGGTCGGCAGTCACAAAGCCGAACGTGCAGACGCGCGCATCATCGCAGCGACAAACAAAGATCTTGAGAGCGAAAGCATGAACGGCCGGTTCCGCGAAGACCTCTACTACCGGCTGAATATCGTCATGGTGCAGATCCCGCCGCTGCGCGACCGAGCCGAGGACATTCCCACCCTGGTTCAATCATTCGCCGCGCATTTTTGCGCCAAACACCGACGCAGAGAGAAGAAGTTCAGCCGTGAAGTGGTTGGTTTTTTTCAGACCCTGCGGTGGCCAGGCAACGTGCGCCAGTTGCGCAATCTGATTGAGCGGCTGGTTGTGACGGTAGCGCGCAACAGCATCGAAATGGACGATCTTCCTACACCGCTGCTGCATTCGAACGGTGTCGCTGACGCGTTTCTTATCCGGCCTGGCATGACAGTAGCGCAAGTCGAGGCTGAATTGATTCGCCAAACGCTGTTGAAACTCACTTCCAACCGCGGGGAAGCCGCAGCCCGGCTCGGGATCAGCCGCCGCGCGCTGCAATACAAAATCCGTCGTTACGGATTAGATCGGCTCCCGAAGACGCGCAATGCGGATTGAACGCTAAAGCTCCCCAGCCGCTTCAGTTCCATTGCTTCAAATGTCGTCGATGCCCGCGGGTTTCGGTGGGAACTCTGCCCAGAAAACCGGTGGACTGAGCATCTCCAGCGCTGTCTCGGCATTCGCCACGAGCACTCGATACGCCGGATCGGCAATGTTGACGCGGCGCGCCAATGTCTCCATCTCGGCAAAGAACTTCGGACCCATAGACGGATGCCACAAAGCTCGCGGCGGTGCGATCGCTCGCGTCACACATTGAGCGATGAAATGAGCGGCTCTGATCGTCTTTTCGCGGTCCTGTATTCCGGCCTGGATACCAAATTTTAGATAATAGCGGCATCGTTCGAACGCCGCCCGTACATCGGGCTGGCGCTGCGTCCCGGCCCAGAGCTGTTCTGCGACCGCCTCCGTCAATTCCGCCTCGATTGCCAACTTCGACTCTACAGCATCGGCGAGCTGCCATGCCCCCGGTATGTGCACGAGATCCATTCCGTACAGCTTCCACGCAGCTTGGCGGCTGAGTTTTGGGATGACGAACTTTGCTGCAGCATGCGCGACAGCAGCGATTCGTGAACCCGGCCCGACGCCATCGACGCGAGCTGCGTCGATCTCAGCGCGGATGACGATTCCCACGTCAACAGTGCGGTCGGTCGATGCGCACTGTATGGGAACTGCTGCCGCGAATCCGTGCGCTTTATCGGCCGTCTCTCCGCCTACGGGCGGAAGCTGCCAGGCATCCGTCGTCGCCACGTGGAAGTGACTTTCAACATACTAAATTCTTAGCCCATTTAGCTGCAGGTTGCGCCAATCTCGGACCGGAAGACTTTGCCACTTCGCAAAGCTGCCGCAGAGTTTCGCGGCGCTTGGCACCAGAGATGCGGTGATGTAGAATACGATCCCCCTGTTTGCGCGCTTTATGAAAGTTAGCCTGCAGCGTGTCGCCCGCTCATACGCAGCGTTTCTCGTTCTCTTCTGCGCCATCGTCGTTGGATTTTGGTACTTTGGTCCTCATCTGTTCTCGATTTTGCTCGAGCGGTCGCGCGCTTACACCCCGCCACAGTTTCTGACCTGGCTGAGCTTGGCATCGAGCGTCAGCATCGCGGTCGCGTTCTGCATCATGCCGTTTTCACTCTTTCGCATTGTTCGGGAGAGATCGGATGTGCCGTTTGGCTGGGTCGTTCTTTGCATCGCCGCGTTCTTGTTTCTGTGCGGTGTGACCTCATTTTTTGGTCTGCTGACTGTCTGGTTTCACGGGCCGTTCGTCGTCTGGTCGCTTGTTGCTACGCGACTTGGAACTGCTTTTCTGGCTGTCGCTACGGTGCTCGTTTTACGCGCGCTCGTTCCGCACGTCGTCAAACTGCCGACGCACGAGGAGTGGGTCGCAGTTAACAACGACCTGCTCCGCGCGGAAGCCCAGACAGAAGCAAAGAACAAGCTGCTCGAAACCGTCAGCCACGAACTGCGAACGCCGCTTGCACCGCTGCTGGGAACGTTGAGTGAACTGGAACAGCAATTCGCGCCGTCAGAGAGACCTGCTGTTCACAATTGCGTTCGGATCCTGGGGGAACGTGATGACGATTCGCCTAACGACTGATGCGGGCGAACGCTTCTTCCGCAGCCGCTTCGTCTTCGTCTGCAACAATCCAGAGGAACTCGACTATTTTCATCTCCGCGGCCGCGACTGCATCGAGGCGGGTAAACTCGCCGTCTATGTGCCAAAACCGATCAGCCCGGTTGGTTTGATGCGCCTCGGCCTTCGCATGTTGAAGCGGCAAGTACGAGAGACTCAGGACTTCGAGAGCGTTTCTGCTCGGGAACTGCTTTTGGAGATCACGCCGTCGCCCGTGCCAGTCTGCTTTGATGGCGAAGTCAAAATGATCGACGCGCCGTTGCACTATAAAATCCGCCCCGGCGATCTTCGAGTGCGTGTGCCTTGTGCACGAACGTCTGACCGGATTTCCGATGCAGAATGTAATACGATCATGCCGGGATCAGAACGCTCCCGGTGTGACGACGATACGCGAGGGTGATGAACTCCGCTTCGGGATGAAACCGGTTGAGGGTCGAGCTTTTCGTCGTCACTGTCGATCGCGCAGTGAGGGACGCCGCAATTGTTCAGATGCTGGACGAAGTTCGTGGCGAAGAAGCGTTCTGGCGGGCAACTCGCCCGTCACCTCCGCGAGATTGTAGCACTTTAGTGTAACACTACCTTCTCGCTTCGGATGCGTGTCAGCCGATCCGACCACACTTGCAAGCGACCGATGATCTGCGGTCCAATCGCGGCACAGCGAACCTTCGTTATGATATCCGGCGTGATGAAGGTGGTTCCTGCGGCGCTGGTCATGCTGATTGCGCTGGCTTTGTTTACCATTGAGCGGCGGTTTCCGCTGCGACGTGAAACGCATGTTTTGATTGCCCGGCTGGGAATTAATGTGGTGCTTTCGGCGCTGACCTTCATGGTCGCTTTGACTGTGGTGCAACCGGCGGCGCATCGCGCCTTGCATTGAAACGCGGAGCAGACGTTCGGGATCGTGCACATGTTTAACGCGCCCGCTGGTGTGCGTTTCATCGTTAGCTTCTTGTTGATGGACCTTACGTTTTACTACTGGCACCTGGCTAACCACCGCGTGCCGTTCCTGTGGCGCTTCCATAACGTTCATCACATCGATCCTGATCTGGATGTCTCGAGCGCCTTTCGTTTTCACTTCGGCGAAATCGCGTTTTCCGCTGTGCTCGGCGTTCTTCAGGTGAGCTTGATCGGGATTTCAGCCGGCGCGTTTTTCATCTACCAAATGGTTTTCCAAGCCGAGGTGCTTTTTCACCACAGCAACTGGCGCCTGCCCATTCGGCTCGAGCGCATACTAAGCAAAGTTATAGTCACACCGCGCATGCACGGCATTCATCACTCACAGGTGCATCGAGAGAACAATTCGAACTTCGGCACGATTTTCAGTTTTTGGGACCGGCTGCATCGCACGCTTGGGCTGAACGTGGCGCAATCGGAAATCGTAATTGGCGTCCCGGCGTACTCGCGTCCCGAGGACAACACGATGGCGAGCGCGCTTCTTTTGCCGTTCCGAAAGCAACGCGACTACTGGCGGGCGAACGGGCGCATCGTTGTGCGCGAATCGGCGACCGGCTCGAATCGAGCCGAGCTAGCTGAGTGACGCACTACTTGGCGCGCGACAAGTGAGCGCCGCGCGCGCGATTCGCGTCACCCAGACAGTGACGACAATAGTAGCTAACAATCCGAGCGTCAGGAACGTCCAATATTGCCAGCTATGTTTTGCCGGCGAGCCGGCCGCGGCATCCACGCCGGCTTTACCAACCGTGCCGAGATAGACATAGAGCACTGTTCCAGGGAGCATTCCGATCCAGCTGGCGAAAAAGTAGGGCCAGAACCTTACCGCTGTGATCCCGTAGAAGTAGTTACTTAGGTTAAACGGCACCACCGGACTTAGCCTAAGAAGGAAGATCATCTTCCAGCCTTCCTCGCCGATCGCGCGGTCCAGTGCACGGAAGCGTTCATTCTTGTTCGTCATCGACTCGATTGCGTGCCGAGCGAATGACCGTGCGATGAGAAACGCGAGCGACGCACCTGTTATCGAGCCAAGTGACACGGCGGCCGTACCGACGAGAAGGCCAAAGGTGAATCCCGCCCCAACTGTTAGTGGCCAGCCAGGAACAAACAAGACCGTGGCGAGCGCATAGACCAGCACAAACACAACAAAGCCAACTGGACCGAGGCTGCCCGCCCAACCACTGAAAGACTTGAGCCAGCTAGTAACCGGAAGAAGCCGCACCCCCACGACGAGCACGATAATAATACCGACTAGTAAGAGTAGCTTCCGCGCTTTCATCGCCCTTGCGAGTAAAGCCACGTGAAGATGCGCTTCGCGCGTGGTGTAAGTCGCGTTTTATTGTATTGATCGCCAGCTTTGCGCGCTAGCTCGGCAAGTGTCGGATAGACGTGAATCATCGACGCAATTCGGCCTAGGCCAACGCGTGCATTCATCGCAACGACAAACTCATGCAGTAAGTCGCCCGCGTGTGCTCCCACCATGGTCGCGCCTACTATTTGATCTGAGCCTTTGCCGGTGAGTATCTTGGCGAAGCCAGCTTCTTCACTTTCAACGACAGCGCGGTCGACCTGCGCGAGCTCGACACGAAACAGATCGTATTCAATTCCTTTAACGTTCGCTTCTTTTTCTCCGAAACCGACGTGTGCGACTTCCGGATCAGTGAAGGTGCACCACGGAACGGCCGACCAGTTCACCTTCTGTCGAAGGAGTTGGAGCGGCATGAGGACGTTACGGACGACGATGCGCGCGCTGAAGTCAGCCGTGTGCGTGAACTTGAATTTGTTCGTGATGTCTCCTGCCGCATAGATGTGCGGCTGCGAGGTTTGCAGGTAGTCGTTCGTGCGGACACCGCTTTCGTCGTAATCAACGCCTGCCGCTGCGAGATCGAGCGCGCGCAGGTTCGGCGTGCGGCCGACTGCTAGGAGTAAGACCTCGGCAGACACGCGCTGCGTGTTGGTAAATTCCAGCACGGTGTCGCTGCCATCGCGGTAAACTCGCGTGGCTGACGCGTTCAGCCGCACGTCGATACCTTCTTCTTCGAGTCGGCGCTGGATGAAGTCAGCTACATCCGCGTCCTCCGGCGGAAGTAGCTGCGGCGCAGCCTGCACGATCGTAACCTTCACTCCTAGCCGCGCGAACGCCTGGCCGAGCTCGCATCCTATCGGCCCGCCGCCGAGCACGATCATGCTGCGCGGCTTGTCGTTCAGCTGGTCGAAGATCGTTTCGTTCGTGAAGTAGGGAACGGAGTCGATGCCCTCGATGTTCGGTATGGTCGCGCGGCTACCTGTCGCGATGAGGAAATGGCGCGCGCGCAGCGTCCTATCACCAACTTTCACCTCATGCGGCGAAACGAATCGCGCTTGGCCGCGAAACACATCCACGCCAAGAGATTCGAAGCGCTCCTGTGAGTCGTTAGGCGCAATTTGCGCACGGCGTGCTCGCATTCGCTGCATGACGGTCGCAAAGTCGAACTGCGGCTCGGTCCGCTCGAAGCCCCACTTGCTAGCATCGCGCATTAGTTGTGCGACGCGCGCCGACGAGATCAACGCCTTGCTCGGCACGCAGCCGAAGTTGAGGCAATCGCCTCCCATCTTGTTCCTCTCGATAAGCGCCACGCGTCCCCCTAATCCCACCGTGCCAGCCGCCGCAACGAGACCGGCGGTGCCGGCGCCGATCACGACAAGGTTGTAGCGCTCGTTGTCGAAATTCCGCATCCGCTTTTTGCCGATTGTTAGATACACTCCGGCCATGAAGCGAACATTTCTCGTTGCCTTGTCTCTCCTCGCGGTGATCGCGCTCGTGCGCGCGCAGCAGAATGCCACCGGCGACAACATGCAGGTGCGCGCCGGGATCGATCACGCCGAGTTCGATCGGCTGCTGAAGAAGTATGTGAACGCGCAGGGGCTCGTCGACTATAGCGGCTGGAAGCGGAACGCTGCCGACCTGGCCGCGCTCGACGGTTATCTGAAACAGTTTGCGCCCGCCGCGCCAGCTGCGTCCGGTGCCGAGCGCTCTGCATCGCTCGCCAACGCCTACAACGGTTTCGTCCTTCAGTGGATTCTGAAGAATTACCCGACCGACAGCATCTGGCAGCTGAAGAACTCGTTCAAAGAGAAGCGGAACGAGATCGGCGGCGGCAAGCATTCGCTGAACGACATCGAGAACGGCGCGCTGCGGCCGGAGATCGGATGGCGAACGCACGCGGTGCTGGTCTGCGCGGCGCGGAGTTGTCCGCCTTTGCAGCGCAGCGCTTACACTGGCGCCGATTTCGCCGAGCAGGACGCGGCGGCATTCCGCGCCTGGCTCGCGCGCGAGGACTTGAACAAGTTTTTGCCTAACGAGAAGCGGGTCGAGATATCGAGCATCTTCAAGTGGTTCAAAGGCGACTTCGACAAGGGCGGCGGCGTGCCGAAGGTGCTGGGCATGTATGCGCCGCAAACCGTCCGCAGCTTTGCCGGCTCGGGCACGTATCAGATCAGCTATCTGAATTACAACTGGGGCTTGAACGATCAGGGCTCGCACGGGCGCAACTACAGCAAGACAAACCTGATCTTCGATAACCTGTTCAAGTAGTCGCGGCCGCTGTGGCGCGGCAGAATCGCAGCGGTGCGCATCTCGATCATCGTTCCTGTTCTGAACGAGGAGCTCTTGGTCTCCGAATTCCTGCGCGATCTACGTTCACACGCGCGCGATGCTGAAATCATCGTCGTCGATGGCGGGAGCACGGATGCGACAGTTGCGCGCGCCAATGCTCATTGCGATCGCGTGATCAGCTCAGCGCGCGGGCGCGCGCCGCAAATGAATGCCGGCACCGCTGTCGCGCGCGGCGATCTCTTCTGGTTTTTGCACGCCGACTGTCGCGTCCCGCCAGATTGCCTGGCCGAAATCCGCGCGGCGCTCGCTGACCTACGCGTTGCCGGAGGTTACTTTCGCATTCAACTGCCGCGCGATCGCGCTGTTTACCGTCTCACTGATTCCTTCGCGCATTATGCCGGCAAGGTGCTGCGCATCCGCTGCGCCGACCACGGTTTCTTTTGCCGGCGCGAAGTGTTTCAGCGCGTCGGTGGTTTTCCCGACGTGCCGCTGATGGAAGACGTGGAGTTTTATCGAAAGATGCACCGGCAAGGTCGCATCGTCTCGGTGCCCGCGAGATTGACGTTGAGCGCGCGCCGATATGAGGCGGTCGGCGCGACAAAGCTGACCGCCGCATACGGATTGATCGCTACACTCTACGCGCTCGGTGTTCCACTCACTACTTTACAGAAGCTCTATCGCGTTACTTCTTCGGTGGAATAGCGCTCGTTAGGCGCGTGAGCATTTCGGCATGCGCAGATGAATCGACGCCCGTGCAGACGGTCACGGCGTGCACGCCGCTCGCTCGCGTTCGAATGAGGCGCAGCTCGCTCCCGTTTAGCTGCGCAAACGCAGAGTGAACCTCAACGACGTCCGGCCTAACGAGTGACAGCAGCGGCAAACAGTCGAAAACCGGACCTCCGCGAATGCCAGCGACGCTGCGCCAAAACGCCAGCCAGATTGTAGATCGGCTCGCAATGAACTCGCCCGCTGCGCCCGAGCGCCGCAACTGCCGCATATCGTCGCTCGCGATCATCAGCTGCGCGCCAGTCTCTGGTGGCGCAAGCATCATCGGCAGGTTCGCCGCAAGCACTTGCGCAACCGCGCGTGGATCTTTGAACACATTCGCGTCGTGCATTTTCGGCCACGCTCTGCGTCCGATGCGCAGCAAACCCGGCGACGATTGGCCGCCGACGAAGTAAACGCGATCGACGCGCGGCAACAGCTCCGGATGGAGTCTTGCAAACGTCGCCAGGTTTGTGAGCGGCGCGAGGGCGAGATACGTCACATGATGCCCGTGCCGCAGAGTGTTCGCGAGCGCGTCACTCGCCGCCGTCGCCTGGCCGAGATCGGCGGCAGATTGTGCGCCTTCATAGACCGAAACCGTGCCTCCGAAACGCCGCACGAGGTCGCGCGCTACATGCGTGGTGCAGCTCAGCGGCGCGTTGCCATACGACGCGCTGATCCCCGCAATCGTCAGTTCGTACGAACGGAACGCGAGCAGCAGCGCGAACGCGTCATCGACTTCACGCCACGGCGCGCCGATCGCCGGGTCAGTGTCGATCCAAATCGCTGTCGCGCGAGCATTCGCGACGAACAGCAGCCCAGCAAGCGCGCACCTTGTAAATCGAGAGGAAACGATGCTTTGAATTCGCACGGCGATGGCGATATTGATGAACGCCAATATGACCATGCAAGCGCCCTCTCGTCTCCGGCAACGCTGGCGCGCTTTTCGCCATCCGATCGACGAGGAGAAGCTGCGCGTGCTGCGCGATCGCTGGAACACGCTTCCGCCGGAGCTGCAAACGAACAACCAGATTTCCGGCCGGCATCTGACGCACTGCGGTTTCATTCTTGGCGCGAGCTACTGCTCGTTTCATTGCACGCATTGTTATCTGCCGAAGAATGCGAACGAGGTGCCGATTCCGTCATTGGCGGACGTGAAAGAGCAGATCGACTGGAACCGGCATTTTCAGGGGCCGGGCGGCGGATTGCAAATCACCGGCGGCGACGTGGCCGATGCGTATTGGCGCAGCGGTCGCGCGGACGAGTTGGTTGAAATTGTTCGTTACGCCTACCGCAAAGGCGTTGTACCGATGTTGATGACGCACGGGCAGACGCTGATCGAGCATCCGGAATTTCTCGAGCGGCTGGTAGTGGAAGGCGGTTTGCGGCAGATCTCGGTGCACGTCGACATTACGCAGGCAGGGCGGCACGGATTTCCGATCGGGCGGATCAAATCCGAAGCAGATCTGCATCCGGTGCGGCAGGCATTCACCGATCTCGCGATGCGCATCCGTGAGAAAACAGGTTGCCCGCTCGAATACGCGCTCAGCTTCACTGTGACGCGCCGGAACATCGACGACGTGCCGGAAGTGATCCGCTGGTATCTGGCCGATCCGCAGCGCAGCTACATCTGGCGCATGCTGAGCTTTCAGCCGGAAGCTGACACCGGCCGCACGTTGTTCTCACAGCAGCCGATCACGCCGGATGACGTCTGGGACAAAATTTGCGAAGGCGTCGGGCTGCCATTGCGCCGCGACGTTTCCTTCTTCGGCCATCCGGATTGCAACAGCTGGGCGTCGCTGCTCGTCGCGCGGCCATCCGGCAAAATCTTTCCGCTGCTGCCGGACGAAAAAAAATTCGACGACTTATTAGGCGAAGTACTCGCGAAGATCGGCGGTTTGTCACTCGTGAACGATGACGCGGGCACGCCGGCATTCCGGCTCGCGGGCGTTCTATTTCAGCATCCGCTGCTCGCGGTGAAGTTGCTCACGCGGATGGTGCGCTACTTGTCGTCGCGAAAAGCGCCGCCGGAAATCCTCCAGTCGCTGTTGCGCGGAAAAGTGCACACGCTCGGCGTCGGCATGCACAATTTCATGGACGCGAAGATGGTCGCGCGCGCCGGCGAAGATCCGACAATCAAAGCGCGGCTCGACTCGTGCGTTTTCAAAGGCGCGGTCAAACGCGACGGCAAATGGGAAGCGGTCCCGATGTGTTCGATGAATCAGCAGACGTGGTCGGAAGTTTACGAATCGCGGCTGCGCGATCCCGAGCTGTTGAAGCAGCCGCAAGTCTTCGCGCCGGCCGAGCAGGCGCCGCCGGTGCCCTGAAGCTCAGCGTCATAATTCCATCGTGGGGCGACACGGAAAACGTGCGCGCGCTGCTGCCGACGCTCGTCGAACTCGACGATGTGATCGTGGTCGAAGCGTCGGATGACGCGGAGCTGCCTATCGGCGAGAAGGTGAAGTCGTTGCGCTGCGTACGTCCGAGTCGCGGGAAACAGATGAACGACGGTGCAGCAGTCGCGGAAGGAGACGTGCTCGTCTTCCTCCACGCCGACACGGAAATGCAGCCGACGCACCTTGCCTCAATTCGACGCGCGATGGCAGACCACGCGATTGTTGGCGGCGCGTTTTATCGTCGATTCGACGAACGTCATCCGCACCTGCGTTGGCTCGAACCGATCGCGCGATTTCTCACGCGCAACGGCGGCACCTTGTTTGGTGACCAAACAGTATTCGTTAGGCGCGATGTATTTCAGAGGCTCGGCGGCTTCGCCGAAATTCCGCTGATGGAAGATGTCGAGTTCTCGCGTCGGCTGCGTCGCGCCGGCCGCGTCGTCATTCTCGATCCGCCGATCGCCACTTCGCCACGACATCACATCGAGAACGGCGCGTGGCGCACAACGATCCGCAACGCCTTGTTCCTGCTGCTCTTCAAACTCGGCGTTTCAGCCGAGACGTTGCACGCGATCTACTACGCGCGGCGGAATCAGACCAGCGCGCCGCCGCAGCTCGACCCGGCGCCGGCGGTGCAGCCGAAGCAATGATCGGCGACAAGTATCTCGCGGTTCTCGACTGACGCGAGGTCGACATCCCAGAGGTACAAGCCGCGACCGCGGTCGTGCCATTGCATCTTCAGCATCTGGTTGAAGTCGCAATCGAACACCTCGCCGGTCCAGCTCACGTTGATTGTGTTGCGACACATCAGGCCCTCGATTGTCGCCGGATTGAACGCCTCCTTCAGCAACAGCATGTAATCGGCAAGCTTGTTGTTGTGCTTCAAGTACGAAGCGAAACGCGCGATCGGGAGATTGGTAATTGTGTAAAGGTTGTTGAAGACGATGCCGAAATGCTCCTTTAGCTCGCGTTTGTAATCGGCTTCCAACTCAGCCTGCGGGCCGGGAAGAAACGCGCCGTTCGGATTGTAAACCAGATGCAGCGGCAAGTGCGGCGCGGTGCCGTAGCCTAACGAGTTCAAAAGCTGGAGCGCTTTGATGCTGGCATCGAAAACACCTTCGCCGCGCTGCGCATTTACGTTCTCGGGCGAGTAGCACGGCATCGAGGCGATGATCTCAATTTCGTGCTGTGCGAGAAACTGCGCGTAATCTTCGAACCCAGGCTCGAGCAGAATCGTAAGGTTGCAGCGATCGATAATGTGCCGGGGCGGATCGAGCGCTTTCAAACGTTCGACGAAGTGGCGGAAATCGGGAATCATCTCCGGCGCGCCGCCGGTCAGATCAACAGTGGGAATGTCGGTCGTTGCGAGCCAATCGATCACGCGGTCGATCGTTTCGCGCGTCATGATCTCTTTGCGTTTCGGGCCGGCGTTCACGTGGCAATGAACGCAGGTGAGGTTGCAAAGTTTGCCGACGTTGACCTGCAAGATCTCGGCGCGGCTGCGGCGCAATCGCAACGAGTGCTGAGCAAGCGTCGCGCGAAAGCTACTCGGATACGTCGCGCTCGCTGTCATACAGTGGCACGCACGCCAATCGCGGGACGCCGTGAATCAACCCAGCTAGCGATTCGCGCGTAAATCTGGTCGCGAACCGCCCGCGTGGCGGCGAGTTTTTCCTCGAACGAGCCAGAGAAACTGGACGGATCGGCAAAGGGCCAGTGCAAACGTTGCGCGGCGCCGGGAAAAACCGGGCAGCGTTCCGCGCTGGTCTCGTCGCACACCGTCACGACAAAGTCGAAATACGGCCCGCGTTCGAGCATCGACGCGACGGATTTTGTCGTGTTGCGGGAAAGATCGAGGCCGATCTCACGCATGGCTTCCACCACCACGGGGTTCAGCTGTCCGGGCTCGATTCCAGCGCTTTCCGCTTCGAACCTGTCGCCGGCGAATTGATTGAGCAGCGCTTCCGCCATTTGGCTGCGCGCGCTGTTGTGAATGCAGACGAAAAGCACGCGACTTTTGCGCTGCAGTTGCATCTTGCCTAATGCAGGCGGCTGATGACGAAGTAAGCGAGTCCGGCAATCGCGGCCGCGCACGGCAACGTGATGACCCAGGAGAGCACGATGCCCGTCACGGTCTTGACGTTTGCCTGTCCCGTCAGCAATCCAATTCCGAAAAGCGAGCCGACTGAGACGTGGGTCATTGAAACCGGTAAGCCGAGCGTACTGGCGAGAATAACCAGAATGCCGGTCGTGAGATTTGAAGTGAAGCCCTGCCCTGGATTCATCGAGGTGATCTTGTGGCTCATTGTTTCGGCGACGCGACGCGCCGAGCAACCACCGATGGCGATTGTGAGGGCGACAACGACAATGTCGCTCACGGGTGTAAGCCATTTCACCAGCAGCATGAGCGCTGCAATCTTTGGCGTGTCGTTGAGGCCGCGCGCAAACGAGACGATGCCAGCGCTCAGAAAATGGCTGGCGTCCACGATCCGCTGCGCGTCCATACCGGCAAAAGTGCCGGCGTAACGCTCCTGGCAACTGGCAACCGTTTCGCCTTCAGCCAGCGTGAGCGTCGGCATCGGCAATGTTCCCATCGCAAAGGCCGACTGGCCAGCTGGCATGGCAACGACGCGCTCTTCCGTTCCAACGCAGACGCACCATTGTTTGGGGATTCGCAGCGAATAGCGCAGCGCGTGAAAGACGCCGTAGAGAATCGCGCCGACGACGACGGCGAGCACCGGACTGAGCAGCAACGGCGTGACGAAACCTTTGCCGAGCGCGCCGAGATTGACACCGCCCAATCCTGCCGCCACCGCGCCGCTGCCAATCAGCGAGCCGAGAATGGCATGCGTCGTCGAGATTGGAAATCCGAGGCGCGTCGCGAGGATTACAGTGACGCCGGCGCCGAGCGCGACCGCGAGAAGGAAGAACTCGGACCCGGTGAAAGCGTCCGGCACAAGGCCTTTGCCGGAGAATTTTTTCAGCAGCGCCTGGGCAAGAAAAATGGAGGCGATGGAGCCGGCAAACGTCGTGATCGTCGCCCACGTAATCGACGTGCGGTAGCTGGCGGTGGCGCTGCCGTAGATCGTGGCGACACCTTTGAAGTTGTCGTTCGCGCCGTTTGAAAACGCGACGAACGCCGCCGCAACAACGAGAAGAAGAAAGGTCATGCGGATCGATCAACAGCAACTGCCGCCGTCGCAGCAGGTGCTGTTTCCCTCGGTGGTGGCGCTGTAGTCCTGCCCTTTCGTTTCCTTCGGGTGGCGAAGCGAAGTGCGCGAACAATCAAACGGCTTTGCCGCCTCGAGTGGCACGTCGACGATAGGATCGACAAACTCGAAGAACTCACGATACGGCGGTTTCTTGTAGAGGTTGTAGGTCTTGTCGCAGACCGCGTAGCGCCGGCCGCGTTCCATCCGGTGATTGTCGTCGTCGAGAACTTCCTTAAACGGTCCTCGATAAATCACCGCCTGATTTCGCTCAAAGCATTCACCTTGCTTGCCTTTGAATGCCTCGATTGTGACGGAGCGAAACTCGATCCCATTCACCGTCCGCCATGGCTCCGTGTCGCGCTTCAGAATCTGAATTCCGTAAAACCCTGCGTCTTCAAACGCGCGGACGAACAGCTCTTCGGTCAGCGCTCCGGAAATGCAGCCGCTCCACAGCGTTGGATCGTTCTGCATTTCTTCGGGGACTTCTTCATCGCTGACGATGTCCGAGATCACGGCGCGGCCGCCTTTTTGCAAGACGCGAAAAATTTCGCCGAACAGCTGCCGCTTGGCTTTCGGTTCGACCAGATTGAGCACGCAGTTCGAGACAACAACGTCGACCGAATCGCTGGCAACGAGCGGTTGCTTGCAGCGAAGTTCTTCCGCGAGTTCGTCAGCGGCAAGGAACGACGTTGCGTCACTGATCGGGTGCGTCTGCAACTCGCGATCGAGCAGCTCGAGATCAAGCGCGAGGTCCTGAATGCGCCCTTTGCGAAACTCTACGTTCGAGTAGCCGATTCGTTCCGCCACGAGCGGAGCATTTCGCCGCGCGACGGCCAGCATCTCGTCCGTCATATCGACGCCGATCACTTTCCCGCGCGCGCCGACCACTTGCGCGGCGATGAAACAAATTTTTCCCGTGCCGCTACCGAGATCGAGCACCGTCTCGCCTTCACGCAAATACCGGCTCGGATCGCCGCAGCCGTAATCGCGCTCGATCACTTCCGGCGGGATGACCTTGAGGTAATCGGAATTGTATTCGACCGGGCAGCAAAGACGCGCTTCGAGTGCCTGCGCGCCGGCGGCGTAGCGTTCGCGAACGGCAGATTCTACAGTTTTCATGGCAGGAAGATTGTAGTCATACGAGCGATTCGTCCGTTGGGATGCACGACGTTAGTGAGTTGCCGGGGCGATTCCAATCCCTACGTGCGGTGACGTACCGACGCGAAGCGCGAACGACCGAAACTTCATGTGACCAGTGCGTTGACAGAGGCAAACTCCTCGTGCACGCCGGCCGCCACAATGTCCTTTAGCTGCTCGACCGCGCGGCAGCACTGAGTGAAAGTGTTGTAGAGCGGCGACGGAGCGAGTCGAACCACGTCGGGCTTGCGGAAATCCGGTACGATGCCGCGTGCTCGCAAGGCGAGCGAGATCGGCTGCGCGCTTGGGTGCTGCAATGAAACATGACCGCCGCGCCGGTGCGGCTCACGCGGCGTGCCGAGCGTAAACCCAAGCGGCGCCAGCTCCCTGTCGGTGGCGGCGATAATGAACTCGGTCATGGCGAGTGATTTCGCGCGTATCCGTGCAAGACCGGCTTCTTCGATCGGCTGCAACGCACCTTCGATTGGCGCCATGCTCAACACCGCGGGCGTGCCAATTTGCAAGGCCGACGCACCGACGCCGGGAAAGAACTCATCCGACATTTCGAACATGCTTTCCTTGTGCACGCTCCACCAGCCGGCGAGACCGGCATCGACACGCCCATCCCGGGCGAAGTGGCGGCGATTAATGTAAAGGCCGGCGACGGAGCCAGGCCCCGCGTTCAGCCATTTGTAATGACCCCAGCCGGCAAAGTCGGCGCCCCACTCGTCGAGCGCATGCGGCATGACGCCGACGGTGTGCGACATGTCGATTCCGATAACGACATCGTTTTCGCGCGCCGCGCGGCAGAGACGCTCGAGATCGAGAAGCTGCCCGGTGGTGTAGACGACCGACGGAAAAAGCGCCATCTGCAGCTCGGGATTCGCGAGCGCATCGACGATTTCGTCTTCATCCAAGAAACGCGACTCGTTAGGCCGGACGACAACCAGCTGTTCATCGGGATGGAGTCCGCGTAATCGCAGATGGCTGCGCAACGCATAACGGTCTGTCGGGAAGCTGTGCGCATCGATCAGCACCTTGGTGCGGGTCTGATTCGGTTTGTAAAGGGTGGCGAGGAGTTGATGCAGGTTGACCGTCATCGAATTCGCGATGGCGACTTCATCCGACTCCGCGCCAACCAGCTTCGCTACGCGCGCGGCCAGCGTTTCCGCCATCATGAACCACGGGATGTCTCCATCGAGCCAGCCGCCGATGCCGCCGGTGCGCCATTCTTCAAGGACGCGGTTGAGGCTCCGCTCGGCATCGCGGCAGAGCAGACCTAACGAATTCCCGTCGAGATAAATTTTGTCGTCCGGCACGAAGAACCGTTCACGGAATTCCGCCAGCGGATCCTCAGCGTCGAGCCGCTGCGCCTTCGCGAGTAACGGTGTGTGATCCATCTGCAATTACGCGGTGCGTATTACAGCTCAAAATACCGATGATAGTGATTAACGCAGCCCGGATTGAATGCCGCGCCACAACGCGGGCAGCTATTCCGAGACATCAGATAATCTGCGATCGAACAGGTGGAATGGCAGTTACCGCATAGAACCGCGTGCGTTTGTCGCTCGCTCCTGGACCACAGTTCCGCGGGATGGTCGGCGAGCTCGTCGTGACACTCGGCGCACGCGTAAAACGTGTCGCAGCACTTGAACTTCAGCGCGACGATGTCGCGATTAGAGCGGTAGTGAGCGCACTGCGTCCAGTCATTCACGTCTATGCCCCGAACTAGCACGTCGGAACCTATGATAGCGACTCCGGCTGATCGCTAAGAAGCCGCCGTCGCTAGCTACAGGGCATTCTTCACGCCGGCAGCTTGCTCAAGGGACTTTTCGACTGCTTGGTCAGCTACAGCTTCAAATGCAGCCACGGGTGTGGCCTGGGTCTGTGACGACTGCACTTGACGGGGCGAAGCGATTTCATGAGCGAAGTCATCTTTCGCTTGTTGAAATTCCTTCATCGCCTGCCCCATCCCTTTGGCCAATTCGGGCAGCTTCTTTGCCCCGAACAGAACAAGCACGATTAACAGAATGATGATCATGTCTGGCCCGGCAAGATTCATTAGGCTTGCTATCATAGTTGTCTCCTTAGAAAGGCGGGAGCCGGTTTGAACAACTCCTGCCTTAGTTACTGGTTAGGAATTACCGGTTAGTCGCGGTCGTATGCCTCTACGAGCCCAATGCCGGTGTTGCTGGTGCCGCTGCCGCGCAACACTGTCGTATAAGCGCCGGTAGTCAGTGTCACATCGATGACAGACTCGCGGTCGTCGCTCGGCGCGAGACCTGATCCCATGATGTCGCTGACGGTTGCGGAATCCTGTTGCTTCCAATTGTCATTGCTCGCGACTGAATTGCCGTTCGCGTCGAAGAGCTGCAGGAACGGATCCTGAAGCGGATTCGCGACGCCGCGGCTTTGCAGGCTCGGCCCGATTCCGCGGAAGATCACCCGCTTCTGCAATGAACCACCGATGATTACGCCGCTGATCGCAACGTCATCCGCGGTGCCGATGTTCGCGCGGGTTGAGATGTTCGGCAGCTTTTCACCATTACCAGCGGTTGTGTCATAAACTTCTGCAAGAGCGATGCCGCTGGTGTCGTTCTTACCGCGAACAATCGCAGTGTAGATGCCTTCGGGCAAAGTCCGCACGAGCGCGCTTTCGCGATCGTCCTGCGGCGTCAATCCAGTGGCCGCAAGCCGCGCCTGGTCGGCGCTGCTGTTATCTTTGTAATTATCGTTGAACGCGATCGCCGTTCCGGTGTGATCGTACAACGTCAACGTTGGATCACTTAACGTACCGGCAACGGGGACACCATTCACTTTGATCGACGGTCCCAACGCACGAATGATCACCTCTTTCATTCCGGCCGCGGGCGACGCCGAAGCTGAGGGTGATGGGGACGCACTCGGCGAAACTGACGGGGCCGGCGAAGCGCTTGCCGAAGCCGAAGGCAGCGGCGAAGGCGTCGGTTGCGCCGACGGCGAAGCCGATGCTTGCGGGCGGATCATGAACCCGGCGATCTCGACATTTTCGCCGGTGCCAACATTCGCGCGTGTCGAGATGTTAAGCAGATCGCTGACGCCGGTCGCAATCGCCAGGCCCGAGACACTGCTCACGCCGAAGTAAGGACTCGTCGCGTTCACGAGCGTGGCGGCGCCGGTGTTTTTATCGATGCGATACAGCTGATCGTCGATCGCGCCGTACAGTGTGCCGTCCGGCGCGAAAGTTATTCCAGCGACCGGGCTGTTCTGTGGCACACCGAGAGCGCCGACCGATGTCAACGCGCCGGTAAGTTGATTCACAGTATACAGCGTCGCCGTTCCCTGCGCCGGATCGTTCATGCCGGTGTCGCCATTGTCGCCTTGGCCGACGGCGTACAGCGTGTTGCTTTGATCGAACGCCAGTCCGTCGATCGCGGCACTCGTGTTGCCAAGCTTCGCGGCCGTGCCGGTGCGAATGTCGAACCCGAAGAATGGATGCGTTGGGTTCCCGTTTTGGTCGAGCGCCGACGCAAGAAAGCCGATTCCGGTATCGGAGCGAATCGCGATGTCGCCTTCGCCTTTCAATCCCGTGACGCTGAACGGCGTTCGGCTAACCACGTGGCCGTCAATCATGCTGAGCTGATCGATTTCGTTCATGTTCGGATTGAACGTGTAGAGACGGTTTTGATACGTAGCCAAGCCGTAGCCGGTGATGTTTTCGCTCGCCGTGCCGACGACCGACGCTTGGCCGGTCGAAGCATCGACGGTGACGAGCTGATTCTGGAAAAACGTGAGGCCGAAGAGCACTTGATTGCCGCCGGAAGTCTGCGCTGATAGCGGCGTAAACTGCGGCGCGAATCCCAGCGCTCCCGCCATCACCAGTGAAAGGATGATGTTTTTCATTCGAGATACGATGGTGAGCTACTTTGTGATCGCGCCGTTTAGTCCGTTAGGGAAAAAGAGGCCCTTCGCTGCGTTGACCGCGCCGTAAACGATATTCAGTCCTTGGCGCGCACTGCGGCGAAATGCCCGCCCGTTCGCATCGGTCGGCTGAATGTTCGCCTTGCCGTTGGAATCAACCACGCCCTGATCGTCATCCGCCCCGGAGAGCGCCTTGCGCACGTCCGAGATTTTCTGGGCGAGCTGTTGCGCCGTGCTGCCGGCTTCGAAGACGTGCGCGCGAATGTTCGCCGCGTGGTAAGCCTCGACGGCGAGCACTCCGGCAGCGCTGTCGAGCAGGTCGCGATTGGTGAGCAATTTGGCCGCGCCCCCAAACAAGGTCACGCCAACGTCTTCGAAGATAAACGCGCCGAGCAGAAAGTTGATGTCGTTCGCAAACGGATCGAAAGACGAGCCGATACCAGCGGCCTGCGCGAGTGTGTTGAAACTATTCTGCAAATCGAGCTGCGGTTGCGCGACGGGCTGCACGCCTGCGGCCGTGAGAAAGCCGCGGAACAACGCGACGTGGTTACGTTCGTCCTGTCCGATCTCAGCTGCGTACTGCTGGATTTTCGGATCGCTAAACGGCACCTGCGGATTCGACTTGATCGTCACTCCCCCTTTCGTGCCTGAGCCGTCCGTCGCGAGACCTTGCGCTTCAATCCCTTGACCGGTCACCGCGTAGGTGTAGAACTGCGCTTCAAGGTATTCGAGGTTAAGTGCGAACTGGCCGATCGCCACGTCGAGCCCAACTCCACCGGCCGCCTGTGCGATGCGCGGCAACATTCCCATACCGGCCACACCCGCTACTCCCCAGCCGAGTCCTTTGAGCAATTGCCGACGCGTGCCGCGTCGTTGCGTTAATGCTTCCGAAATCATTCCTGTATCCATGACTAATTCCTTCCATTTGTTTCCCGTTTGAAGATCGCGTGCTTACGTCACGCCGGGCCGACCACGACCCACACGGGCTACGCTGGCCATACGAGCGCGGATGCAATGTTTCGTCGGCTGACGAAGAAAAAGCTGTCAACCCTAGACGACCGGGCATCTCGCCTGCGTCGTCTGCCCGAACGCTTTGATGTAGAGGAACGCGCCGCTACACCGAGCCGACGAGGAGGATAGGACCTTCCTTTTTCGGGACGCCGCCTTCGCGTTCCAGGCTGATCGCAAATGCTTTCACGTTGCGCGTCGCCGCCTTGGGCTTGAACACGACTTGCGCGACGCCGTTCGCGTCCACCCGCACCACACCTGCATCCACCGGGTCCTTGTGCTCCGCATCGACAGCCCAGAGCTGGTAATCCTTGCCCGCCGCAGCCGCAGGCAGGTTCCGAATTTTGATCACGCCGCTCTGCTTGGCCGGCTGCCATGCGACGACACCCTCAGCTTTTGCCGGCGCATCATTGGTGGCCGCAAGCGCCACCAGGACTGGCTCGCTGGCCGTCGCCGCGACGCGCTGCTGCAACTGCGCGCGATCATAGGCAAGCAATCCGCAGAAGAGCGCCAAAGCAGCCGCAATCGCCCACGGGATCCAGCTCGGGAAGCGCACGATCTTCCCGGCCGCTTTAGGGTCGATCGACTCAAGCACGCGCGCCTTCAAGGCCGCCGGCGGGTGGCGTTGCGGGACCGCGAGCGCGAGTGAAGCCGCTGTCTCGCGCAACTCGTCGACCAGCGCACGCAACTCCGCATTCGCGCTAAGCTCGCGCTCGAACGGCACTCTCTCTTCCGCGCCTAACGAGTCGAGCGCATAGAGTGCCGCTTGTTCCTGTTGTGCTTCCGAAATCATTTCAACGTCTCGCGTAAGCGCAGCAAACCACGCCGGATTCGCGCTTTGATCGTGCCGAGCGGCTCATCGTTCTGCGCGGCGATCTCTGCATGGGTCAGCTCGGTGAAAAATGCCATCTCGATCGCGCGCCGCTGTTCCTGCGGCAGCATTTGCAACGCCGAACGAACGCGGGTCGCCTCATCTCTTCGCGCCGTGGTATCCGACGCATCTTCGCTCTCGGACGCAAGCTCGGGTTGCGCTTCCACATCTTCAACCGAGCCGCTCACGACGCGCTCCCGCCGCCCGCGCGCGCGCAGGCGATCGATCGCTTTGGAGCGCATCATCATCACGCTCCAACTGAACACGCTGCTCTTACTCGCATCGTAATTTGCAGCGCGTCGCCAGATTTGCAGCGCAACCTCCTGCATCGCGTCTTCCGCTTCGGCCGCGTCGCCCAGCATCTCGCACGCGAGCGAGAACAACGGGCGACTCACGCGATCATAAAGCAAACTGAACGCCTCGCGGTCCCCCGTCGCGACGCGCCCGATCAGCGCTCGATAGATGTCTTGCTGTGACGGATCGACCATTCCTGTGCGACCGCTACTGCAGCGGTCACGCTCTGACAAGAACGTATCGTCTCGTTCAATCGCGCGGCTCGAACTTCAAGGCGACGCCGTTGATGCAGTAGCGCAGCCCGCTTGGTTTCGGCCCGTCATCGAAGACGTGGCCGAGATGCGAGCCGCATCGGGCGCAGAGAATTTCCTTACAATCGATTCCGAAACTATGGTCCTCTGCCGTACGAAGCCTCTTCTCGTCGATCGGTTGCCAGAAACTCGGCCAGCCGGTGCCGGACTCGAATTTGCCGTCGCTGGCAAAGATCGCCGCGCCACAACCGACGCAGCGGAAAACTCCAGCGCGATGCTCTTTCAACAAGGGGCACGAACCGGCGCGCTCGGTTTTGCCCTCACGCATGACGGCGTATTGCACCGGCGTCAGCTGCGCGCGCCATTCCGCTTCGGTCTTCTCCACTTTCGCGAACGGCTCCTCCGCCGAGCTCCAGAAAACGACGACGTTCGAGAGCGCGAGGGCAACGAGCAGTGTCTGTATTCTCATGTTCATGGTGCCGAAGCGCGGGCGGCACAAGACCGCACCGCCCGCGCTGGCGAATCGTTGAAGTTACGGCATCAAGACGGTGTCGATCACGTGGATGACGCCGTTTGACTGCATCACGTCGGCGATCGTCACTCGCGCCGTGCCGCCTTTCGTATCGGTGAGCACGACGCTATCGCCCTCCATTTTCGCCTTCAGCGTTTCGCCGTTGACGGTCTTCAGACTGGCAGTGCCGCCGCCGGCCTTGATCTTCTTGCCGAGCTGCTCCGCCGTGATCTTACCTGGCACGACGTGGTAAGTCAGAATGGCGGTGAGCTTCTTTTTGTTCTCCGGCTTGAGCAGCGTGTCGACGGTTCCGGCGGGCAGTTTCTCGAACGCCTCGTTCGTCGGTGCGAATACCGTAAAGGGTCCTTTGCTCGAGAGCGTATCGACAAGTCCCGCTGCCTTTACCGCTGCGAACAGCGTGGTGTGGTCCTTCGATTTGCTCGCGTTCTCGACGATGTTCTTGTTCGCATACATCGGTGCGCCGCCCACCATCGGGTTCTCGGCCGCGAAGAGCGCCGCCGCGCCGGCTGCCAAAGTGCATACTGCAACTGTGAGGTACTTCTTCATCATAGTGGTCGGTAATCCGCCCGCAAACGTGCGGCGGATGCACCGCTAGCGCCCAATTCGCGTTCAGCGAAGCGTCGCTCTGTGCGCTAGCGTACAGCCGCATCGGCAGATAGATTGCCCGCGGTGTGATCTCTTTCTGCGTCGGTTTCGAGCCGACAGCGGTCGAGCAATTGGAGATTGAATAGGCGCGAGCCCGTATTCGCGCCGCGCTGATTGACGCGGGGATAAACGAGCTTCTTGTTGAGATGATGCCACGCGAAGAGGACTTCGAAGTCGGCTTTACTGGCTCCGAAGACGATGTCGCCGCCGCACAACGTTTGCCGCTTGACGCGCGCGACACGCGTCAGGTCTAACAAGTCATCGATCACCCGCGCTTGCATTTCCACGTTGCGGCAGATCATCTTGAGCCCGTCGCGGCTGGTTAATCAGAGATTGAGTCGATCTGCGACGCGTGGTCCGCGGCTACGTGGACGTTCGAATGTCGGGTCAGTAACCCGGCGGCTGTGCGGGCGCTGACGCCCGGTTCGTCGTCGCAGCGGCCGGAGTTTTGTCGTGGCGGCGTTGGACGCGCGGCTACGCGGCGACGCTCACTTCGTTGTGCGATAGAGTCGCTGATGCCTCGCCGTTCACCTCCGCGAGAAAGCGCGCGATCGGGTCCACGACATCGACCGTCGCGAGCAGCTCGCGGATCATGCGGAGCGATGCGCTCTTTTGCCGCAGCCGATAATGCCGTCTTTCATCGGCATCAGCTTTGCGTGACGCGTCGGTGGCGGCGGCGTGAACGCGCGTGCAGCCTCGTTGAAGCGCTGGGTGCGATCGGTGGTATTCGCGGCTGCGCCCGTCGTTCGGGCGCAGGTTGGCGCCAGGCCGGAACTTCCTTTGCTCTGCTAAGGGGTAGGGCGTCCCTCCTTCAAAGCTCTTGGGGCATGCACCTCACCTTCTGCAAGCAGCCCAAGAATGTGCGGTTCTCCAGTTCGCTCCAAAGCACGAGCAGTGCGCGGCAGAATCCGCCGCAAGCTGCGCGCATGAAGTACTCGCAGTTACGACGTGGTTTGTCCCCGGAAGACGCTGCGGCTTATGTCGGCAGCAAAGAACTGCTGCGACAATTTGAGCGCGCGAAGTGGGTGAAGCCTTTCATCCGTGGGAATCGTCTGACGCGGTTTGATATCCGCGACCTCGATACGTGCATTGATCGGCTGAAAGGAGGCGAACTGCTTTCCGCCAATCAGCCGAGAACTGCTACACCGTAAAGGCCTTCATGATCTCGCGATCATCCGGCCGCAGTTTCGCATAGTGCCGCTGCACAACGCGCACATCATCACCAAGCCACGTCGCGATCCGGTAAATGTCGATGCCCTTGCTCGCGCAGATGGATGCAAAGGAATGGCGCATCACGTGCGGGCTAAGCCACGGCACACCTTCAGACTTCATGTAATCGCCGAACGCGCGGCGGAAATCGAAACGATAGCGGTGCTTCCCGTGCACGACGGTTGGGTGCAACACGTACGGCGATCGCAATCCCCAGCGCTCCAGGAATTCAGCAAATTGGTCCGTCAATGGAACTGTACGCGCGTCGCGATCCTTCGGTCGGAAAGTCGCCGTCTGACGAATCTCGACCGTGCGCGCCGACAAGTTGAACCACTCCGGAACAGCTTCCACGATCTCCAGCTTTCGCATTCCCGTATGAAAGCCGCAGAAGAGGATGTAGCGCAGCTCGTCGGTAGGCGCGTTCGCGATTAATCGCTGCGCGAGCTCCAAGTCTGCGAATCGTGTTCGCCCTTTCCGATCGATGCGATCAAGCTGCACATCGAGCACCGGATTGCGCCGGCAAAGATTCTCGCGCACGCACCAATTGAAGAACGAGCGCAGCGTGAACATGTAACTTTCCGCTGTGCTCGGCGCGATCCGCTGCTTCGATGCGACGTAGAACGCCTTGCAGTGCGAGCCGGTGACATTCGTCGGCGGAATGTTCTTCACGCTATCCGCGAACATTGTCAGGCAAGAGCGTTTGCTGTCTGCGCTCATCGGGCTGTAGCGATTCGTCCCGACCTTGTGCTTGAGAAACCGCTCTACTTCAGCCGTCAACGATTGCGCCGGCTGAAGCTGCGGACTGTCGAGAATCTCCCGCGCACGTTGCACCGCTTCCGCATAGTCGCGCGTTTCCAGCGAGACCATGCTGCGTCGCCCGTTGGCCTGCTTCGCAAACCAGTAGATTTCGCCACGGAGGTAAAGCCCTCTGATTCTCCCCTTCAGCACCGGCCGATGCTGAGTCGACGGATGTCGTCGGCCGCTCCGCCATCGGAGCATCGAACGATGCCGCCGTAATTTTGCCTCGCGTCAGCGCTCGCCGAGTGGCAGCTTACTCACGCGAAACGATAGAGTTCCGCCCTGCAGGATTGTAACACTTTACTGTAACACTTTGCCGTTTTTCATGCGTTTGCATGGCGCCATATGGAGTCACCCACGAGGGAAGAAATTCTTTAGAGTGGCGCTGGGCATCTTGACACGGTAGGGGTCACAGGTTCGAACCCTGTATCGCGCAGATCAACGGCGCTGGAAAAAGCTGACGTTTAGTCGCTCACCCACTTGCCGCCGGGCGAGCAGAGAATCGGCAGTTCCTCCATCATGAACTGCGTTTTGCCAATGGCGCCGATCATGTGTGTGCCTGTCGCGGCACGCCATTTCTTCGACATGCTTTCGCCGGTGTGGCAGCCCCAGCTTTTAGCAATCGCGTCGCGCGCAAAGATGCCGCGATGGATCTGGCGCAGCTGATCCTCGTGCAGCCACGATTTTGCAGAGCTATCGACGTTGCTGCTGTAATCGAACATGAAGCACGCCTTGTTTGAGTGGCCGAAATATTCGAAATCGGCGACCTTCACGCTGTCGCGCGGCTGGCCGGAGTTCAGGTAGTTAATGACGTCGTCGCCGTTGCGGAACCAGACCAGGTTCAGATTGAACTTGTCGCGCACGGATTCGATGTAGCTGGTGAGGTTCTGGTGTTCCTGCGCGGCACGATCGATGTAGCCCTGCTTGTAAACGAGCCAGGTGATCATCGGATCGGGGCCCACCTCGTTCCGCAAT
>CADDYX010000005.1 GCA_902810735.1 Verrucomicrobiota bacterium | reverse complement strand
GGGCGCGTTCTCGCTCGTGATCATGAGTGAGCGCGAAATTATCGCCGTGCGCGATCCGCTTGGATTCCGTCCGCTCGTCCTCGGCAAATTGGACGGCGCGTACGTCGTGGCGTCCGAGACCTGCGCATTCGATCTCATCCACGCTGAATACATCCGTGAAGTGAAACCGGGCGAGGTGCTGATCATCAACGAAAGCGGCATGCGATCCGAATGGCCGTTCAAGCCGGAGTCGCCGGCGTTCTGCGTGTTCGAATACGTCTACTTCGCCCGGCCCGACAGCATCATGGGTGGCGTAAATGTCGCGAAGGTGCGCACTGAGATGGGACGCGAACTGGCGCGGCGTTTTCCGGTCGAAGCCGACATCGTGGTGCCGGTGCCGGACTCGGGGAACTACGCCGCACTCGGCTTTGCCCAGGAGCTGAACATCCCGTACGAGCACGCCTTTGTGCGCAACCACTACATCGGACGGACATTTCTCCAGCCGAGCCAGCTGATCCGCGACTTCGATGTGCGCGTGAAGCTGAATCTCATCAAGGAAGCTGTGGCTGGAAAACGCGTGGTGGTTGTCGATGATTCGATCGTTCGCGGAACGACAGCGCGCGCGCGGGTGGTGAATCTCCGTGAAGCAGGAGCGACCGAAGTGCACATGCGCGTGAGCTGTCCGCCGCACCGGTTCGCCTGCCATTACGGCATCGATTTTCCCGACCCCGACAAATTGATCGCGAACAAAATGTCGCACCAGCAGATCTGCGAATATCTGGGAGTCGACAGCCTCGGTTATCTGGACGTGGACGGGATGGTCCGCGCGACGGGAAAACCATTGAACCATTTTTGCCTCGCCTGCTTCACCGGCGATTATCCGCTGCCGGTCGATCCCGAGCTCGATAAATTCATCATGGAACGACGCGAGGGACGTTCGCGGGCGCTTGCGGCGGAGGAGCAGCATCCGGAATTGTTTGCGGACCTGAAGTAACGCGCTTCGTTCCGCAACGATGAAGAAAGCTTACGCGCGCGCCGGGGTGGACGTGGACCTCGGCAATCGCGTGAAGCGCGGCATTCAGCAGCTCGTTCGGCAAACCCACGGGCCAGAGGTGCTCGGTAAGATCGGCGGTTTCGGCGGTTTGTTTGCGCCGGACTTTCGCGGAATGCGCGAGCCCGTCCTGGTGGCGAGCGTCGATGGCGTCGGCACAAAGTTGAAGATCGCCTTCGCAATGAACAAGCACGACACCGTAGGAGCCGATTTGGTGAATCACTGCGTCAACGACATCGCGGTGGTCGGCGCGCGGCCGCTTTTCTTTTTAGATTACATCGGCGCTGAGTCGCTCGATGTTTCCGTGTTCAAGCAATTACTGCGCGGGTTCTCGCGCGCGTGTCGCGCCGCCGGTTGCGCGCTGATCGGTGGCGAGACCGCGCAGATGCCCGGCATGTATCAACGCGGCGAGTACGATCTCGCCGGATGCATTGTCGGAGTAGTCGATCGGCGAAAGATGATCGACGGAAGCCGCATCACACCGGGCGATGTGGTCCTCGGCCTTGCATCAAACGGAATGCACACGAACGGCTACTCGCTCGCGCGAAAGGTGTTCTTCGGGCAAATGAAGCTGAAGCCGAGCTCGCACGTTGCGGGTCTGCGCAACTCGTTAGGTGCGGAATTGCTTCGCGAGCATCGCAATTATCAGCCGGCGCTGGCGCAAATCCCAAGCGGCAAACTTCATGGCCTGGCGCACATCACCGGCGGCGGATTGCTCGATAACCTTCCGCGCGTCCTGCCCGAGCATTGCGACGCTGTGATCGACACAACCAGCTGGCGAGTGCCTGCAATTTTCAGAATCCTGCAGGAACGCGGCGGTATTGACCGCGAGGAGATGTTCCAGGTGTTCAACATGGGCATCGGGATGGCTGCGATTGTTTCATCGCGCGATGCCGCCGATGTCGCGCAGCGGCTGAAAGCATTCCGGATCGGCAGAATCGAACGCGGAACCGGCAAAACGCAGCTGGTTTTTTGACGGTAACACGATGGAAAAACGGCAGTTTGGAAAAACTGACATGCAGGTGTCGGTGCTCGGCTTCGGCGGCTCGGAGATCGGCTACGAAGGAGCGACGCCTGCGACGGTCGAAGAATTGCTCAACCGCGCGCTCGACGCCGGGCTCAATGTCGTGGACACCGCCGAGTGCTATGAAGGCAGCGAAGAATTGATCGGCGCTGCCATCAGCCATCGACGTTCGGATTACTACCTCTTCACGAAATGCGGTCATCCACGCGGTGTCGGGACGGAGGACTGGTCGCGAGGATCGTTGCTCGAAAGCATCGAGCGTAGTTTGCGCCGCTTAAAAACTGACCGGCTGGACCTGATCCAACTGCATAGCTGCTCGGAGGCCGTCTTGCGCGCCGGTGAGGCAATCGCGGCGTTGCAAACGGCGCGGGATCGCGGCTACGCGCGCTACATCGGATACAGCGGCGACAGTGTGGCTGCAAAATTTGCGGTGGAATGCGGCGCGTTCGATGCATTGCAGACGTCGGTCAATATCGCCGATCAGGAGGCGATCGAGCTGACCATACCAGCAGCACACGAGCGAGGGCTGGGCGTGATCGCGAAGCGGCCAATCGCGAACGCAGCGTGGAAATCGGGCCACAAACCCATTGATTCCTACCAGCACACTTACTGGGAACGGCTGCGAAAGCTCAATTACCCATTCATCGCCAGCGGTGACCTCGAACGAAGCATCGCACATGCGCTGCGCTTCACGCTCAGCGTTCCGGGCGTGCACGTCGCGATTGTCGGCACAACTAAACCACACCGGTGGCAGGAGAATGCGCGGATGCTGGCGGCTGGCAGGCTTCCGGAGAGCGACTATAACGCGATTCGTGAGCGTTGGGAGGAGCTCGCACCGTCTACCTGGATCGGACAAACATGAAACAGCGCAAGCTCGGCCGCGGCGGCCCGGTTGTTTCCACGATCGGCCTTGGCTGCATGGGTATGTCGGATTTCTACGGGAATCGCGACGAAGAAGAATCGATCGCCACCATCGAGCGTGCGATCGACCTCGGCATCACCTTCTTCGACACCGCGGACATGTACGGACCTCACACCAATGAGGTGCTGGTTGGCCGCGCACTGCGAGCACACCGCGAGCACGTAACGATTGCGACGAAGTTCGGAATCGTGCGCGATCCGGAAAATCCGCAGGTCCGCGGGGTCAGCGGAAAGCCCGACTACGTGCGAACTGCATGCGAAGGCAGTCTCAAGCGACTGGGCGTCGAATGCATCGATCTTTACTACCAGCACCGCGTCGACCCCGATACGCCAGTTGAAGAGACAGTCGGCGCGATGTCGGATCTGGTCCGCGCCGGAAAGGTCCGTTACCTCGGGTTATCGGAAGCAGGCGCCGGGACAATTCGCCGCGCGCACGCTGTGCACCCCATTACTGCCGTGCAATCGGAGTACTCCCTCTGGACGCGCGATCCGGAAGAAAATGTCCTGCAAACCTGCCGCGACCTCGGCGTCGGGTTCGTTGCCTACAGCCCGCTCGGCCGCGGATTCCTCACTGGCCGGTTCAAGAAATTCGACGACTTGCCGGAGGATGACTATCGCCGTCAATCGCCGCGCTTCCAAGGTGAGAACCTGCAGCGCAATCTCAATCTGGTCGATCAGATCATCGAAATTGCACGCGAAAAGCACTGCACACCCAGCCAGCTTGCGCTGGCATGGGTGCTCTCACGAGGAGAGGACATCGTGCCAATTCCTGGCACGAAACGCCGCAAGTACTTACAGGAAAACGTCGGCGCTGTTGACGTGAACCTGACTGGTGAGGAATGCGCGCGGATGGACGCGGCATTCCCGCAAAACATTGCAGCCGGCCTCCGCTATCCGGAGGCGGCGATGCAATCGGTGAACCGCTGAGTTACTTACTACCGGCGCGCTTACGGGCGGCCCAACGCGCCTTCATCATCTGCGAGAGGCGGCGACGACCTTCCGGGGTGATACCACCAGAACGTTTGCCGCTCTTGCTCGCGCTACTGCTGCTGCTGGTTGCGCTGCCACTACCCGTGCCAATTCCTCCTCCGCCACCGGAACGACGCGCCGCCCAGCGTCTGCGTGCGGCTTCCGCAAGCTTCGCGCGAGTTGCGGCGGACATCGGACCGCGACGACGCCCGGGGCCGCCACGTCCGGATGTACCGGAGCCAGCGGATCGCGTCGCGGAACCGGAGCTGCCGGAACTACCGGATCCGAAGAGCGAAGCGAGTCGCCGCTCCAGAGCGGAGATTTGTTCGCGGATTGAAACTGCTTCTTTCAGTCTTTCAAGAGATAGGTCCATGGCCGAGTAGATAGGTTAGTTGGCGAGTAAGTGCAACAAGCGTTTTGGTTGGGCGAGCGGTTGCAGCCGATTTGACGATCGTGTAGTGGACGTGCAGGCGAACGGGCGGTTAGCTCAGCGGTAGAGCGGCTGGTTTACACCCAGTAGGTCGGGGGTTCGAAACCCTCACCGCCCATACTTCTGTCAGTTACGTTAGAACTGAAAGTAGATAAAGTCCGACGCTACTACGCTCCGGCCAATCACGATTCCGGCCAGGAGCAAACTCGCCAGCGCGGTTTGAGCGACGAACAATCGCGTCCGGTTCAGCTTCGCTGCAGCGGGCCACGAGCGCTCGCGCCCGTCGATTACCATCTGCACGACGATTGGCGCGGCATAGAACAAACAGAGCACGGAAAGGTAAATGCCAACCTGCCATTGCGTGCCCGGCGCTGTGAACGGCGACTGATTCAGGTCACGAATTAGCTGGGGCAGGCTTCGTTCACGGAACAAAAGCCAGCCCGCGCACGTTAGCAGAAACGTAAAGCCGATTCTTACCGCCAGCGGAAGCCCTTTCCCGAAACGCAACCAGGAGAAAAACCGCTCCGCAAGGATCAGCAAACCCCAGTAAATCCCCCACAGCACGTAATTCCACGAGGCACCGTGCCACAGCCCGCTCAAGGTAAATGTCGCCAGCAGGTTGAAGGAATTGCGCACCGTGCCGCAGCGCGAGCCGCCCAGCGGAATGTAAATGAAATCGCGCAGCCACGTCGACAGCGAGATGTGCCACCGCCGCCAAAAATCTGAGGGCGAACTGGCGAGGTATGGCTGGCGAAAGTTTTCCATCAGCTCGATCCCGAGGAGCCGCGCGCTCGCGCGGGCAATGTCGGTGTAGCCGGAAAAGTCCGCGTAGATCTGAATCGCGAACGCGAACACACCGGCCCAGAGCACCGGAAAACTCGGCTCACTGAGCGAAAAGACTTTGTTCGCCACGATCGCGGTTTGGTCGGCAATGACGAGCTTTTTGAAAAATCCCCAAAGCATCAGGGTAAGCGCATCGCGCCACGCACCCGGATCAAACGTTCGCGGCGTGCGATATTGCGGCAGCATGTGACCGGCGCGCTCGATCGGGCCGGCAACCAGCTGCGGGAAAAAGGAAACGTAGAGCGCGTACTCGATGAAATCGCGCTCCGCGCGCACTTTGCCGCGGTAGACATCGACGATGTAGCCGATGGACTGGAAGGTATAGAACGAAAGGCCAACCGGGAGCGCGAGTCGCCACATGTCGCGCAGCGGTGGAATGTGTCCCACGGAAAGGAGCGCGTTCACATTCTCAAGGGCGAACGCGTAGTATTTGAAAGTGCCGAGCAGCGCGACGCTGACCGCGATACTGACGATCAGGAAGAGACGACGGCGCGTCGGGAAGCGCTCCATCGCCAGGCCGCAGCTAAAGTCAACGACAGTCGAGACGGCGAGCGGAATGAGAAACCAGGGGTGTTCCCACCCGTAGAAGACGTAGCTCGCGGCCACGATAAAGAGATTTTGTGCCGCGCGCGGAAGCTGCCAGTAGACGGCGAGGACAAGTGCGAAGAACGCGATGTATTCGATCGAATGGAAAATCATCGCAGTCGCTCTCCCAGCTGCTCGACCAGGTGCTTGGTGAACGCGCGAGTAGCCCACGGGCCGATATGCACGGCATCCGAGAACATGTCGGCGGTGATCGCGGGATCATGCGTCAAGTCGACCAGATCGCACCCGCGCGCTTCCACATATTTGCGTAGCGCACCGTAGTAGGCCTGCATCGCCGCGGTATCATCAAAATTAGCGTACGGTCCGGGACGCTTCTTCGGCCTGACGAATGAGATCGGATATCCGCCGGCGTGCGCGATCTCGAGGATGTGCGGCAGAAAGCTTCGTTCGACCGCGACATCGAACGGCTTTCGTTCTTCGGTCGTGACGATCGGCTGATCCGGCCGCACGTTCGGCAGATCGAATACGTCGTTCGCTTCCCTTTCGAGCTGTCGCGCGGCACGGCGGTGAATAGCGACCGCGCGGCGCACCCAGCCGTCGATCTTCTGTTGGTAATGCGCACGGTTTTTATCCGCCGGAAACAGCGCAAAGATCAGCCGGGCGAGCCACCAGCGTCGCTCGCGGTTTTCTTCCGTGAGCTGGCGGACGAGCGGTTCATCGCCGCGCGCGAGTCGTTGCAGCGACTGCGCATATTTTCCGGTCGTGCGAAACTGCGGATCGGTTAGCACGTCATCGTGGATGAACATGAAGACGCGCCGCGGATGAACTCCTGCGCCGGCCACGAAGTTCTTCAAATAGAGATACCAGGCCGCGGAAGCTGCTCCGCCGTGCCATAGCAGTTCTGCTTTTCTGCCGTGCAGCTCGGATTCGAGCGTCGGTTGGTCAACCGAGTAGCCGAGTAGCGAATCGCCGACAAAGACGAAGTCCGGCTGCCGCTGCTGGATTCGCGCGAACCGGGCGACGTCGAAGGATTCGTTTTTCGCCGCGAAAGGCCGCACGACCACCGCAGCCGCCGCGATAACAATCGCGCAGAAGAGCAGGAGCCGCAGAGTTTCGCGACGAGGCCGCATGACTGTGCGCGCGGAGAACGCTTCGGCGTCAACTCGACGCGGCTACTCGTTCTGTTTTAAGCCCGGAGCGCTGATCCGCCATCGCCGACTGTCGGCGGCCGAGCCACAAGCTCAGTCCGCACCAGAACGCGACCAGAGGAACCGCGAGGTAGCTCGTTGCGCTGAGACCAAGGCCCAGCTCGTGCAAACCGCCGTAGGACCACGCGCCGACCTGATCTCCAAGCCGATAACCAAAGGTATCGATCAGGCTCTTCGCCTTGTATTTGTCTTCGCGCCGCAAAACCGTGAACAGTATTTCGCGCGCCGGCCGCAGGAGCGCGAACCCAGCCGCGCGACGCAAAATCTGGAAAGTCGCGAGAACAGCCAGGAGGGGCGCAAACCCAAGCGCGATAAAGCCGACGCCGCTCAGCAGCGGCATGAGTAACAGAGTGACGCCGACGCCAAGCCACTTTAGCAACCGCCCGGTAAGGAAGAGCTGAATCAGCACCGTGATCGCGTTCACCGCGATGTCGATGTTGGCGAGGAACGACGTGCGAGCAGCGCGGTCCTGCAACTGATGCTGCGTTAGATCCGCCTGCTGAAAATAAGCCCAGGTATTCGTCACCGTGTAAATGATGATGAACAAAACGAGGCCGAAGAGGTACGGCGAGCGCGCGATATGAACGGCTCCTTCCCAGAACCTGCCGCCGATCGGCTCTTCCGCCGCGGCGTTGCCGTTATGCTTGCGAAAGTCCGAAGGGAAAAAACGAACTGATTGCGCCGCGATTTCGATCAACGCGGCGGAGATCAGCAGGAAAACGCCGGTGCTGAGCTTGCCAGCCAGCGAACTGGTAACGAGACCACCGAGGATTCCGCCTAACGACCCGCCGACTGCGATTAACCCAAAAAGGCGCTTGCCTTGCTCGGGGGTAAACAGGTCGGCCATGAACGACCAGAACATCGTCGTCGCGAAAAGATTGAAGACGCTTACCCAGACGAAGAAGCACGGCGCGAGAACTGAGCGCGCCTGAGCCGGCGGCATCAAGCGCATGAGCAGGAAAAAAACGAAGAGGTTCGCGATGGCGAAGCGATACGCGATCGGAAGAAACCGCCGACGCGACATGCGCGCGACGATTGCGCCATAGAGTGCGTTGGCGACGAGCATGCCGACCAGCGTGCCGGTGTACATCCAGGGCAGCTTCTCAACGCCGCGATCCGCTCCGATTTCATCCCGGATGGGACGGATGACGTAATAACCGGCAAGCACGACGAAATGGAAAAGAAAGGCGAGCCACATCGCGCGCACTTCATGCGGCCGCACATCGACAATGCGGCGGCCGAAGCTGTTCAAGAGCCGGCGCATTACCGGAGCGGCTGCTGCATCAGAAAAATGCGCGAGTGCGGATAATCGAATGTGACCACAAACCTGCTGAGGACTGCACCGCCGATCAGCTTGCTCGTCTGCTCGGTTGCGCCGCCGGAGCCGAGCGCAAGATTGCGCAGCCGAAACGGCCCGACCGTGAGTGTTTCGGCAGTGGCGAGAAACCCTCCAACAGGAGCACCGAGGCCGTTGCCGCTGTCCACTGCATTCCGGTCCGCTGCTTTGGCGGCGATCGGATGATCGACCGCGTCGTTCGAACCGGAATCGATCAGGAATTCGTCGGTCGTTTCGGGCAATCCGCGGACTTGCAAAGTCGCGCGGAGCAATGGCCATCCTTTCTCGATTCGAATCGGGAGCTCCGTGCCGAGATCATGCGCAGTTTCGTTTGAATCGCGGATGACGATCCGCTCCTTCGCGTAATCGATCGTCACAGCCCGCTGTTTGAAAAATTGATAGCCGAGAATGCCGTCGACGCGGTGCCCGATGATCTCGGCCACGTGCGAGAGATCCGTCGCGACAAAGTCACACCCGTTCAACGACACACCGCGGACATCGACCGTGACATTGTGAACGTGATGCACCGGCACGCGTCCCGCGCCTGCTCCGCCGATCGTGTCGCTCTCCGCCTGTTTCAGTCCGATCTCGGCGCCGGTTTTTTCGTCGATCACCATCCGCGCTGCGCCGGTGTCGAGAACGAACGCGAGCTCGCGTGAGCCGTTGATCCGGACCGGCACAATCGCGAGGTGATCGACCAGCGTGAATGGAACGTCCACCTCCGCATCCCGCTCCTGATTCGCGAAACACGCCGACGCGCCGAGCGCGATCAATGCCGCTACGCAGATACTCTGGCGTCGCGCCACGCCGCTATTTCTTTTGCTTCGCGTGCCACGCCGCGAGCACCTCCGCTTCGCGCTGCGGCGGCAAGCCCGCGTGCATCTGCGCCTGTCGCTCGGGCGGTAGCGATTTAAACCACTTCAGCGTGTCGCGCGTGGTGTCGGTGAGCGGCCGGAAAGTGAGACCTTTCGCCAGAGCGCGCTTGATGTTCGTTCGCCCGATTCCCGCTTCCTCGCCGTGTGGCGGAATCCACACCGGCATGTCCGACCAGGGCGAGACTTTTTGTTGTTCGAGAAAATCGGCGGGCACCCACGTGAACGTCGCTTTCGAATCGAGCGCGGTCTTCATCGTACCGAGCATGTCGCCGATCCCCAGCTGCTTGTCAGGGCCGGTCGCATTGTAGGTACCAGTCTCGCGATTTTCCGCCATGCGAATCGTCCATTCCGCGAGATCGCGCGCATCGATGAACTGCACCGGATCGGACGGTTCGCCCGGCGCGAGAACTTCACCACCTCGATCGACCCGCACCGGCCAATAGGTGAAGCGGTCCGATTCATCGCCGGGACCGACAATCAAACCCGGCCGAATGATCAGCGATTGCTTGGGAAACCATTTCTCGGTTTCCTGTTCTGAGAGCGCTTTGAGCGGCCCGTAGAGTTTGAACCCGGATGCGATCACGCTGTCGCGAGTCTCTTTCATCGGATCGGCGCCATCGTATTTCGCGAGCGCGCCGGTCTCGTCCATGTCCGGTTTGCTGTTGTCGGCGTAAACAGAAATCGTCGAGATGAACACGTAACGCTCGACGTTTCCCTTGAGGATCTGCGCCGCATCGCGCACCCAGGCCGGCAGCATCGTCGGATTATCGATTACAACGTCCCACTGCCGCCCTTTCAGCGCATCGAGCTGGCCCGCGCGATCGCCAACCAACTGCTCGACGCCTTCCGGCAGCTCACCGTGATGCGTTTTACCGCGATTGAAAACGGTGACTTTGTGGCCGCGTGCCACGGCGTACCGCACCTGGTACGGGCCGGTAAATCCGGTGCCGCCGAGAATGAGGAGCCGCATCGGTTTTGGCTTGGATTCAGCGGCAAATGTCCGCTCTGCGCGAAACGCGCCGCTCGCGAGCGCGCCGCTCACGATTGCCGATGATTTAATGAACTGCCGTCTAGTGGGTAACATTCGATGTGCTTTCTCCTGGTGTCATTGGTTGCTTCACGATCGCGCCGTTCTTCATCACAAACTGAACAGCGCGTACCGCTGAAATATCCTGCGTCGGATCGCCCGCTACTGCGATCACGTCAGCGAGCAAACCCGCACGCACGCTGCCACGATCTGCGAGGTGAAAAATCGCGGCGTTCCCGCTCGTCGCTTGCCGCAACACTTCCACGGGATTGAACCCGTATTCGTGCACGAGCAACTCCATCTCGCGCGCGTTTTCGCCGTGCGGAAAAACGCCGACATCGCCTCCAAAAGCAAAGCTGACACCGGCTTTTCGCGCCGCTGCCATGCTGGCGTGCTTCTCTTTGATCCGATCCGGCTCCGGCTCGCTTCCCTTTTTCCAGCCGCGATACTGCGCGATCGCGTCACTCGCCGCAACGGTTGGACAAAGCGGCACGCCGCGCTGCTTCATCAATGCGAATACTTCCGCAGTTCCGCTGTCGCCGTGCTCGATCGTGTCGACGCCGGCGAGCACCGACCGGCGAATTCCCTCAGCGGTCGTTGCATGCGAAGCGACCGGCCGGCCGGCGGAGTGCGCGGCATTGACAATCGCAGCGATCTCCTCCTGCGAAAAGGTCGGGCGCGACGGCTCGTCTTTTCCCCAGCGGTAATCGGCATACACTTTCACCCAGTCGGCGCCTTTGCCGATCTGCTCACGCGCGCCGCGCACGCATTCGTCGACGCCGCTCACCTCCTGGGCGCCTTGCGGCACATCGAGGTCGGGCGAGAGTTTCGGCCCGTAGCTTCCCTTCGCGACGAGCGCGCGGGTGACGACGATCAGCCGCGGACCGGGAATGATCCCCTGCTCGATCGCCTGCTTCAATCCGACATCAGCGAATCCGGCGCCTTCGGTGCCGAGATCGCGCGCGGTCGTAAAGCCGGCGAGCAAGGTCCGCTGCGCGTGAACGGTCGCGCGCGCGACACGCAACGCCTGCGATTCGTTCGTCACCTGGTCGTTCCACGTCGTTTCGTTGTAGGCGTGGAGCAGCAGATGCGAATGGCCTTCGATCAGGCCCGGCAGCAACGTCGCTCCGGCCAGATCGATCGTGCGCGCGTTCGGCGTCGCGTTCACCTCTGCCGCCGGGCCGGCAGCAGTGATTTTGTTGCCGTTCACCAGCACTGCCCAACCGGAATGCACTTCCTGTCCGTCAAACACCGCCGCCGGACGCAGCAGAATCGGCTGCGATTCGGCCAATGCGGAGATCGTCAGGCTCATCAACGTGATCAGCGCCGCAAGTACCGTTTTCGTCCTCAGATGCAAATCGGATCGACTGTAATCTGCTGTCGAGGCGGTGAAAAGCGGCGGACATTTTCGCGCGAGCGTCTAAATTTTCAGATGGACAAGGGAGATCCAAATGCGGCCGACGGGCTGGAGGTCCGGACCTATTTCGTTCGTGAGCGTAACGCTCTGCTCGCTCGCGCCGATTTTGGCGAGCTGTATGTCGATTATTATCTGCACCAGGGGCAGCACGGCTACCAGCACGCGCCGCCGCATGATGCTTTGCTGAAGGAAACGCTGGCTGCGCTGACGCTGCACTGCGCATCGCGTCCTTGGAACGAGGCCTGGGCGTGGACCATCCATTTGCAGGAGCCGCTGATGAACATGTTCGTGACGGGTGATAACCGCCGCGGGATCATCGTCGGTCAGCTCTTCACCGAGAATGTGAAAGAGGACGGCCGAAATCTCTTCTACGCCGATCTCGTGCGCGAGCGCGGCGAATCGCGAAGGAGCGCAATCCAGTTTGAGGGCTCGGAGCCGTTCGGAATCGTCGAGCAGTTTTACGAGCGCAGCGAACAGCGGCCGGCACGCTATTTCCGCTACGGGCCGGAGGATTTCGTGATGGTCTCGGCACAGCCAGGCTGCGATCTCGCCTGGCTCTACAATCTCGACGACGAGCAGATTCGCACCGTCGATCAAACGCAGACGCTCAGTCTGCTCGAGCAGCGCATCTATCGGTGGAGCTGTGGATGTTCGCAGGAGCGAATGTTCTCAATTCTCGCGCCGATCATGCGCAGTGATGCGGCTGGATTGTTCGGCGACGACGATCTGTTGAAGATCAGCTGCCCGCGCTGCGGCGCCCGGCACACGATCACGCGCGAAGCACTCGAGGCGTACCTCGCCGAGACGCCGCACGCCGAGCAGCGATAGCTCGCACGATGGAGGTTTACGTTTACCTGAACGGAACCAAGCGCGGACCGTTCGCGCGTGAGCAGGTGCAGCGCATGATTGCTGACGGTGTTCTTCAGGAAACCGATCTCGCCGCCCCGGCGGCGGACGGTGAATGGAAAGCGCTGCGCGAGTTGAACGTCAACGAGCTCGCGGATTTGCCGGCGCCTGTGCCGCCTGTTTCGTCAGCTCCTCAACCATCGCCAAATCAGCCTGATCACCCGCGCGTGAGCCACGACTCGTTAGGCGCGTATGCGCGTGCGACGATCACCGCGAACGAGACGGTCTATTACAAAACCGCGGTGCACTGGATCGTTTTTGCGCGCTACGCTTTCGCCGCGTTCCTCGTCTTTCTATTTGTCGCAATCCCGTTCGGGATCGCGGTCCAGGCGTTTACCGCATCGCAGCTTGGATGGTTCGCGCTGCCGCTGCCGATGTTTATCCTCTTGCCTCCCGCGGTGCTGTTTTCAACGAGCGAGCTTGTGGTGACTGACCGCCGCGTCCTGATCAAGACCGGAGCGTTGGAGCGGCAGACGCTCGAGATGTTCGTCTGGAAAATCGAATCGGTCGGCGTGCACCAGAGCTTTCTCGGCCGCCTGCTCGATTACGGCACGGTGGTGATCCGCGGCACCGGCGGCTCTGAAGAACCGTTCCCGACAATCGCGCATCCAATCGAGTTTCGAAACGCCGTTCAGCAGCTGCAAACGAACACCACCGGAACCCAATGAAACGCTCGCATCCGGCCGACTCCGCGGAATATAAGTTGGGCGTTGTGCAAGCAATCGGCATGCGTAATTTCCGGACTCCGCCCGCGGACGCGCGCGACGCACCGTTAGCTCAATTGGCAGAGCAAGTGACTCTTAATCACTGGGTTGTAGGTTCGATTCCTACACGGTGCAGAGCCGCACTGGACGGAGTGGCGCGCGGCCTGAAGTCCTCCCTCGCGTTGGCTGCCGGTTAGGCGGCGATTGCGGAATGGACGCGAACGAGATCGATGTAGAGGTTCAGGACCTGGTCGAACGGATCCGGGCTGCGTCGGCTGGAGGGACTCTTCGCGTGTCGAACGGCACGCCGGAGCTATTACCAGAGCCGCCGTCGAGCTTACCACCGGTGCCCGGCGTCGATCACCTCGCGCCAAAGTCGCTGAAGTCGCAGCGGGTTTCCGAGTTAATTGCGGCCGCCGAGAAAGCGGTTCACGTCGATCGGCACATTCCGAAGTTTCTGCGTCGGCTGTTTCGAAAGCAGGGCAAATACGACCAGACGATTTTGGATCTGGTATCGCAGCTCGCGAAACGGATCGAGCAGATGCACAACCATGCGAGCTTGCTCTACGAGCATCTGAAGGTGCAAACGCGCTGGCTGGAAATCGTCGCAAGCTCACGCGACACCGCTACACGAGCGATCGCACAGACGATTGAACACGCGACAGGTCTGGAACAGGAACTCAGCCGCCTCACCGCCGAGGCAGCATCGGAGGCCGACGACCTCCGGACCTTGCAGGCGCGACAGGCGCAGGTGGAGAGCCGGGTAGAGCGCCTCGATTCGCTATCCGCTCAGACCGACGACCGTCAACGCCAGTACGAAGCTGCGCTGCAACGCATCGAGGATGCGACGGCCGCAGCGCGCGCCGATTTAGCGCGGACCGAAGAGAGGCATCTGCGCGATAGCGCGTTTCTGAAGTCGCAGATCACGATCTACGCTGATCTTCTTCGCTCGATCTCGCCGGAACGCGGCGCCTCGCGGAAAACCACTGCACGTCAAGCCGTCGACGAGGCGCACGCGCGTTCGCTGGATGCGTTCTACGTCGCGTTCGAGGATCGGTTTCGCGGGCCACGCGACGAGGTAAAATGCCGCCTCGAAGTTTATGTTCCATACATTCTGAAGGCAGAGGCGGGTTCGGAAGAGCGACCGGTGCTCGATCTCGGCTGTGGACGCGGAGAATGGCTCGAGCTTTTGCAGGAATCACATCTAACCGCGCACGGCGTCGACTTGAACCAGCTGATGGTGCAGCTTTGCACCGAGCAACAACTCCGCGTCACAGCCGGTGACGCGCTCGAGTACGTCACTCATTCGCCACCGGAAAGCCTCGGCGCGATCACAGCCTTCCACTTGATTGAGCACCTCCCCTTCGCTCAACTGATGGAGCTGGTGCAACAAAGCTGGCGCGCTCTCCGCCCCGGCGGTCTGCTCATATTCGAAACGCCAAACCCGGCGAATATCCAGGTCGGCGCACATTATTTTTACCGCGACTATACACACCGGCGACCGTTGCCGGCTGATTCCACCGAGTTCCTTGTGGCAAACGCCGGGTTCCGCGAAGTAACCGTTCTGCCTTTGAATTCCGCGGAAGCATTAGAGATCGACACCGACAACGACGACTTGACCCGGCGGTTCAACGAATTCTTCTACGGCCCGCAGGATTATGCGGTCATCGCCGTGAAGTGAGCAATGCACATCGTCATTGCCACGACGCAGGTCCCCTTTGTACACGGCGGCGCGGAGGTGCACGCAGACAACCTCTGCGCGGCGCTGATTGAAGCCGGTCACCGCGCGGAAATCGTCAGAATCCCATACAAGTGGTATCCGCCGGAGAGCATCCTCGACGCGATGGCGGCATGTCGGCTTCTCGACGTTTCGGAAGCGAATGGCCGTCGCATCGACCTGATGATCGGCCTCAAATTTCCAGCCTACCTGATGCCGCACCCGAACAAGGTGCTTTGGATCCTGCATCAGCACCGGACCGCCTACGAGCAGTGGGATCATGAACTAGGAGACATGATCGTGTATCCGAATGGCCAGGAGATACGCACCGCAATTTACGCCGCCGACCGCAAAGCGATCCCGGAAGCAAAGCGCGTTTACACAAACTCGAACAACGTCAGTTCGCGTTTGCAACGCTTTCTCGGCATCAGATCAACACCGCTCTACCATCCGCCGCTCAACGCGGAGAAGTTCTATTGCGCGGCGGCCGAGGACTTCGTGCTCTTTCCGAGCCGGATTAATCGCTCCAAGCGACAACTGCTCGCAATCCAGGCGCTCGGTCGCGCGGATGAGAGCGCGCGTCTGGTCATCTGCGGCGAAAGCGAAGACGCGCAGTACTTCGCTGAGATGGAGTCGCAGATCGAAGCACTGGGACTGGCGAGCCGCGTAATCTTTACCGGGCGGGTATCTGAAGAAGAGAAGCTGTCGCTGTATGCGCGTGCGCTTGCGGTCATGTATCTGCCTTACGACGAGGACTACGGATACGTGACTCTCGAAGCGATGCTTTCACGTAAGGCGGTGATTACGTGCAAGGATTCGGGAGGGCCGCTCGAATTCGTTGCGCCGGAAACGACTGGACTGGTGGCGGAGCCGGAAGCCGGTGCGGTGGCTGAAGCTCTCGATTACATCCTCTCAGATAGGAGACGCGCAGCGACGATGGGCCAGATGGGATACGAAAAATATCGTGCGATGAACATCAGCTGGGAGGCAGTAGTCCAAGAACTGACGGCATGAGGCGCAAGATCGCGTGGTTTGCGCCTCTACCTCCGGAACCGACAGAGATCCCCGAGTACACGGCGCGACTACATCAGGAAATCGAACGGGAGTTTGACGTCTCCTATTTCGCTGAAGTCGATTCCGGATTCCTGTGCGTCGCAACGGATCAGCGCTATCGCTGTAGACCGGGCGGCGTGCCGCACGAGATCTTTCGAGCGATAGGCGAATGCGATGTCGCCTTTTACGAGATTGGCGACGACCCAAAGTTCCACCTGCACACGCTGTTTCTTAGCCGCGCGAAGCCCGGCATCATCGTGCTTCACAATCACAGGGTCCATTCTCTCATCGAGAAGATCTACAAAGATCGTCTCGGCGATCGCGAGGGATACATCACGCTGATGCAGCGGTGTTACGGCAACATCGGTGCCGAAGCCGCGGCAGCGATCTGGGCGGGAAAATTACCGCTTCATCAGGTCGTGGACGACTTTCCGCTGACCGAGGTTGCCACAGCAAATGCTCTTGCGTTGATCGTTCACAGCGAGGAAGACGCCGCAGCGATCCGCCGCTGCACCTCTGTCCCGGTATTCAGGCTGCCGCCTCCGGATTCGGCCGAACCACGAGAGTACGTTGCGGAGCTGACCAGAGTGACAGCTCTCGTTGAGCCGATGCGACTGCGGCGGGCCAAACTACTGCTCGCGGCACGCCTTGGTGAACGGCTCGCGCACGTGCCGATGAGCGGCCCCGTCGCACAACAGCGTCACCGCGCCTGCGCGGAGATGATCACGGAACTCCTCGGCAACGCGGCCGCGTCGACGCGATTGGCCGGCTGATCTATGCCGCGTGCGGCACGCGCTGCGACATCTGATCGTAAATCCAGCGATACGTCTTCTCGAGCCCGTCGCGCAGACGAATGGACGGCTCCCAATTCAGCAGCCGCTTGATCATCGTGTTGTCGCTGTTGCGGCCATTCACTCCCTTTGGCGCCGACAGGTTGTAATTGCGCTTTAATTTCACACCCGCGATCTGCTCCACGATGTCGACCAGCTGATTAATCGTGACGAGCTCGCTACTGCCGAGATTGATCGGCTCCAGAATGTCGCTGTGCATGATCATCTGCGTGCCTTTCACACAGTCGTCGATGTACATAAAGCTGCGCGTCTGGTGACCGTCCCCCCAAATTTCGATCTCGTGGCTTCCTGACAGCTTCGCCTGAATGACTTTGCGGCATATCGCGGCAGGAGCTTTCTCCCGACCGCCCTCGAACGTGCCGAACGGACCGTAGACGTTGTGATAACGCGCGACGCGTGTCGGCACTCCGAAGTCTTCCCGGAAATGCCGGCACATGCGTTCGCTGAACAGTTTTTCCCAGCCGTAGCCGTCTTCGGCGAGCGCGGGGTAGGCGTCCTCTTCTCGCAGCGCGACGACGTCGGGCGAGGTCTGCTTCTCTGCGTTATAGACACACGCCGACGACGCGTAGAAGTAGCGATCGATCTTTCGCTCTTTGACCGCGAGCAACAGGTGCGTGTTGATCAGCACCGTGATCATGCAGAGCGCCTTGTTGTTTTCGATGAAGCCCATCCCGCCCATGTCAGCGGCGAGGTTGTAAATTTCCGCCATCCCGTCTACCGCCTCCTCGCAGGACTCACGCAGATCAAGATCGAGCTGCAGGTTCTCGACATCGTCGAACCGCTGGTACCACTCGGAGAGCGGCTTCACATCTGCGGCGCGAACGCTTTTCCCCTGACGCCGCAGATCGGCCACCAAATGGCCGCCGATGAATCCGCCGCCGCCGCAAACAACAACTTTGTCGCTCATAATAGTTACCGCTGCCATCGACCCGACGGCGTTCCCCAACGGGCGCGGAACCGTAGCTGCATCGGCAACTCCCCAAATTCCGCGGAGCGCCGAATATGGCCAGCCCGGCGCGATTTGCAAAAAGTAAAACTAGCCGATCAGCCGGCAGGCCTTCACCCACTGGCGCATGCAGTACGCCATCTGGTGGAAATACCCGCGCGTCGCGTCGTTCCAGATCTGGCCGGTAAAGCGGACGACTTCCTGCTCGATCGCGTCTGCTAGCGACAGATAAACGTCGCCGTAATTGCTGCCTTCCAGCTTCGCCTCCGGCAACCACTCGAGGATCGGCTCGAGCACCATTACGCAGGCCAGCTCGCCGGCGAGGTCGCGCATGTAGTTGTGTGCGTTTCTTCTGTGATCCGCGACCGGCGTGCCGACCCGAATCCGGTCGCCCATGTGGCGGACGCACGCCTGCGAGAGATATCCGCTGAAAATGTCGCCGTAGCGGTCAATCGGCAGGCCAGCGAGCGGATAGCCCATGCGCACAAAATAATACGTCACCGTCACATCGCGATGGAGTGCGGTGTTCTGGGTATTGATTGGGCTCCACGCGTCGTCACCGAGTAAAATCGAGCCGCCGTTGTACGGCTTGAACGATCGCGCTCGGACCGGCGCGGCGAGCCAGGTGATCGCATCCAGGTCCGGCTCCTGCAGCCACAATCCGACATTCATGCGAACGCGGCCGGTTTCTTCCTTGTAGGTCAGCTGCGGAGTGTCAGTCCGTTTGTGATACGGAAAACCGCGAGGGAAGACGCGGTAGTTCGGCTCGAGCTCGAGCATGTCACAGAAGTTGAACCAGCCGTTGCTGCTGTGAACGGCGGGCAGCGTCACGTTGTCCTGACATACGATCGCCGACGTTCCGTACGTCTCGCCAATCGCGTAGTTGTCGTCGTCGATGGAAAGCAAAACCTCGCAATCCGTCTCTAGCGACATGAGATAGCCGATGTTGCGGCGGTTATCGGAATTGTAGGGCACCAACTGCGCCATGTTGCCGAAGCGCTTTAGATACTCGTCCTGCTCTTCGACGCTCGGACACGCGACTTTGAATCCCTGCCTGCGCACTGCATCGCACTTTGTGAAGAGCTCCCCAGGCGTCTTCCGGTCCGGAATCACAATGATCTCGAGCTGCTCGCGAACGCCTTCCTGTTCCGCTTGTTTGCAGTAGCCGTCGAGAATTCCGCCGGCGTTGATCGTGGTGAGAACAATACAGGTCTTGGTTGGCTTCATGATTTTGTTGCGGTAGCAGGACCGCGTCAGACGCGCCCGGCGAGGCGCATGCCGAACAGGCGCCAGAGGTTCTTGAACGCGTCTTTGATCTGTTTGCCGCCGACGTTATGACTTGCCGCCCGGTAATGAATCGGCGCTTCGGTGATCCTCAGCCGCCGCGCGTACGTTTTCATTTCCGTCTGGAAAAACGGGCCGCGCGATTGAATTCCACGGTCCACGATCATTTGGAGCGCGTTTCGCGTGAAGAGCTGGAATCCGCTCGTCATGTCATGCAGCCTGGTGCCGAGCAGCAGATTCGTGAGCAAAGTGCCGCCCCAGCTGATCCAGTAACGCTTGCGCGAACTATCCTTGATCGAGCCGCCCTCGACGAACCGGCTGCCGAAAACGCAGTCGTAGCCCTCCTGCATCTTGCGGAACAGAACGGGAATGTCTGAGGGCTGATGGCTGAATCCAGCGTCGATCTCGAGGATCCAATCCGGCTGCAGCGCAAGTGCTTCACGATAACCGCGCACATACGCGTCGACCGGCCCGCGATTCTCCGGCGCCCAGATGACGTGCAGATCTGGCGTCGTTTTCGCGTGCTCGTTCATCAACTCGAGCGTGTTGTCCTTGTTCGCGCGGTCGAGAATGACGAGAAACGTGCGGCGCTTGAACTGCCGGCATTGCGCGAGCACCTGATCCACGAAGTCAATCGCGCGCTCACCTTCATTGGCCATCGGACAAACGATCGCGAGCGAGAGCTGCGAAAGATCGGGCGATGGAGAGTGAGCCATATCCGCGGACATGCTGAGGAGAAGCCTACCCCGTTAGCACATACTTTGGGTGCGGCTCAACTGGCAATTTGGTCGCGAGCAGCGCGCAGTTGCGTGGCTGCACCGTTATGCGTACCATCGCGCGCTCAAACGACCTGCGGCGATTGTCGTCGCGGCGCCCGCGGTCGCGCAAGACGATGGATTCTCCTCATTTCTCGAGCTCCGCAACCCGAAGGCCGCAGAGCGCGCAGCCGAATTGGCCAGCGGCGTTGCTGCCGTCGCGCATTGCTGCCGCGCTCGCGCGCGTCCTTGCGTTGTTCGAGAACCGGCTCGGTCATTGGGTCCGGCAGGAGGAGCAGCGCCAGTTTTTCAACGGCGCCGCAGTTGTATTCGCCGGATTTGTTGCATCACGGCTGATCATTTTCGCCATCATCGTGCTCTCGCGAATGGTGATGGTGCATGCGGCGTGGTGGCATCCGGGCGGACTCGTCAGCGTCCTCACGCAGTGGGACGGCGAGCTCTGGTACATCCAGATTGCGCGGCACGGGTACCACATCGCGGCCGGCGATCATCTGCCGCACGGATTTTTTCCGCTCTACCCGCTGCTGATCAAACTCTTCTCGATCGTTTTTCGCGATCTGCGGATCGCGGCGCTCGTCGTCTCACATCTTTCGCTGCTTACCGCCGCGCTCTTCCTCAACGCACTGGTGCGGCTCGATTACAAAGACCCGCGCGTCAGCCGCGCTGCGGTCATGCTGTTCCTGTTCAACCCGGTCGCCTTCTTCTATTCGAACGCCTACACCGAATCGACCTTCTTCATGCTGGCGACGATCGCGTTCTTTGCGGCGCGCAAAGGACGATGGCTCGCCGCGTGTTTGGCGGGAATGCTTCTCGCCGCGTCCCGCCCTCCGGGCGTGCTCATCGTGCTGCCATTGGCGTTCGAATACCTGAGGCACTGGTGGTTGTCCGACCGTACTCTCGCCGCGCTGCTCGAGCGCCGAATTCTGCTGCTTGCTCTGGTGCCGCTCGGCCTCGGATTGTACATGGCTTACGACTTCGTCGCGTTCCACGATGCGCTTGCTTTCAGCCATGCCGCGAAAGTATTCGGCCGTTCGTTCACCTCTCCCCTGCACACGCTCTCGTTCCTGCGCACGTATACGACGTTCTACTACCTTCTGTTCTCCGGCACGGTCGTGATCACCCTGCTGTTGTTGTTGCTCGGCGTCGGATTTCGCCTTCGTGCCAGCTACCTCATATTTGCGGCATCGCTGACGTTTCTCTACCTCTGCTCGGCAACATTCGAAGCGTTTCCGAGGTACGTCAGCGTTGAGTTCCCGCTGTTCATCGTGCTCGGGCTCCTCGCGGCGAAGTTCAGGTGGAGTTACGAACCGCTGCTCGGCTGCTCGGTCTGCCTCCTCGGTTTGCTCACGATCATGTCCGCGAACGGTTATTGGATGACCTGAGCAATGCTGCCGCGCTTTGCTCGATTCGCTTCACCTCTGTTGCTCGCGGCGGCGCCGGTGCTTTTCAGCGCGTGCGGGAAGGACAACGAACGGCGCAGCGCGGAAGCGCGGCCCCGCACCCACGTTTATGAATACGGCGAGCGTGTGCTGTTCGGACTCGGCGGGGAAGCGGAACGCTTCGAGATCGAAGGCTGGTCGGCGATGGAACAGGAGTTCACCTGGACTGACGGTCCAGTCGCATCGCTCGGCTGTCGGCTTCGCTTTTCACGGACGCCGGTATTTCTACACGTCAAGGCGGGCGCAATGGTCGATCCGCCGAAATTGCCGGCTCAGCCGGTCGAGGTGCGGATCGTCGAGCCATTTGGCCGGCCGGGGAATTTCAAGGTGCTCGCGCACTGGCAAATCGCGCAGACGAAATTCTACAACGCGACAATTCCGCCGCAGTTTATGCAGAACCCGGACGAGAGCATTGTGCGATTTGAGTTCCACATTGGCCGGCCGATTTCTCCGGCCGAAGTGGGTCAAGGCCGTGATGATCGTCGTCTCGGCATGAAAGTGTACGAGCTGGTGATCGACCGCTCGCCGGAGCCGCCGCGCGATCAATGAGATCAGCCGACGACGTCAGCGCCACCCATCAGGGCGAGCGTCCGCTGCCGCGCGTGCGCGTTGAGTGGCTCTGGGTCGTCGCGATGTTCGCGACGTCGCGACTGCTGATCTTCGCGCTGATGCTTTTCTCGAAAACGGTGATCGTCCGCGGCAATTTCTGGCACCCCGGCGGTCTGATGGCTGTCCTGACGCAGTGGGATTCGGGTTGGTACCTCAGCATCGTTCGGGGCGGCTACGATTTCTCCACCGAACACCAATCGCGCATGGGGTTTTTTCCCTTCTTCCCGCTGCTCGTGCGACTGCTCAATCACATCGTCCGGAATGCGCCGCTCGCTGGTGTGATCACGGCCAATGCCTGCCTTTGCGCAGCGGGCCTTTTATTTTACCAGCTGGTGAAACTCGACTCGAACGACCGACGGGTCCCGCGACGCGCCGTGCTGTTCCTCATGTTCAGTCCGGTCGCGTTCTTCTTCTCGAGCGTTTACACCGAATCGACATTCCTGATGCTTGTGCTCGGCGCATTTCTGGCGGCGCGAAAACAACGATGGCTGATTGCATGTGTGCTCGGCGGCTGCGCTTCCGCAACGCGGCAGGTTGGGCTGCTCATCGCGTTACCGTTGTTAGTCGAGTACCTGCAGCCGGAACACGGCCAGCGACTGAACCTGCGGAAACTGTTTCACCCGCGCATCCTGTTGTTCGCGCTTGTGCCGGCGGGGTTCGGGCTGTTCATGCTCTACGGCCAACTGCGCTTTCACGATCCGCTCGCCTTCTTTCACGCCACCGCGGTGTGGGGTAGAAAACTGACTTCTCCGGTAGTCGCGCTCTCGGGCTGGGATCACTACCCGCAGTTTTATCGCTGGCTTTTTTTTGGCACCGTCGTCGCATCGGCCGCGCTCTGGATCGTCGGGTTGATGTTTCGGGTTCGGCCAAGCTACCAGGTTTACGCCGCCGTCTTCCTGCTCGTTTACATCTCGTCCAACAGCCTGGAAGCGATTACTCGCAACGTGAGCGTCCTCTTTCCGCTCTTCCTGGTGATGGCGCTGTTGACGACGCGCTTTGAGTGGCTTTACGAATCGCTGCTCTCGGCCTCGATCGCGCTGCTTACAATCTGCACTGTTCTCTACGCGAACGGCTACTGGATGACGTAGCGGCGGCGGCGCGCGAGCGAAATCTGTCTTGCCAATGGCGCGCTGCCAGATTTGTTGCTCCGTGCGTCATCTCATTTTTCGTGTCTGCGGCAAAACGACGGCCGCGTCGCTGATCGCTGCAGTTTACCTTCCGTTACACGTCGGCGCTCAATCGCCTCCTGCAGCGTCGGCGCCGGCGGCGGTCCGCGACGTCGTCGGCAAAACGATCCACTTCGGGCAGGGCGGCGGATCGGAGAAATTTCGCGTCTCCGGCTGGGGTGACACAGAACCGAATTTCACCTGGTCGCTCGGCAACAGCGCAACACTTTCGTTTCCGGTCTCTTCCGCCGGCTCTGCCCTGAACGTGCGATTCAAAATGTCTGCGATGATCAATCCGCCTTCGTTCCCGCAGCAGCCGGTCGAGCTGCTCGCGAACGGTCACAAGATCGCGGATTGGCAAGTCGGCTCGCTCGCCGATTTCCGCGCGACCGTCCCAGCCGACGTCGTCAAATCAGGCAACGGCGTTTTGAAACTGCAGCTCAACACGCCGAAAGCGACGTCGCCGAAATCCGTCAATCAGGGCAACGACGCGCGGGTCCTCGGCGTTTGTTGCTGGGAAATCGAGATTACGAATCCCTGACGCGGAGTTAGGCGTCGCGATACTGTTGCGCGATCGGCATTCGTCGGCCGACACCAAACGCGCGGCTGGTCACTTTGATGCCCGGCGCAGCCTGCTCGCGTTTGTATTCGTTCAAATCGACGCGGCGTTGCACCCAGCGCACGGTTTTCTCCTCGAACCCCTGCTCCGCGATTTCGCGCGCGCTCAGGTTCTCCTCGACATAAAGCCGCAGAATCTCGTCGAGCACGTCGTACGGCGGCAGCGTATCCTGATCTTTTTGATCGGGCTTTAACTCCGCGCTCGGCGGTTTATCGATCGTCGCTCGCGGAATGATCTCGCGCTCGCGGTTGATCCAGCGCGCCAGCTGATAGACCAGCGTCTTCGGCACGTCGCTGATCACCGCCAGCCCGCCGGCCATGTCGCCGTAGATCGTACAGTAACCAACCGCCAGCTCGCTCTTGTTTCCGGTCGTGAGGAGGAGATGCCCGAATTTGTTCGAGAGCGCCATCAGCACCATGCCGCGCAATCGCGATTGCATGTTCTCCTCGGTGGTATCCTCCGGCAGACCGGCGAAGATATTTTGGAATTGCGCCTTGAACGTTTCGAACGCGGCGCCGATCGGAATTTCGAGACATTTGATCCCGAGATTTCGCGCCAGCGCCAGCGCATCGTCGATACTGCCGCGCGACGAGTACGGACTCGGCATCGACGCGCCGAGCACGTTTTCGGCACCGAGAGCATCGACCGCGATCGCTGCGACGACCGCGGAGTCGATTCCGCCGCTCAAACCGAGCACGGCGGACTTGAAGTTACACTTGTAAAGATAATCGCGAACGCCGAGCGATAGCGCCGCAAACAGCTCCGCGATCGAGTCGTCAGCGGCATATCGAATGCCGGCTGTCGAGCAAGTCTCGACGACCGCTTCGGCTTCGCTGAATCCGGCGAGCTGCGCGATGAGGTCACCGGCTGCATTCACCGCAAGCGAGTTTCCGTCGAATATCAGCTGGTCGTTCCCGCCGACCGCGTTGCAGTAGCAGATCGCGCGGCGGTGGGTTTTCGCGAGCGAACGGAGCATTTCGCGGCGCACACCGGGCTTGCCGAGGCTGAATGGCGATGCGCTCAGGTTTACAATCAGCTCCGCGCCTTGTTCGACGAGTGCCTGCACCGGGTCGGCGTTGTAAAACGGCCGCGGCAGGTAGTGTTCCGTCCAAATATCTTCGCAGATCGTCACGCCGAGCTTGCGGCCACGGAATTCCAGGGGATGCGGATCACAGTCCGGTTCGAAGTAACGGTCTTCATCGAACACGTCGTAGGTCGGCAGCAGCGTTTTGTGCTTTTTCTGCACCGCCGCGCCGCGTTGGAGCAGGGCGGCCGCGTTGTGGAACGGCTTCCCGCGGCCCGTGTTTCGGTCGACGAAACCGACGAGCAGCGCCGCGTCTCCGACTCGTTCGTGCAAGCGGTCGAGCAGCTCGAGATTCTGCGGAACGAACCGCGACTTAAACACGAGGTCCTGTGGCGGATAACCGGTAAGCGCGAGCTCTGGCGTGATTACCAGTTCGGCGCCAGCCGCCGCCAGACGATCATAAGCAGCCGCGATTTTGTCGAAGTTGCCCGTCAGATCACCGACTGTCGGGTTAATCTGCGCAAAACCGATTTTCATCGCCTCCGCAGATTATGTGCGGGCGCGACGGCGGCAAACGCCTTCGGCAGCGAACTACCGGCGGCGTTGCAGCAGATCGGCCGGAACAGTGCTCTTGTAGCCCTTGTTCAGTGCGTCATCGGCGCCAGTGACGAACATTTTTCCCCACTCGACAAGGGAGGCGGCGAGGAACCCGGCGATCATGCAGATAATTACCTTCTGAAAGAATGTTGCCTGCATCATTGCGCGGCAGTACGAAGCAGGAGCGGTGCCACCAACGCTCGCGCGCCGCTGCGTTCACCAGAATCCCCACTGCCGGGTGTGAGTGATCCAGATGCCAAGCAGCAAATTTGTGATCGCGTGGGCCATGACGCATGACGCAAGGCTCCTCGTCCGATACGCGACCAGGTTGTAAACCGCGCCACAAACGAGCGCTGCCGGCCAGTCGGGCATCGCGTGCGTGAACATGAACGCGAGCGTCACGGCGGCGAACGAAAACCAGCTGAAAGCGCCAACCGGCACGCGCGCGAAGTTCTCGTCAATGAGATAACGCAGGAGAAAGCCGCGCCAGAAGATCTCTTCCACAAGCGGCACCACCGCGACGAGGCGTGCGAAGCGAAAAATCAGTTCGAACCAAAACAGCACCGGCTCGCCTCCGAAAACGAGCGGATTGAACCCGTCTACGCGTGGCGCGAATCCGAAAAACGCCTGCGGCGCAATCCAGATCACGAAGACGAGAATAGCGACAGAGGTCGCGAAAAGCGGACGCCGTGGAAGCGAGAGGTCGTACTCGCCGCGCCAGACCCACAGCAGCGCGGCGCAAACGAGCGTCTGCAGCGGGTAAATCCAGTATTCCGGAGCACGCAGCCAGACCCCCGCGCCGCGATGTTTCAAAATGCCGCCGAGCGCGAGCAGCAGAACAAAGGCGATCATCGGCCCGGCGTAGGCGCGAAGTTTTCGTCCAGCAGCAGAATCCATTTTGGGTGTTTGGCGCAAACGGCTACGATAGCTTCTGAGCGATGGACGACCGTGGCGGCAAGTTCGAACCGTCGGAAACCGACCCGGAGAAGCTCGCGCGTTTGCTCGAGATCGAGCTGATGGCAAAACGCGCGGCGTGGCAGCAGGCCAGCAGCCGTCGAAGCACCGCGCGTGCGATCGCCTTTCTGTTTCTCTTTCTTGTCATCGCCGGCGCGATAGTCGGTTACTTCTACCTGCTTTCAAACTCGCCGGCACCGCGCGCGCAGCAGGAAAACACGCCCAGCGCGGCGGCCACGCCCTAGTCAATGGAAAACAGCGCCTCCGTCGCGTCGCCGCCAGCCGCCGAAGGGTTAACCGGGAACGTGGTCACGCGTCCGACCGGCGAAATCGTGACCTGCAACCGAGCGTTCGCCGATATGTTTGGGTTCGCGTCTACAGACGAAGCGCGGGCGACCAACATTCTTTCGCTGCTGCGGAGCCGCAAAGACGGGGCCGAACTCCTGGAGCACATTCGCGAGCAGCGGACGCTCGACCGGCACGAGCTCGAGATGCAGCGGCCGGATGGGGAACGCGTGTATGTCGTCGCGCGGATCGTCGGAGTTTTTACCTCGGAAAACGAGCTGACGGAGCTGCACGCGTATTTTTTTAACGACACAAAACGCAAGCGCCTCGAGGAACAACTGGTCCAGGGCCAGAAAATGGAAAGCCTCGGCACGCTGGCGGGCGGAATTGCGCACGATTTCAACAACATCCTCGCCATCATTCTCGGCTGCGCGAACCGGCTAGAGCTCGCCACTTCGCGGCCGGAAGAACTCCCGAAAGCGGTAACGGCGTTGAAGGAGGCAGTCGGACGCGGTGCCACGCTCGTTCAGCAACTGCTCACCGCGGCACAGCAAACCGAGCCGCAATTTACGCCGTTCGATCTGAACGCGCTTCTGCTCGAGACCGCCGGCATGCTGCAGGCGACCCTGCCGAAGACGATTAGTTTCGAATTCGCGCTCCATCCGAACCTGCCGGAGCTCTTGGGCGATCGCAGCCAAATCCAGCAGGTGCTGCTGAACCTGTGCGTCAATGCGCGCGACGCCATGCCAGGCGGTGGCAGCATCTCAATCGCGACGCGGGTCGCTCCCGCCGCCGAGGTGTCGCAACATTTTACCGGCAGTGAGCCGAAGGATTATGCAGCCATCCGCATCCACGACAGCGGAGGCGGAATGTCGCGCGAGGTCAAAGCGCACATTTTCGAGCCGTTTTTTACGACGAAGGAACGGGGCAAAGGCACCGGGCTCGGTCTCGCTGTCGTTTACGGCGTCGTGAATCACCACCGCGGCTTTGTCGACGTTGAGAGCGAGCCCGGGGCCGGCTCAACTTTCACGCTCTACCTGCCGCTGGATCGCACTGCCGCCGGCGGCATTGCGGCACCCGAGACCGGCGCCGGCGCTTCAACGCGCGCGCCGCAGCTGATTTTACTCGTCGAAGATGAAGAAATGTTGCGCGAGCTCGGTGTGACATTCCTCGAGGCGGAAGGCTATCGCGTGTTGACGGCGAGCGACGGCATCGAAGCGGTGGAAATCTTCGAGCGGCATCGCGACGAAATCGGCCTGGTGGTCTGTGATCTCGGTCTGCCGAAGCTCGACGGCCGCGCGGTGTTTTTGAAAATGAAGGAAACGCGACCGGCCGTGCGCGCGATCGTCGCGAGTGGCTACATCGAACCGGCGATACGCTCCGAAATCATCGCCGCCGGTGTGATCGATACGATCCAGAAGCCGTACGATTTTCGCGACCTCGTCGCAAAGATCCGCTCGTTGATCGGGCCTCCGCAGCCGGAAGAGGAACACCCGCAGCTGTTTTAGCGCCGCAGTTGCTACGGAACGATCGTGATGCCGCCCGGCTTCGCGCCTTCCACCAACGCGGTGGAGGCTTTGCGCTTGTTCTGCACGAACGTGTTGTTATCGCCGAGCCGCGCCCATGGACCGCGAGGCACTTCGCTGAATTCGACGAACTTCCAGTCGGTCACATCGGTGTCTTTCATCCCGAGGTAATCGCGCACTGCCGGTGAAACATCGAGGCCCGCGCCTTTGTTCAGGTTCGGCTTCGGCCGCTCGTTTCCAAAGACATACTGCCAGTGATCGGTGCGGAATGGCCCGGCATCTTCCCACTGCGCGTACGCGACGCGGTCGCCTTTGCGGATCGCAACCCAGCGCCCTTTGCATACCGAGACGGCCGGCCCTTGATACGCCTGTTTGAACCACGGCACCACGCTCGGCGCTTCCGGCCGGTGGCCCTCCTTTGCCTTGTCGTTGTAAGGCAGCGCACAATAGAACGGATTTTGTTTCGGCGTGAATTTGACCGGGATAAAATTGCTCCGCGTCGCCGGGTCGGGATTATCGAATCCTCCGTAGCTCTGCGTCCACGTCTTGTCCCACGAGCTTGATTTGTTCGGGACCGGGTTGTTCGCGGTCGGCTTCTCGCCGATCCAGAATACCGTCGTCACGATTTCTTTCTTCCACGGGAAACGCTCCGCCGCCGCTGCCGGTTTCGGCGGATCGGATTGCGGCGCAAAGGCGTACGGATCGATCGTGAGCAGGTTGCCGCGCTCCTTCTCTCCGGACTTCTTCGTCACCTTCGTGTTCACGTCCGTCAACGCAGCCGGCGCGCTGTGTGTAAACAGCGCGGAGAGCGATGAAAGCAAGACCGCGATGGTGTGTGTGATCGTCCCGGGTTTCATTCGTGACAAGCGCGCCTAAGAGCGGCGCGCGCCGTATGAACGCGTCTAAAAAAGTAATCGGTTCCGCCGCAACTTCCGCGCGTAGATCGGCGGCAGAAATCAGCCCTGCGCGATCGACCGCCGGGCTCGCTGGACGAGCTCTTTCTCTTCGGGCAACAGCGTCGCCGATTGCGCGAGATCGAGAAATTCCGCGGCGCGTGCATTGTCACCATTTGCCGCAAGAATGATGCCGTAGTACGCCGCGATTTCCGGCTGGCGCCGCTGCTGATCGGTTAACGTCTCCATCGCCTGAAGCGCCTTTTTGTTTTCACCTTTGGTGTAAAGCGCGAATGCGTAAGTCGACGCGTACGCGGCATTATGCGGGTCCTGCTGGTAAACTTCCTGCGCGAGCTGCCACCCGCGTTCGCGATTCATGTTCAACAGCAGCGAGAGCGCGGCGAGATTGTTTTTGACATTGGCGTCTTCGGGATGCCGCGCGTTGCGATGCAGAAGCACGCGATACAAATTTTGCGTGTCGCCGTTCTTCGCGAAATACGCGTAGAGCGTCTGCAACGCTTCGTCGCCTTTGAGCGGATCATCCGCCGCGAGCCACAGCAGATCGATGGCTTCCTTGCGCCAATTCCATTTCCCGACGGTGTCGGCGAGCAGCAGCGTGTGGCGCGTGTTGCCGCTGACCTTGTTTACCGCCTCGGCCCATTTTGCGGTGGAATCGGGCTGATTGCCGAGTTCCCGGAGAGCTCGCGCAGCGAGCGCGCTACGCAGGAAATCGACGTTGCCCCAGTTCCCGGTTTTGGTGAGGCGCTGCAGGCCGGCCCAGTCTTGCGCGGCGATATACGAGTCCGACAATGCGATCGCGACCAGTTTGTCGTTGATGGCCTGCGGCGGAAGCTTCGCGCTCCAGGCAATCGCATGCTGCGACATGGCGTTGCCATTCATCCAGGTGATGAGCGCAGCCATCGATTCCGGATCCTGTAACGCTGACGTCTCCAAGTCCTGCAGCAGCTGCGCATAACCCGGGTCGTCGACGCCTTTTAGCGCGCTCAGGAGAAGCAACCGGTCGCTGAAGGTGCGCTCAGGGAAACTGTCGAGCTGCTTCGCGAATTTCGCGCCGGTGGTGAAATCCTTCCGCCGAATCGCGTTTTCAGCCAGATGCCGTGTCGCCTCGCGGCGCGTCTCGGGATCCTTCTGCAGCTCGAGCAACGTCTGGCGCCCGCGCTCGCTCATTTCGAAATCGCTCGCGTTCAGTTGCAACGCCGCCAGCCGCACGGTGTAATCTTTGTTGGCCGGATCGAGTCGCAGCGCTTCCGAGAGCTCGCGCTCCATTTCGTTGCCGTCGCGTCGCGCGTAGGCGATCTCTGCCAGCAATGCATGGAAATCCGCCCGGTTATGTGCTGCGGGTGAAAGCTTACTGATCGCACTCTCGGCGGTAGATGGATCGTCAAATCGCGTCGCGTCACGCGCCAGCAGGATAAGGTCTTCGTCGGTCGCGCGACCGATCTCCATCACGTGCCGCCGCAAATCGATCGCCGAGGGCGAGCCCGTTTTTTCCGCGACGCGGGCTAGGATGCGGTAGCCATCCGGATTTTCAGGATTGAGCTGCACAATCCGGCGGCCGTTCAGGTTCGCCCGCTTGAGATCGTTCTGCTGCACGAATGCGTTTCCCTGCGCGACGAGACGGCGTTGCTGCCAGGAAGAAAATGCGCGGTAGCCAAAAATGCCGCCAAACGTGAGCACCAGGATCACGGCCACGGTCCAGCCGATGACCTTCAGCAGCGAGCGCTCGATTTTTTCGTGTGGATTCTGCACAGTGATGAAGTGTTACGCTATCGCGGCTCCGTGACGTGTGCCAGCGGTTGGCTGCTGCGGTACAACCTACAGCAATGTCCGCGCCGGTGCTGCGCGGGCTCGTATTCTGCTCATTTCGACGGTTCTTTGCGCAGATGAACGCGGCAACCCTCACCCAACCGGTCTCCGAAGCGAAAGCTGCGCATTCCGTGGATTGGCTCGGCGTTGCTGCGGTCGCGCTCGTCTGGCTGGAGCTGATTGCGCGGCTGCGCCTCGAGTGGAGCGTTAATCCGCAATACGGCTACGGCTGGACGGTCCCGTTCCTGGCTGTCTATCTGTTCTGGCTGCGGGTGCAAACCGCGCCCGCGCCGATCCGCCCGAAGCGTCGTGGCGCCGCGATCGCGCTGATGCTCGGCGCCGCGCTTTTGTTGCTGCCAGTGCGGGTGATTCAGGAGGCGAATCCTGACTGGCGGTTGATGAGCTGGATCATGGCGGCGTCCGCGGTCGCGGTCACGTCTGGCGCCGTCTACTTGTGCGGCGGCCCGCGCTGGCTGCGCCACCTTGCATTCCCGATTCTGTTTTTTCTGGTCGCAGTCCCGTGGCCGACCCAGCTCGAACAGTTCGTGATTCAGGGGCTGATGCGCGTCGACGCGCGAATGAATGTCGAAATCCTGAACCTGATCGGCATTCCGGCGGTTCAGCTCGGCAATGTCATCGAGGTCGGCTCCGGGTTCGTCGGAATCGATGAAGCGTGCACCGGTATTCGCTCCTTACAGGCGACGCTCATGGTCTCGCTGTTCCTCGGCGAATTTTACAACTTCGACCTGCTGCGCCGCATCGTGCTGGTAGTGGCCGGCGCATTCCTCGCGTTTTTCTGCAACCTCGCGCGCACCTTCCTGCTCGTTTGGCTGGGTGCGGAGCACGGCTCGCAAGCCATCAAGAGCTGGCACGATCCCGCCGGCATGACGATCCTCGTCGCATGTCTGTTTGGGCTCTGGGCAATCAGCATGTTTCTGCGGCGCAATCTGTCGCCAGATATCCATGCAGAACAGCCGCATCGGCTGGCGCCATTCCGCATTCCGCGACTACTCAGCATCGCGCTGCTCGCAATCGCAATTTCTGCTGAAGGCGCAACGCAGATTTGGTATGGCATGCACGAAGCGGCGACCGCGCGATTGCAGCCATGGCGCGTTCAATGGCCGACCAACGCGAACGCATGGAAAGTCATCCCGGTCGCCGAATCGGCACAGGAGCTCTTGCGTTACAACGAGGGCGGCGGTGGCACCTGGACAGCCGCGGATGGCCACGATTGGACGATGTATTTCTTCCGCTGGTTGCCCGGTCGGACCGCCGGATTGTTCGTGAAGAACCACCGGCCGGATGTTTGTCTTCCGGCCAGCGGCATGTCGCAACGCGGCGGCGCTCACAATCGCGTGTTGATGGTGAACGGTGTCGCGTTACCGATCCGATCCTACGTCTTCGAGAGCCACGGTGAAACGCTGCACGTGTTTTACTGCTACTGGGATGGAACGGTGCAGCGGCAATCAGCGTCGGATACGGAAAACTGGACCGCTGCCGGGCGACTGGAGGCGGTCAAGCAAGGCAAGCGCGATGTCGGGACTCAGATGCTCGAAATTGTGGCGTGGGGTTACAACGATGATGCTGCCGCCGAAGCAGCCGCGCGAGAGCAGCTCAGCCGCATCGTGAAGCCGGGTTGAGCGGCGTCTGTCATTGATGAAGTGCAGCGGACGCGCGCTCGCGATCGTGATCGCCGCGAGCGCAACCATCGCTGCTGCGCAGTCGCCGAACAATGCCGCTCCGCCGGCCGGCCAGCCGCAGCCATCGATCACCGTCACGTTCTGGAACATCCAGTGGTTTCCCGGTCGGCGACCAAATGCTTCGGCCGCCGAGGAGAAGCGCCAGGTCCGCGAAGTGCATCGTGATATTGCGCAGTTTTCCTCAGACGTCGTCGCAATGGAAGAGGTTCGCGATTGGCACAACGCCGAGCTCGCCGTGCAGCCGCTGCGGGGGTTCAAAGTCGACGTCTGTTCGAACTTTCCGCCGCGCGAAGGCCAGCACGAGGCGCAGCAGGTCGCAATCGCCAGCCGGCTGCAGCCGATTAGCGCGTGGGCAGAGTTGTGGAAATCGGGCGACCCAATCACGCCGCCGCGCGGGTTCGCCTTCGCTGCCTACGATGTCGCGCCCGGCAAGGTGCTGCTGGTTTATGCGCTGCATCTGAAAAGCAACCGCGGCGAAATTCACGAGAACATGCGCCTTCGCGAGGAGTCTCTCCGCCAGCTCACTTCGCACATCAGCGCCATGACAGCGGCGTACGGAAAGATGGGCCAAATCGCGTGCGTTGTCGGCGGCGACTTCAACACCGCGCCTGACGATCGGCGTTTTGCGGGCGAGAAGACCGTGCCGACGCTGACGAACGCTGGATTTTCCTGGGCGTGGCAGAATGTCCCCGCCGCAAGCCGCATCACGCTGCCGCCGGACCAGCGGTTTCCGCCCGCGTGCTTCGATCATATCTTCTTTCGCGGCGCAACACTGGTGCGCGCGTGGGTCAGCGAAACGGCGCCGCAATCAAGCGATCACCGCCCGGTCAACGCGACGCTCTCGTTCGCAGTGTCGTCGCGCTAATCCAGAAACTTACCGGGATTGAGAATCCCATTCGGATCGAGCGTGCGTTTCAGCGCGCGATGCAGCTCGCGCGAGACATCGCTTGTCGCCTGCGGCCACCACCGCTTTTTCGCCAATCCGATTCCGTGCTCACCGGTGATCACTCCACCCCACGCGAGCACCTGTTGAAACAAATCGTCGAGCGCGTGTTCCACCTGCTCGCGCACCGCAGCCTCGCGGTTGTACCGATCGGCCATGATGTTGACGTGAATGTTGCCGTCGCCGGCATGGCCGAATGTCGCGACGGGAAATCCGTATTTCGCGCGAAGATGTTCCGCGAATTCGACGAGATCCACGAGATGGCTGCGCGGCACGACGATGTCCTGGTTCAGCTTGGTCAGGCCGGTTGCGCGAAGCGAGTTGCTGAACTGCCGGCGCAGCGCCCACAGCTTCTCGCAATCAGCTTCTTCCGTCGCGACTTCGACGTAGTTTGGGCGGCGCGCCTCCACGATTTCGCGCAGCAATTCGATCTCGACTCTGACGCTCTCCAGCTGGCCATCGACATCGACGAGCAGATGCGCGTTGCCGGCCGGCACCGACGCCGTGCCGACGTCACGCCGCGCAGCTTCGAGCACGAAGTGATCAGCGATCTCGAGCGATGACGGCAGAAAGCCGCGCGCGAAAATTTCCTGCACCGCCGCCGCCGCTTCCTGCATCGTGTCGAACGCAGCGGAAAGCGTTGCCCGCGCCGGCGGGTGAGGAATTAGGCGGACGGTAATTTCCGTCACGACGCCGAGCATTCCTTCCGAGCCGACAAACAACCCGGTCAGGTCGAAACCGGTTTTGTTTTTGTGAACGCGACCGCCGGTGCGCAGGAGGTCGCCGTTCGCGAGCACAATCTCCAGTCCGACCACGTAATTTCGCGTTACGCCGTACTTCAAACACCGCGGCCCGCCGGCATTCGTAGCCACGTTGCCGCCGATCGTGCAGTTCTCCAGGCTGGCTGGGTCAGGCGGATAAAACAGCTTTTGCTTTCGCACGGCGCGCTGCAATTGCCCGGTGATTACGCCCGGCTCCACGATCGCGACCGCGTCGGCGAAGTTGATCTCGCGGATGCGATTCATCCGCGCGAGCGAGAGCGCAATCCCGCGGCGCACCGGGACGCAACCACCGACATAACCGTAGCCGGCACCGCGAGCCGTCACCGCGACATGGTGCTCGTTCGCGAAGCGCAGCAGCGCACGCACCTGCTCCGTCCTCTCGGCGAAAACGACGACCTCCGGTTGTTCGGCCGCAAACCACTTATCGCCGGAATGCGCGGCGAGCGTCTCCGCGTCATCGGCGACGATCTCGTCTGCGAGCAAACGCCGCAATTCGTCGGCGAGCGCCATCGTCAGGCGAGCGCGACGACGCGGTAATGTCGGGAACGCTCGTCCATTCGCGTCAGCAGCGGTTCGGCCTTCGGATAGATCACCGGTTTGGTTTCGTCGGCGCCGGCGAATGCCGCGACAGCGGCCATGTTTTCAAACCGCAGCAGAGTGACGAATTCTACTTCAGCGCCGCCGTCGCGCACAAACAACTCCGCGCCGCGATATCCGGGAATGTTTCGGCGTTCGATTCCCGGCAGGATTTCGCTGCGCAGCATCTCTTCGTACGCCGGCGCGTCATTTGCCTTCGTCCAGCCGTGCCAGATTCGCGCAATCATTCGATCACATCCCCATGATCTGATAACCGCCGTCGACGTAAATGACCTGTCCGGTGATTGCGGCTCCGCCGTCGCTCGCGAGGAACACGCCGGTCGCTCCAAGCTCGGCTGGATCGCAACTGCGCTTCAGCGGCGCACGTTCCTGGTAATGCTTCATCATCGCCATAAAACCGCTGATGCCGCGAGCCGCCAGCGTGTTGACCGGCCCGGCAGAGATGCAATTCACGCGAATCTTCTTCGGTCCGAGATCGTAGGCGAGATAACGCGTGCTGGCCTCGAGCGATGCCTTCGCCACGCCCATCACATTGTAGTGCGGCACGACCTTCTCCGCGCCGTAGTAAGTCATCGCCAGAATGCTGCCGCCGTTCGTCATCAGCGGCGCCGCCTCGCGCGCGAGTGCAACGAGCGAGTACGCGCTAATGTCATGAGCGGTGCGAAACGCCTCGCGCGTCGTGCTCACGAAATCGCCCTCGAGCGCTTCTTTCGGCGCGAACGCAACCGAATGCAGCATCAGGTCGAGGCGATCCGTCTCGCCGCGCAGCTTCTCGAAAAACGCCGCAATGTCGCTATCACTCGAGACGTCGCATGGATAAAGCGCCGTGCTTTGGCCAAATTCGCCGACCAGCTCCTCGACGTTCTCCTTCAGCCGCTCGCCTTGGTAATTAAAAACAAGTCGCGCGCCGGCCGCTGCCCACGCCTGCGCGATTGCCCAGGCGATGCTGCGCTTGTTCGCGACTCCGAAGACGACACCAACTTTTCCGGCAAGAACCTGCGGCTGCATCGCGAAGCATACGCGCCGTAGTCGCGGCGAAGCAACTGCGCCGCGCGAGCCGCTAGCGTTTTGGCTTCAGCAACGGAAACAGAATCACGTCGCGAATGGATTCTGCGCCGGTGAGCAACATCGTCAGCCGGTCGATGCCGACGCCGATGCCGCCCGCTGGCGGCATCCCGTGCTCGAGCGCAAGCAGGAACTCTTCGTCGAGATTCTGCGTTTCCTGGCCGACCTGGTCGAGCAGGCGCTGGCGCTGCACGAGTGGATCGTTCAGCTCCGAGTAACCAGGCGAAATTTCCTGGCCGTTGATGATCAGCTCGTAAACGTCGACCAGCGAATCGTCGTCGATGTTTTGTTTCGCCAGCGGCACCAGTTCTTTTGGGCAATGGGTGACGAACAGCGGATCGAATGTCTTCTCCTCGACCAGCTTCTCGAACACCTGCTGCGTCACCTCGTAATCCGCCATCTCGGGACTGATCTCGACGTTTAACTCGCGGCAGCGCTCGCGGCGTCGTTCCGGCGAATAATCGAACCACTGCGGATCGATCTGCGTCAGCAGATCGCGATAACGGACGCGCCGCCACGGGCGAGAGAGATCGATCTTGCGCGTTACGTTGCCTTCAGCGTCGCGGTGTTCAATCTCGAGCGAACCGCAAACCGTCTGCGCCAGATGGCAGATCATCTCCTCGACCAGGTTCGCCATCTTGGCGAAATCGGCGTACGCCCAGTACGCTTCCAGCATCGTGAACTCCGGATTGTGCCGCCGCGAGATGCCTTCGTTCCGGAAGTTCCGGTTCAGCTCGAACACCTTGTTGAATCCGCCGACGAGCAGGCGCTTGAGGTAAAGCTCCGGCGCGATGCGCAGATACAGATCGAGCCCGAGCGCTTTATGATGAGTGCGAAACGGCTCCGCTGCCGCGCCGCCGGCGACCGTTTGCAGCATCGGCGTCTCGACTTCGACAAAACCCTGCGCTTCCAGGAAACGGCGAATCTCGCGGATGACCGCGATGCGCTTCTCGAACACGGCGCGCGATGCGTCGTTCGACAGCAGATCGAGGTAGCGATGTCGGTAACGCGCTTCAACATCCTGCAGGCCGTGCCACTTCTCCGGCAACGGCCGGAGCGCTTTCGCGAGCAGCTCGAACTTCTGCACCTTCAAGGTTGGCTCGCCCGTTTTCGTAACGAAGCACGTGCCTTCGACACCGACGAAATCACCGAGGTCGACCAGCGCGAAAACTGCCATCGCATCGGAGCCGACCTCCTTTGCCTGCACGTACACCTGCATCCGCCCGGTTGAATCGCGAACATCGACGAAATGGCTTTTGCCCATGTCGCGATGCGCGGTCACCCGGCCGGCGATGCGGAAGGTCGCGCCTTCAGTGAATTGCGCGCGTACTTCCGCGATCGTGCCGGATGTTTCGTAGGCGCGGCCGAACGGAGAGACGCCGAGCTGCCGCAGCGCGTCGAGCTTCTGGCGGCGCAGCGCAATCAGCTCGTTTTCCTGTTCCATCGGGCGGGAGCGACTCTAAAACGGCGCGAAAAAATGAACAGCGCGAATCGGTCAGCAGTCCAACAGCGAACTAATCACCGTCCACGGCGGGAGCGCCGAGTATTCGTTTGCAAAAAAAACAGCCGCAATAACATAGTCTGGCAGCGACCGCCCTGCCGGCGCCGCCGCCACCCTGCCTGCATGGCTCTCGATTTACCGGAAACGACATCTGGAATTCACGGACCGGCCGTGAAGCAGTTCTCGGTTTTTCTGCCGAGCAAGGTCGGCGCGTTGCTCGAGATCGTGAAGCTGCTCCATACCCATGGCACGCACGTGATCGCGTTGAGCGTTTCGGAGACGACCGATTCGGCGATCGCGCGGATTGTGGTCAGCGACCCCGAGCAGGTGGAGGAGGTTTTTCGCAAAAACGATGTTGCGTTTGGCGTCTGCTCGATGCTGGTGGTGGAGCTTCGCGAAGTAGCGACCGAACTGGTGAAGCTGCTCGCCGCACTCCTGATGGCGGAGGTGAATGTGCATTTTAGTTATCCGCTCCTCACCCGGCCGCGCGGCTACGCCGCGCTCGCCGTCCACGTCGACGACGCGGAATGCGCCTCATCCGTCCTCCAGGGTGAAGGCTTCCGGCTTTTGAGCCAGACCGATCTCTCGCGCTAAATGACTGTTCCAGCCATGCCACTCGGCCCGCAGCGACCCGATCGCATTTTTGCGATCGCAATCGGGCTGGTTGCGCTCTTTGGTGCCGTCGAAATTGCGGCTGTCGGTTTCTATTACGCGAACAAGGCGCGCGCTGCTTATGCGCTTCGCCATCCGACGATCACGACGGCTCCCGCAGCGAAAACGAAAGCTTCTCCGCCGCCCGCCGCGGCGACGAACCCGAGTGCCGCTGCCGTCGCTTCGGCAGCGCCCGCGGCGACGACCCAGAGAACGCCGAGCGCGGCCGCCCTATCGACTGCCGATCGTTTGCTCAAGGAGGCGACGGCGATGCGCGAGCGGGGCGATACCGCAACGGCGCTCGCACGTTTGCAGGAAGCATCGCAGCGCGATCCGAAGAACGCGAACGTGCTCGCCGAAATGGCGATGATTTACGAATCGATCCAGTCGTTTGACCGCTCGAACGAAGCGTGGCGCAAGATCCAGGAGATCGGCCCATCGGCGGGCGCGCTTTACGAGTTGGCTGACATGAAGCTGAAAATGGGCGTACCGGCGCCTGCTGCCGCGTCGACCGTCGCTGCCGGGCCGGGGCTCGCCGGCGTTTCACCGCTCGATGCGGGTGCGCGTGACGATTCCGACGGAATTCCTTACGGCTCGAGCTTCGGAATTACCGACGCATCGATCACGCAGAACGAGGATCCCGACGCGGAGACGAACCTGACGCTGCGCGTGTCGATCAAGGTGCGGCCGAACGAAATCATCGACCACACCAAGGTGAAGATTCAGGTCTACTTCTACGATATCGTAGACAACAAAGACATCGTGCTGACCGATGCCGACGTGAGCTTCGATTGGGTGACGCCGAACCACGACTGGAAAACGACCAACCCGGAGGTGCTCGCGGTCACCTACGTCCGTCCGAAAACGCACGGTCTTTCGCCCGATGCGGCGCTGACCGCCGCGGCTG
>CADDYX010000004.1 GCA_902810735.1 Verrucomicrobiota bacterium | reverse complement strand
GGTGTCGACCGGCTGCGAAAGATCGACGTCGACGATTACGTGAAGCCACTTCGGAAGAAGTGGAAAGCGTGGACGAACTGATCCGGTAGGTCCTGCACGGTGGTTTCCGTCTGGCGTTCGCCGACGCGACGATTGTAGTCTCGCGCGCGTGCTCCGGCTCGCGACGTTAGCAGCCTCATTCGTTCTCGCGGGCACCGTTTTCGCGCGCCCGACTCAACAGCAAATCGACGGCGGCGGCAGCTTCGTTGGCGCGATCGGCTGCAAGTCGTCGAGCTGTCACGGCGGCGCCGGGCCGAAGCGCAGCCAATTCATCACCTGGAGCCAGCAGGATTTTCATTCCCGCGCCTACGCCGTCTTGATCAGCGCGCGCTCGGCGCGAATGGCGGAGACGCTCGGGATTGCGCAGGCGCAAACCGACGCGCGGTGCACCGTCTGCCATTCGCCACTGCAATCGGTCAGCGCCGCTCGTCTGTTGCCGACCGCGCACCCGGACGAAGGGGTTTCGTGCGAAAACTGCCACGGGGCGGCGTCTGGCTGGCTGCGCGGCCACACGCGATCGGATTGGACCTACGGCACTCGTGTTGCCGCCGGAATGCACGACCTGCGGAATCTGTATGTGCGGGCGAATGCCTGTGTCGCGTGCCATCAAAATGTCGATCCGGATGTGCTCCGCGCCGGCCATCCGGAGCTGCGATTCGAGCTCGATGGGCAATCGGAAGCCGAGCCGAGACATTGGCGCGAGGAAGACGCGTGGATTGGCCCGCGCGCGTGGCTCACCGGCCAGGCCGTCGCGTTGCGCGAGATGAGCTGGATGCTTGCGCAGCATCCAAATGACGAAAACGAGAAGACCCGCTGGAGCGGGCTAGCCTGGTTGCTGGCGAAAATCGTGGGTGTCGAGACGAGTGGCGCAACGAAGCACGCGCCGGTATTCGCGGCGAACGCGAGCGACTTTGCCGAGATGCAACGCACAGCCGACGATCTCGCGCGGCGTGCACCGGGTTGGCCGTTCGACGAGCAAATGACGCGCAGCTTGCTGCGGTCACTTGCGGCGACCGACGCGGAGTTTGCGGCGAAACCTGAAACGCCGGCAACGTTGCTCGCCCGTCGCGCGGAGCGGCTCGTGCCGGCGCTTCAGCGACTCAGTGCAGCCGTGGAAGCAAACACTGCGCAGTCCCTCGGCGTCGAGACGGAGCTGAAATCGCTCGCCGATGACGTCCGACCACCGGAACAATTCGAGCCAGCGCAATTCGCGGCGCACCTGCAGGCGCTCAGCCTCGCGCTCGCCCAGCGGTCGCGCTGAAGGCGTTTGAAGCCCGCCGCCTTTCGCGGCTAAGTATGCGTCTGCGATGGGTGGGAAATCCAGCACACGGCCGGCATGGCAGCGCAACGCGCTGTTTGAGTTTTTCGCGTCCCTCAAGCTCGCGGTCGTGCTGCTTGCGGTGCTGATCGTCGGCGCGATCGCAGGCACGCTTTACGAGTCGACGTTCGATGCCAAAGTCGCGCGCGCCTACATTTACGGCGCGCCGTGGTTTAACGCCTGGCTCGTGTTGCTGGCGGCGAACCTCGCCGTCTCGGCCTTGTCGCGTTGGCCGTGGAAAAAACACCACGTCGCGTTTCTCGTCACGCATCTCGGAATTATCACGCTGCTCACCGGTTCGCTCATCGGCCGCATCTTCGGCATCGAAGGCACGATTACTCTCTTTAAAGGAGAGGCGCCCGCGAATCGGCTGCTGGTCGACGAACACCAGCTGCGCGTCCGCGACACCGATGGGATCGTCAAAGGTTATCGCGCGGAGTTTATCCATCGGCCACCGACTCCGCAAAAGCCGCTCGACCTCGGCGCGCTGGCATCGGGGGCGCGGCTCAGCGTCATCCAGTACGCGCCGCAGGTCGAAGGTAAGCTGAATCCGCGGCCGCTGAAGGAGGGCGGCGCACCAGCCGTGCATGTCTCGATCGCGACAGCGATGATGGGCCAAAAGCTGGAGAGTTGGCTGCTCGCCGACAATCAGCAGCACGGCACATTCGGCATGGGCCTGGCGAACATCACGCTGAAACGCGGACGCGCTCCGGCGGCTGATCACGTCACGCCGGCGCCGGCTTCTGGTCCGGCGGGCGCAGTCGAGATCGAGGAGTCGATCTTTGCATTCGCGAAAGCGGCGGACCAGCAGATCGCGAGATCGCTGAAAGGCGGAAGCACAGGCGCCAAGGTGCAGTTGTCGCCGCCGAGCAACGGCAACAAAGGGGCGGTGACGTTCAACATCGGAGGCAAAACCGCGACGCTCGATGTGGCGTCGAATATCGGCAAAGACGTCGCCATTGAAGGCACGCCATTCACTGCGCGGATCGACAACTACTGGCCGGACTTCCGCATCGAAAACAGCAAACCGGTCTCCGTCACCGATCAGCCAAACAACCCGGCGGTAATCGTGACGTTGCGCGGCACTGGCGTGCCGGTGGAACCGCCGAAGGACGCGCACACCGGCGCGCCGGCGATGCCGCAGGCGGGCGAAGCGACCGCAAACCAACTCACGCTCTATGTCGCTGATGATGGCGCGATCACGTATGAGCTCGCGTCGCGCAAAGCCGGCAAATCGAGTGGCACGCTCGATCTGCACCAACCGCTCGCGACCGGCTGGGCCGACTGGAAGCTGACGATCGATCGCTTGCTGCCGCACGCGGAGGAGTGGATGGATTTCACGCCCGTTGCGCAGCCGAAAGCCGCGGCCGAATTGCCGGACGGCGTCAGAGTGCGCGTGCAGCAGGGTGACCACACGTTCGAGCAATGGGTGCCTGCCGGCTGGCAGATTTCGGTTCCGATTTCGCCGCAGGAAGTGCAGATCGCATACGGCTGGAAGCAGGTGCCGCTGCCGATCGCGCTCGAGTTACTCGAGTTCGAAGTGCAGCGCAATGAAGGCAGCGACAGTCCGGCCGGATTCAAGAGCACCGTTCGAGTGAGCACGGCCGACGGCGAAACGGCGGTCGGCCAGTGCTGGATGAATCACCCGTTCAGTTTTCCCGGGCAATGGTGGCGCACCTGGACCGGCCTGACCTTCAAGATGTCGCAGGCCTCTTGGAACCCGGAAAACCTGAACCAGAGCACGATCCAGATCCTGCGCGATCCCGGTTGGCTGCTGAAATGGATCGGCTCGCTCTTCATCGTCAGCGGCGTGTTCATGATGTTTTACGTGAAGAAATTCCGGCGGCCGCTCGGCGGCTCGCCGCCAGTTGCTCAGCCGAAATCGAAGCGCGTCGAAGCAGCAGCCGCGGCTGCATTGATCATCGGCGCAAGCGCGTTCTTGTCCGGATGCGCGGCGGACAAAACACCGTGGACGCATTTTGCGCAGCAAAAACACCCGTGGGGTTACTACAGCGGACCCGTGGATACGCGGTGGAACTCGGACGGTCGGACGATGACGCTGTTGAACGAGCTCCGCTACGTCGATCCGAAAGGTGAAGTCTGGATCGCACCAGCCGGTTCAACTGTCGACGGCGCGTCGATTCCGCGCGCGCTCTGGACCTTCATGGGCGGACCGTTCGAAGGGCGTTACCGCAACGCCTCCGTGCTGCACGACGTCGCCTACGAAAAGCAGAATCGCCCGCCAGCCGAGTGCGATCGAATGTTTTACAACGCGATGCGCTGCAGCGGTGTCGGGGCCGTAGAAGCGAAAACGATGTATTACGCGCTCCTGCGGTTCGGCCGGCACTGGAAGTTTTCCGTGAAGAAAGCGAAGCGGGCAAAACCCCATGAAATCGCGGCCGCTGAAGAGCAAAATTCCGCCGCACCAGCCGAACGCGCGACCGCGATCAATCCGGACGACGTGAACGCGATCCGCGATTGGGTGCGGAAGAACGAGCCGTCCGTCGAGCAAATCGAATCACGCGCCATCGAGCCCGCGCCGTAACCGCAGTCGCTGCCGCGGCAGCGACAGTCTAGCCGTTGGGAACGGGATCGATTGGTCGAGCTGATTCTTCGACGATTTGCGCGAAGCGCGGATCGCCGCGGACATCATCCCAGTCGGCACTTAGCTTCAACGATCCGACGGTGGGACCATTCGGGAGCTTAACTACTGCCCTGAGCTGCGCGATGGCCATGTCTTTCTCGCCCGCCCAGGCGTAAATCTGAGCCAGGAACGTTTGAAAGTAGGCGCCCGTCGATGCATCGCGCGAGATAGGCTCTTTGGCTACTGCCTCACGACCCTCACGGATCGCTTCTTCTTTTCGACCGAGCGCAGCGTCGGTAAGGGCCAGCCAAAGGAGCGGCTCGGCGTCGTCGGGTCGTTTGATCATGGTTTGCTCCAGAATCTTGCGCGCTTCGGTGAACAAGGGGCGCGCTTTCTCCTGATCGCCCTGAGCGCGAGCCATGAATCCATAGAGAAACGGAATGGGAGTAATGAAACCTTCCGGCGCCAGCTTCCTGGCTGCGTCGATGATCCGCTCCGCTTCTTCCCAATCACGATCGAGGAAGGCAACCTGAAAACGAATCATCGAGGTGTGGCCGCCTGGATTGTAGCCGCGAGGGAGCGACTCGATGATTTCCCGGCAAGTTCGCGTGTCGCCGAGAGCGTAGGCGATAAGAAATTTGTCATCGAGGAAAGCCAGCTTCTCTTGTGGATCGGTCGCCAGTCCGCTTTCTACCAGACGCTCGGCGTCCGAATAATGTCGTAGTTGTCGGTAGGCATGGATTAAATCGCCCAGGATCTCGGGGTTGCGCGGATCGACTGCCAGTGCTCGGTCCAGTTCGGCGAGCGAGTCTTTCCAGCGCCCTTGTCGCTGATCGATCGCCGCGCTCCAATAAAGGACGTTTGAGTTATTTGGTAGTAACTGACGGGCTGCCTCTAAAGCGTTGCGCGCTTTTTCAAAATCGCGTGTCCCGTAATAATATTCTGCCTCCGCCAGTTTTACTTCGCCCAGGTCCGGCCGAAGCCGCAACGCCGTTTTGACGGCATCTTCTGCCTTAACTTTCCGCTGCGGCGAATGATCGAACCATCGGTAAAGAGTTGCCTCAACGCTGCTGAGAAGACAATAGGCGCGGACAAAATTCGGATCCCGTTGAATCGCTTTGTCTAAGAATCGTTCTGCTTCCAACTCGCCTTCCTTGTCGAGTCGGGGTTGGGCTGCCCATTCTTTCGCGCGCAGATACCAATCATACGCTTCTACGTCGCGGGTCGTACGATCCGCCAATGCTACTCTGTCACGCGGCGACAGATTCACTTTGAGTTGCGCCACAATTTTCTCCGCGAGCTCACGCTGCATCACGAAGACGTCGACCACGTCGCGATCATAACTCTCAGCCCAGACGCGCGCGTCGGTCCGCGTTTCCGTGAGCTGCGCACTCATGTGGATGCGAGATCCGACTTTCTGGACAGCGCCTTCCAAAACGTAAGCGACCTGCAATGCCTCGCCTATTTCCTTGCGGTTACGCGCGGAGCCCCGGTATTGCATGACGCTTGTTCGGCTCACCACCTTCAAATCGCCCATCTTCGCGAGGTCGCTGAGGATTTCGTCCTGCATCCCGTCGGCGAAAAAGGCATTGGCCTTGTCCTCGCCGACATTTTCGAACGGAAGGACCGCGATGCTTTTCTCCGGGATCTGACTGGCGTTCGACGCGGCCGCCTCGTTACGCAAATCTGGTCTGGGGTGATAGAATAAAAGGAAGCCGACAGCTACAAACGCAATAGCGAGCAGCGCGCCTATTAACTGTTTATGCCGGCCTATGAACCGCGCGGCCACGTAGCTAGCCGTATTCGGACGTGCCCGAATCGGGCGGCCTTCCACGTGCCGGGTGATGTCTGCCGCGAATTCACCGACAGAATGGTAGCGGCGCGCCGGTTCCTTCCGCAGCGCGGTGAGCACAATGTTATCCAGATCGCCGCGCAGTCGGCGGCGAATCGCGTTGTCGTGAATACTCAGGCTCGGCCGGGCGGGTTGTGCTTCGCAAATCACGCGGGCGATTTCTTCTTGCGGTGGGTTGCCGCTCGAAAAACGATGCGGCGAAATGTCGGTCAGCAGTTCGTAGAGCAGGGCGCCCAACGCATAAACGTCACTCGCCGCTGTGACTGCTTCACCGCGGGCTTGTTCCGGAGAAGCGCACGCCGGTGTCAGCCGACGCTGCTCTGTGACGGTGACGAGCGCGGCCTCCTCCGGCACATCGAGCAGCTTGGCGATGCCGAAATCGAGCAGCTTTGGTTCGCCGTCCGGCCTGACAAGGATGTTGCTCGCCTTGAGATCGCGATGGATGACGTGGTTCGCGTGCGCCGCTTCGGCCGCTGCGCAGACTTTGAGGAAGAGCGCGAGGCGATCAGGAATCGAGAGCTGCCGGACGCGCGCGTATAGCGTGATCGGCTCGCCCTCCACGTATTCCATAACAAAGAACGGCAGCCCATCATCGGTCGTCCCCGCATCGAGCAGCCGCGCGATGTTAGGGTGATCTAGCCGCGCGAGGATCCGGCGTTCCGCGCGAAAACGGCGCAGCACTTCATCCGTGTCGGTGCCGCGCTTGAGGAGCTTGATCGCAACCTGCTTTTCAAATTCGCCATCGGCGCGCTCCGCGAGATAAACCGCCCCCATCCCGCCGCGCCCGATCTCGCGCACGATTTGGTAAGCGCCGATGCGCCGTCCCACCTGGTCTGCGCCAGGGTCGCCCTCACCCCGGCGCGCTACGGCGAATTCCTCCAGCGCCATCGTATCGTGCGCGAGCAGGGCTTCCACTTCCCGCATCAGAGTCGTGTCGCCATTGCACGAGCGTTCGATGAACGCGGTGCGGTTTTCCGGCGATTCCTCCAGCGCGTCGGCCAAGAGAACCTTGACGCGCTGCCAGTCTGTCGAAGCCATTCGATTATGCGGCGTTTGCGATTTCGCGCCGCAACCAGTGTTTCGCCGTCGCCCACTCGCGTTTCACTGTTCGCGGTGAAATGCCGAGGGCGTCGGCGATCTCTTCCACCGTCATGCCGCCGAAGAAACGCAGCTCGACGATTTGCGCCTGACGCGGGTCGAGCTTCTCGAGCTCTTCGAGGGCGGCGTTCACCGCGACGAGGCTCAGATCGCGTGGCGCGGCGAAGTCGATGGCCTCGTCGAGCGCAAACCGCACGATCTTATCGCCACCGCGTTTCGCCGCACCGCGTGCGATCGCGTAGTTCGTTAAAATGCGGCGCATCATCCGCGCAGCGACGCACAGAAAATGCGCGCGGTTCTGGAACCCGAGGTTCTCCTGCTCGGCCAGTCGCAAGTAAGCTTCGTGCACCAATGCGGTCGGCTGGAGCGTGTGGCCGAGCCGCTCGCCGCGGAGTAGACTCGCCGCGCGCTTCCTCAGCTCATCGTAAACGGACGGCAGCAGCCGAGTGAGCGACTCGGCATCGACTGAGTCGAGCGGCTTAAGCCCGCCGAGCACCGCCTCCGTCAACGACAAGACGTTCGTCTGTTCCGCCTCCTGTTCTGAATCCGGTGACAGCACGCGCGCCGAGGTTCTTACTAGTTTCACGCGCGTTCGTCCAGCGTCGCCTCATTACTCGTTGGCCCCTTTGGTCCGCCTTTTTTGCGTCACTCCTCAAACGAGGAATTCGCGCTGCGATTCCTCACCCAAACAAAACAAGAAACCACAATCGCAGAAACATCATATGAACAAACTAACTCGCAGATCATTGCTAACCCTGTCGGCGCTTGCCGCCGGCGCCTTACCTCTCAGCCCGATGATGCTGAAGGCAGATGAGCACCCCGATCGGACCAGTCGGGATTACCAACTGATGAGCTTCGTCGAGAACATCTCCTCGTTCAATCCGAATGCCGGAACCGGCACCCTGAATGGCGAGATCGTCCTCTCCGGGCGATACAATGGCAAGGGCACCAGGCACGAAGAGTTCCATGTCATCGCGGTGACGACCGACGGCAGCCCGATCATCCAGGGCACGTCGACGATCACGACGCCGCAAGGCAAAATGGAAACCGTCTTCACCGCGACGATCCACGCGCGCTCGAACAACTTCTACTATGTGGAAGGATTTGAAGCGATCACCAGCGGAACGGGCGCGTACAAAAATGCGCAGGCGGCCGGCAGCTTCGTCGCGACGCAGGACAACACCGCGAGCCCGCCAAAGGTCGTCGGCACGTTCGAGGGGCGGCCGCTCGTGATTCAGTCCAACGATTAGCAGCGCACCCAATCGTCGCGGAGGGTCTCACGGGTGAAACACCTGTGAGACCTTTCCACGTTAACGCGAAAATCGGATCGGGATCGCGGTCGATTCAACCTGAAGCAACGACGTAAAATCGAAGATTTCTTTGGTGAATTTCCGCGCCCCAGAAGCGTCAAATACGAATCATGAGTATGAAGACGACATCGAGGGCGAAATGGGCCGCGTTGCTCGTCGCGCTAAGCGGCGTGGCGATCGGGGCGGGCGGATGTGCTGATTACTACGGCCCGCCACCGTACGGCGGTGGGTACTATTCTGCGGGAGTGAGCTACGGCTCTCCGTACGGCTATGGCTATGCCGGTTATCCGGCTTACGGCTACCCTGGTTATCCGTACTACGGTCCTTACGGCTACGGATACGGCGGTGTGGCGGTGATCAGCTCGACGCGTTACAGCGATCGGTATCATCACTGGCATCACTGGCGTGACAATCGGCCGCGCAATGGAACGCCGCGCGCCACCGCGCCAGCACCGCGGTCGGGGAACACGACGACACCGCGTACGCGCACTGAGCCGCAGCGTCAGCCGTAATCTTCGATCCGGAGGCGGCGTAAACCGCTACCGCAGTTTGCCTGGCCCCCACAATGCGCGGCCGGGCTTCGCATCGGTGTGCTCGCCATCTTTGATGACCTGCACGCCGTTGACGAAGACGTGCTTCACACCGGTCGCGTACTGATGCGGCTTCTCGAAGGTTGCGTGATCCGTGATGGTCGCGGGATCGAAGACGACGACGTCCGCGAACATCCCGTCCTGGAGAAAACCGCGGTGATCGAGTCCGAGATTGCTCGCCGGCAATCCGCTGAGCCTGTGAATCGCATCCGGTAGCTGCAGCACCTTCTCGTCCCGCGCGTACTTGCCGAGCACGCGAACAAAATTGCCGTAAGCGCGCGGGTGGCAGTTCGATTTCAGGAAATTTCCCTCCGGCGCCTGCGAAGCTTCATCCGAGCCGAAGGAGACCCAAGGCTTCACGATCTGCTTCTTCACGTTCTCTTCGGACATGAGGAAGTAAATCGTATCGACGCGTGATTCGTCTTCGCTGATCAGGTCCATCGCGGTTTCGACCGGATCTTTTCCGCGCATTTTCGCGACGTCGGCAAGCGATTTGCCCGTCAGCGGCTTCAACTTCTCTGATTTGAATCCGGACAACAAAATGCGATCGGGCGAGCCGGCAGCGAGGTAAAGATTCTCCCATTTGTCGGTCGGCGTTCGCACTTCAGCGGCGATTTTCTCGCGCGTAGCCGGATCGCGCAGCCGCTTGAACAACGCCGGATAGCCGCCATCTTCGGTCCAGGGCGGAAGGCAGGCGTCAAGCCCGGTTCCCGCCGCGGTGTAGGTGTACATGTCGGCTGTAATTTTCAGCCCGGATTTCCGCGCGTCCTCGATCTTGGTGAGCAGCGCGTCTTCCTTTCCCCAGTTCGGCTGGCCGGCCGATTTGAGGTGATAAATCTCGGCCGGAATGTCCGCTTCCTTGCTGATGCGCAGCAGCTCGTCGACCGCTTCGAGCAACTGGTTTCCTTCACTGCGCATGTGCGAGATGTATTTGCCCTGATATTTCGCCGCCACCGTGCACAGCTCGATCAACTCCGCCGTTTTCGCGTAGAAGGCCGGCGGATAAATCAGCGAGCTGCCGATGCCGAGCGCGCCCGCTTCCATTTCCTTGCGCACCAGTTCGCGCATCTGTTCGAGCTGCTCGGGCGTCGGCTGGACGTCGCGTTGGCCGAGCACGTATTCGCGAACTGTTGTCGCGCCGAGGAACGAAGCGACGTTGCATGAGACGCCACGGCTTTCGAGGTAACGCAGATACTCGGCCAGCGACGTCCATTTCACGTCGAACTTGATGTCGCCCTGCTCCTGCACCATCCGCTTCTTCATCTCGTCGTTGAGCGGGCCCATCGACTCGCCTTCGCCGAAAATTTCCGTCGTTACACCCTCGCGAATTTCACTTTGCGAGCGGCCGTCTTCGATCAGTGAAATCGTCGACCAGGAGAGCATGTTGATGAAGCCGGGCGCGACGGCGAGCCCCTTCGCGTCGATCACGTTCTTCGCCTGCGCTTTCGAGAAATCGCCAATCCCGACGATGTGATCGCCACGAATCGCGATGTCTGCGTTTCGCGCCGGACCGCCTGTTCCGTCGTAGACGGCGCCGCCTTTGATGAGGACGTCGAACGGCGCATCCGCGGCGGCGGCCAGGCTGGCACTGCACAATAGGAGAAGGAGATGGCGCATCTCCGGCATACTGCCTGTCACTGCGGACGCAGTCGAGCAATCCGCGTCGCGACGAACTCACCGCTAAACTCCGCGGCGACACTTCCGTTTTCCTCCACAACAACCCGCAACGTGATCCGCGCCTTCGCCTTGCTCTGCAGTGCCGCAGTAAAAGCGTTCAACTCCGCATCTGACGGCGCCTCGCACCGCGCGCTAATCATTCTACAGATCGGCCTAACAAATCGAATCGTGCTCTCGCGCACGACGACGTGAAAATCGCTGCCGCGCAGCCGCAACCAGAGAAACGTGTACGCGGCAAGGGTCGCCACCGCATTGATGCTTCCTCCGAACGCGGTTTGCAGATGATTGGAGTTCGACGTGACGGGCGCTTCGATCGCGAACGCGATCGGCGCCGGCACAACACGAACGCCCATCGCGCGCGTGAGCGGAATTTTGTCGTGGAGGAATTCCTCGGCCCGCCGCAGATCGTCAGGAGTCATTAGCCGCTTTTGCTCGAATCGCAGTTCGGCTATCGGTTGCGCGTGAACCGCGTTTCCGCCTGCGCGCCCGGGCGCGTCGAGCTGCTTGGAAACCACACCGACTACAATCGCGGCGTGGTGCTTGCCGCCGCAATCGATCGCGGAATCACCGTCGCCGGTTCGCAGCGTGCTGACGGCCGGGTGCGGCTTTATTCGCACACGCTCGAGCGCACGTGCGAAACGTCGCTCGACCAGCTGCAGCGGCGAGCTGGTGACGGATGGGCGAATTATCCGCTCGGCGTCGTTCACGAGCTTCGGCAAGCAGGCTTCAACGTCGCAGGATTTGAAGCAGAACTCGACGGCGATCTACCGCTCGGCGGCGGCTTGTCGAGCTCGGCAGCAGTTGAGGTCGCGACCGCATACTTCCTGGTAAAGCTGCAGGGGCTGGATGTTCCGCCGCGCGAGATCGCTCGATTGTGCCGCAAAGCGGAGAATGATTTTGTGGGCGTCGCTTCCGGTCTGCTCGATCAAATTACATCGGTCTTTGGTCGGCGCGATTGCGCGGTGTTTCTCGATTGCGCAAGTGAAGAGGTGCGCACGATCGAATTCCCGCGCGATGTGGCGCTCGTGATCGCGGATTCGGGAACGAAGCACTCGTTGCTGCAGAGCCAATACAATCAGCGCCGCGCGGAATGTGCCGCCGCTGCTGCGGCGCTCGGCGTCGAAAGCCTGCGCAACGTGTCGATGGAACAACTCGCCGCGAGTGATCTGGAGCCGCTCTTGCGCCGGCGTGCCGCGCATGTGGTTGGCGAAAACGGGCGGGTGTTCGCTGCGTTGCAATCGCTGGCTGATGCTGACGCGCGCGAAATCGGTGTCTTGATGAACGCATCGCACGAAAGCTCGCGCACGAATTTCGAGAACAGCACGCCGGAACTGGACGAGCTGGTGCGGATTGCGCGATCGCTCGACGGCGTGTTCGGCGCGCGGCTGACCGGAGGCGGCTTCGGCGGTTCTACTGTGACACTCGTCGCCTCGGCGAAAGCCGCGGACGCGGCGCAGCAGATCGATGAGCAATTTCTCGCGCGGACGGGGCGCGACGCGCATGCATTCGTCTGCCGGATCGCAGACGGGGCCGAGATCGTGAATCAGCAAAACTGATGCGGGCGTTGACGTTTCTCCCGCGCCCGGAATATCCGCGGCCCGATCGCCAGCGCGCGTTCGTCGACGGGGTCGATTGGTTAAACCTGAATGGGCCATGGGAATTCCGTTTCGATCCGGACGACGCGGGGGTGGAGCATGGATGGTTCACGCCCGACGAACAGCTCTGGAGCGACCAGATCATCGTGCCGTTCTGCTGGGAATCGCTTGCCGCGTGGGGAGAATCGGACGCAGCCGGAAACGACAATTATTTTTCGAGTCGCGTTTACCGAAATCCGCTCGAGGTCACGCGCTTCAATTATCGCGATGCGGCGCGCTACGAGGTCGGCTGGTACCGCCGCAGAATTTCCTTGCCGCAAAACGATCACTGGTGCGGCAAGCGGGTCATCCTAACTGTCGGCGCCTCCGATTTCGCAACGGATTGCTGGTGCAACGGCGAGCATGTCGGTCGGCATGAAGGCGGTTACATTCCGTTCGAATTCGACATCACCGATGCGATCTCGGTCGCAAACGACGCGGCGCAGGTCACGATCGTGTTTCGCGTCGAAGACCGGATCGATAACGCGGAGCAGCCCGTCGGCAAACAGTGGGGCTGGTACAGCAGCGTGAGCGGCATATGGCAGACGGTGTTTGTTGAGCCGCGGCCAGCCGAATACGTCGAGCGCTTTGAGTTCGTCGCCGGGCTGGCGGTGAAACAACTGCACGTGAAGGTGTTCACGCGCGGCGGCGCGCAGCTGTTGTTGGAAGCGACCGATCCGCAGGGCCGGACATATTCCGCCACGTTTCCGGTTATCGCCGGTCGCGCCGACGGTTCCCTCAGCTTTGATCCCGTCATCTTGTGGGACCCGACAAACCCTCAGCTCTACACCGCTCGGCTGACGCTGCGCGGGAGCGGCGTCGATGACGTCGTGCACAGTTATTTTGGGATGCGAAGCCTGGCGGCAAAACCGGCGGAACAGGCCGGCGCTCCCGCGGCCCTGGCGCTGAACGACGAAGCGATCTACCTCCGCGGCGCGCTCTACCAATCGTATCATCCCGCCGGCGTCTACACCGCGCCCGACGTGCGGACACTGCAGGATGATATCGCGTACGCGAAACGCTGCGGGTTCGACCTGCTGCGCGTCCACATCAAAGTCGACGATCCGCTGCTGCTTTATTACGCGGACACGATCGGCATTCTGCTGATGTGTGATTTTCCGAATTTCGGCGAAGGAGGCGACACGCCGCTCGGGCGCGAGCGGTATGAAGCAACGATGCGCGGCGCGATCCGGCGCGATTTCAATCATCCGTCGATCGTCGCGTGGTGTCTGTTCAACGAGACGTGGGGATTTGGCGGCCAGGCTGAATTCGTCAAGCTCATCAATCCCAAACCGCCGATCGCGGGCGAAGCCGTATCACGCGTGAATGGCGAGGAGTCGTATCGTTGGGTCGGCGCGATGTGGAATCTGGCCAAGCGCCTCGATCCGACGCGGCTCGTTGAAGACATGAGCGTGGTCGCGTGGGAACACCTTCAGTACTACGGCCACGGGCAAACGGACGTGAACTCGTGGCACTTCTACAGCGGCGACTATCAGTTCGCGCGCAACGCCATCGAGCAGGTAGTCGAGCAGACCTATTCCGGCTCGAAGCACAATTACGTTCCCGGATTCGAGCAACAGGCGCAGCCGCTGATCAACAGCGAGTACGGCGGCGTCGGCGCGCTCGACGGCGACATCGACGTGAGCTGGAGCTTCAAGTTTCTGACCAACGAACTGCGCCGACATGGAAAGCTGTCAGCGTACATTTTCACTGAGCTGCACGACGTGGAATGGGAGCGCAACGGCTTCCTCAACTACGATCGAACGCCGAAAGAGTTCGGTTACGATCCGACGATCGTAAACCAGGGCGACGTTCTGCCGATCGATGCGCCGCCGATCTCCCGCCGCAGGCCAGGCGAAGAGTTCGAGATCGACGTTCACTCGTCGCACTTCGCTCGCCGGCTACGCGAGAACGTGATGCTGCACTGGCGCCTCAACGGCATCGACTCGTTAGGCTGGGTGCACGACAATATCGCCAGCGGCTCGGCTGAAATTCCGTTTCCGCATTACCGCGTCGCGCTCGCCGAACGCATCCGGGTTCAAATGCCGAACCAGACGATGCTTTGCCGTTTGGCGGTCAGTGCGATGACACCTGACGGCGCGCTCCTCGCGCGGAATTATATCGAATTTTTCGTCGACGGCGGGTTTGCGCCTGTTGAGCGGACGAACAGGTCCACGATCTTTCGCGCCGAGCCGCACGCATGGAGCTCCGCCAAATGGAGTCGCTCGATGAGTTCCGCCGCCGAAGCACAACAGGCCGGCAACTGTTTTGGAACCGGCCACGGGCACTTTGGGTGGCGCTTCGCAGTCGGACAGGAACTTCTACAATCGTCGGTTCGGATCCGCGTGCTTTGCGAAGCATCCGCGCGGCGCGATGACACGCCGCAGACCGATTCGTTCACGTTCGCGACTAACTTGCGAATGCTGCTGAACGATGTGCCGATCTACGCGGCGCTGCTGCCGAATCACCCACACGATGCGACCGGCTCCCTCAGCTATCTGCGTGCTGCACGCGGCGCATACGGATATCTCGCGCAGGCCACAATCGAAGGTGATCTGCTCCGGCAGGTGCTGGCGAATTCGAAGAGCGGCGGGCTTCGCTTGCGTTGTGTCGTGCCCGGCGACGAAGCGCCACGCGGCGGGCTGACTATCTACGGCGGTGATTGCGGTCGCTATCCGATCCCGATCACGATCGTGGTTGATAGTGGCAACGCGGCTGCCGCGGCATAGAACGCGCTGTTCGATCCAGCTCGGATCTGATACCATTCGCGACTTGATTATGAACACGCTTGTCGTTCTCCGCCGCTCTGCCGCATTGATCGTTCTCGCCACAGTCGCAGCGATCGCTTTCACTTCGTGCGCCACTGATTTGACGCATCCGCCGGTTTATCGCGGCCAATACTACGCGTTCGACGCATACCCGTACGGCTATCAAGGTTATCCGGGCTTCCCGTACTACGGCGCGCCGTTCGGGTATGGCGGTCCTGCTTTTGCGGTCACCGAGCGGCAGCGTACCGAAACCGGCGGCAAAGAAGTCCGCCAGACGACTACGACGACAAAGCGCCAGACTCGACGCTAATCGACTGCGCCCGCGGGTGCGGCGCCGAGTGCAAGAATTTACGGCGTTTACAAAATCGCGCGCTATTTTCGTTGAATCCAGCGGCTCGTCGCGAAGCGATCCAGTGATCACACGCGATGACCGACACCGACGCAATCGTCAAACCCGCCGCAGTCGGTCGAAATCGCAAGAGTTCGCCGAAGCTGCGCGTTCTTCTCGTCGAAGATCATGCGGCGACAGCGAATGCGCTGCGGCGTTATCTGGAGCAGATCGGCTACGCGGTGCATGTCGCACCCGATGCGCGCTGCGCGCGTGAATATGCCGTCACTGACAAATTTGATGTGCTGATCTGCGACATCGGCTTGCCTGATGGCAACGGCTGGAACCTGATGCGCAATCTCCGCCGTCGCCGGGACTTTGTCGGGATCGCGATCAGCGGATTTGGCAGCGAGTCAGACCTGGAGCGCAGCAGTGCCGCCGGATTCCGGCTGCATTTGACCAAGCCATTCTCGCCCGATGATCTGACGGATGCGTTGGAACACGTCGCGGCAGATGGCGCGACGGCGCGAGACTAGCGAGCGTTCCGAGCGCGGCGCCGGCGCAGCATCTCGAGCCCGCTGTACGAGAACGCCAGCCAGCCGAGTCCCGCCGCGAATGCTCCAGCGACGTCGCTGACGTAATGCGCGCCCAGGTAAACACGGCTGGTCGCGATCAAAATCGTGATGAACAAAGCGGCGGTGATCGCCAAACCGCGCAACGACCAGCGCGCTGCCCGCTCCGCCACCAGGAGCGCAATCAATCCATAGAAAATCGTGGCGCCCATCGTGTGGCCGCTCGGAAATCCGAAGCTCGATAAAGTGACGAGCGGATTTTCGAGCACCGGCCGTTGCCGATGAAATGCATGTTTTAGCGCGATATTGAGAAGGCTGCCGCCGGCCATCGCGAGCAGAACAACCATCATCCTGTTCCACATCCTGTTGCGCCAGAGAATCGCGGCGGTAATCAGCGACGCCGCGGACAACCATCGCACGGAGCCGAAGAAAGAGACCAGCAGCGCCGCACGTGTGAGCGGCGGCGTCGCGTGCTGATGAAACCAAGCGACGACCGTCTGGTCGACGAGCGCGAAAGGCCGATGTGCGCCGCTTCGGTGCGCGATTTCGGCGAACGCAACGCACGCGATGAACACCACCAGGAAGCCGACGATGAAGTGCAGGCCCAGCCATCCGTCGGGCACGAAATGCGCGCGCCAGCCGGGCATTCGCTTTCCGCGCTGCTGATTCATGAGGCGCGCACCCAACCGGCATTCGTGCGCTCAAACTTTTCGATCGAGAGCACATCAAATCGCACCGACGCCGGCTGCCAGGTTCGCCGTTCGATTGCAACCGTTCCCGCCTCGATGCGAATGACGTTCAACGAATTCGGCTGGCCGCGGCCGCGTGTCGACGTGCTCGTGCCGGATGAAACAATCAGCGCTGAGTAGCCGGGGATGTTGTAGCGCTTGGCGGTCTGGCCGGTGTCGGCGATGTGAAAGTGTCCGGCGAGCAGCATGTCGACGCGACACTCGGCAAGCGTGCGAATGGCGAGGCGCGACCGTCCAACGACGCGACCCTCCGCGCCCGCGGGCAGATCGAACGGATGATGCGTGACGACAATTTTCGTCCGGTTCTCCGGAACCGGCATTAACTGCCGGCGCAAAGTCGCGAGTTGTCGCCGATTAATTCGACCCTGCTTCCACGTGAACGCGCGAGCGGTATTCACGCCCGCGATCGCAATCTCCGCATCGGCATAGAACGGCGCCAGATCAGCTGTGATGTAGCGGCGGTAATGATCGAGACTTCGAACGAAGCGCGCGAAGATATTTCGCAACGGCACGTCGTGATTTCCGGGCACGACGATTTGCGGCGATGGAAGTGAGTGCAGGAAATCTCGTGCCGCGATGTACTCGCGCGTCCGCGCGCGTTGAGTCAGGTCGCCCGACACGGCGACGACATCCGGCCGAACATTGTTCACGAAGGTGATGATCGGCGCCAGGATCGCAGGATCGGTTCGACCAAAGTGCAGGTCGGAGAGATGGACGACGGTGCGCATGTCACGCAGCTGGCTGCGGCGCCGGAGCAAAGACACGGAGAGCGCGCGGGCGGCTGCGATAGCGCAGCGGCGCGTCGATTCGCTCGACCTCACCGTCGGTTGCGACAAGCAGCGACCGGTGCCGTGATTCAATGGTCGCCTCGGTCACGCTGAATGCATCGAAGTCGCTCGCCTGATTGAGCCGCCCGAATAAGGCGCGGATGGCGAGGCGAAAAAGTCCCAGACGTCCGGTGCGATGGGTAAGATAGAGGCCGAGCCGGCCGCGATCGACAGCGGCGCGGCCGCCGACTCGAAACCCGGAAATCTCATATTCGTTGTTGCCGACAAACAGGAACGCTGTGCGGCGGGCGAGCGTTTGGTTTTCCAACGTGATCTGCAGATCGAGAAAGGGAAAGCGGCGGAATGCATGCAGCGTCGCCCACAGGAACGCCGGCCACTTGCCGCGGGAGAGTCGTTCCTGCTGCGCCGAGCGGTTCGAGACGATCCGCGGGTAAATCCCGAGGCTGGAGTTGTTGACGAATATCTTGCCGTTCACTTCCGCCACATCCACTTCGATGATGTGCGCATCGGCGATGGTGGCGGCAGCTGCATTGAGGTCGAGCGGTAACCTGAGGTCCTTCGCAAAATGATTCAGCGTCCCAAGCGGCAGCACGCCAAGCGTTTTGCCGGTTCCGGCAAGTGCCGCCGCAACTGCGCGCACCGTCCCGTCGCCGCCGGCCGCTACCAGCGCCTCATCTCCCGATTCGATCGCCGCACGCGCGATGCTCGCGAGATCGTGACCGGCGTCAGGTGTTACGATTTTTGGCCGGAGTCCTGCGGCCGAAAATGCGTCGGCAACTTTTCTGCGCGCCTGCTCTGATTCGCGCGCAGCGGTTCCCGCGCTGACGTTCATGATCACGGTCATCCCCTGTGAATCGGCGGGCCGATGCGGCGCGCGCGGTTAAAGCAACGCGAGCTGTGTCTCCTCGGGTTGCATTTCCGCGAACCGAACGCCCAGCCCGAGCAGCCGCACCGGCTTTCCCGTTCGCGCGAAGCCGTCCGAGAGGAGCGCACAGAAATTTGCGAGCGTCGGGTCGAGTCCAGCGCGCTCGACGGTCGTGCGTGTAAAATCGGCGAACTTCAGTTTGACGAATATCTTCGTGATCCGCCGCGTCGGTTCTTTTTGCGCGAGCTCCGCCATCAACTCTTCAAACAGCTCCGGCAATTTGTCCTCGCATTCGCGCAGCGTGTTGAGATCGGTGACAAAGGTTTCTTCATTGCTCAGCGATTTGCGTTCGCGCTCCGGCTCGACGGGACGCGCATCGATCCCACGGCAGAGGTCGAACAATTCGCCGCCCCATTTGCCGAACATTTCGTGCAGCTCGGCGCGCGAAAATTTCTGCAGTTCACCGCACGTGGCGACTCCGAGCCGCTGCAGTTTCTCTTCCGTCACTCGACCGATTCCCCACAGTTTCCGGACCGGCAGTTGCGCCATGAAATTTGCGACGTCGGCTGTTTTGATCTCGAACTGCCCGTCCGGCTTGTTCACGTCGCTCGCGATCTTTGCCAGCAGCTTGTTCGGCGCGATCCCGGCGGACGCGGTGAGCTTCGTCGCGTCAAAAATCCGGTCGCGCATCTCCTGCGCAATTGCGGCCGGCGCGTCGGGATGCGCGGTCACATCGATGTAGGCTTCATCGAGTGACAGCGGCTCCACGAGGGGAGAAAATTGATGGAGGATGGCGCGAACCACGCCGGATTCGCGGCGGTAAACATCGAAACGCGTGGGCAAGACGATGAGCCTGGGACAGCGGCGCAGCGCCATGAACGTCGGCATCGCGGAATGCACGCCGAACTCGCGCGCCTCGTAGTTGCACGTCGTCAAAACACCGCGCCGGTCGCGCGAACCGCCAACGCCCACCGGCTTGCCCTTCAGCTCCGGCCGATCGCGCACCTCGATCGCGGCGTAGAAACAATCCATGTCGAGATGGATGATCTCGCGCTGCGGCGGCGCGGTTTGATTTGCGGGCATTCTTTGGTTTCGGCTACATCAATCTGGCGAATGCGCGAATATCACGAACTGCTGCGGATGGTTCTCGACCGCGGTCGCGAGCGGCCCGATCGAACGGGCGTCGGCACGCTTTCCGTGTTTGGCGCACAAGCGCGCTTCGATTTGCGCGAACGCTTTCCGCTGCTCACGACCAAAAAGCTCCACCTGAAATCGATCGTTTACGAGCTGCTCTGGTTTTTGCGCGGCGACACGAACGTGCGCTATCTGCACGAACACGGCGTCTCGATCTGGGACGAATGGGCGGACGAAAACGGCGACCTCGGCCGCGTTTACGGCGCGCAATGGACGGACTGGCGCGGCGCGGATGGCCAGCACATCAACCAGATCGACGCGGTGATCGCACAAATCCGAGAGAACCCGCACAGCCGACGGCTGATCGTGAGCGCGTGGAACCCCGCCGAAATCGAAGGCATGGCGCTGCCACCTTGCCACGTGCTCTTCCAGTTTTACGTGGCTGACGGCGAGCTGAGCTGCCAGTTGTATCAGCGAAGTGCCGATCTTTTTCTCGGCGTCCCGTTCAACATCGCGTCGTACTCGCTTCTCACGATGATGGTCGCGCAGGTCTGCGGCCTGCGGCCGGGCGAATTTGTCCACACGTTCGGCGATCTGCACTTATATAAAAACCACCTCGAACAGGCGCGCGAACAGCTCTCACGCGAGCCGCGCCCGCTGCCGCGAATGGAGCTCAATCCAGAGGTGAAGGACATTCGCGCTTTCACGTTCGAAGATTTCCGCCTCGCCGACTACGATCCGCACCCCGCAATCAAAGCGCCTATCGCTGTCTAGTCGCGCCGCAACTTGCCGCGGCGAGTCGTGTTGAATGTTCCGGCGCGCACTGCGTCGAACTGCTCCATGGATTGGCGAAAAGGGATCTTCGCGCTCGTTTTCATTTTCGCCGGCACATCGTGGCTGAGCGCCGCGCCCGGCTATTCCGTAGAAATCGATCTGCAACAGCAGATGGCCTATCTGATCCGCGGTCGCCAGCTTGTGCTCTCGAGTCCGATCTCGAGCGGGCGCTCAGGTCATCTGACGGGAACCGGCTCGTTCAAGGTGATCGAGAAGGAACGCAACCACGTCTCGTCGATCTACGGCAAAATCGTCGATCGTTCCGGCAACACCGTCGTCGCGGACGCGGACGTCGACATGAAGGTGCCGGCCGGCGGAAAGTTCATTCCCGCACCGATGCGTTATTTCATGCGCTTCCATGAGGCGGACGGAATGCACGCGGGATACCTGCCCGGTTATCCGGCGTCGCACGGCTGCGTCCGAATGCCGGAGGATATGGCTATTGCCTTCTTCAACGCCGTCGACATCGGCACGCCGGTTCATGTTTTCGGCCGGACGCCGCTCCAGCGCGAATACTTCCGCTACGGACCGCAGCCGGCGCAGCCCCGCTATCAGCGGCGATACGACCCGCGGTTCGACCCGCGATATCAGGAGCCGGTTTACGATCCGAGGTATTCGCAGCCGCCGCCGGGTTGGCGGTGGTGAGACGCTGCGGCGATCTGCCGCGGGTTAGCGTTTTACGCTCGCGGTTGTCGGGGCGCGGCTGAGGTCGACGAGATCGTTCAGAATGTTGAGCGCCTCGTCGCGCTCGGGATCAAGAGCAGGCTCTTTCGTGCCGTCGCCGGTCGGGTTCAAACCGTCGAGGTCGTCGGTATCGGCGTCGGAAGCTGCTTCCGGCGCAACCTTCGGGCCGCCGTTTTTGTTCGCAGCGGCGAGTTTTCCCGGAAGGGTGATCATCTGCAGGTTTGGCTTGTCGACTGTGTCCAGCGTCAGCCGATACATCTTCGTCTCTTCGCCCTGGCGCGCGAGGCGCTCTTTGGCACGAGTCTCTTTGCGGAGCTTGTCCTCGTTCAGCTCAGTGCGACGTGCATCCTCATTCAGCGAGATTCGGTTGTCATCCAGCTTGTGGCGCAGCCGCTCCATGTCTTCGAGCACGTAGTGAAACTCCGGACTGCCTTCGACGCGCGCCTGCGATCGGCGCTTCAGCTCGTCGACGAACAGCGGGTGCGCGTCTGACCATTTGCTAAATTTCGCTTTCGAAACCTCGTCGTAAGGCAGGCAGTTTTTCAGCGCACCTTCGCCGAACTCCGGCAGGTCGGTCAGGCTCGGCAGCACAATGTCAGAGGCGACGCCGTGCAGCTGCGTCGAGCCGCCGGCCACACGGTAAAATTTCTGGATCGTGAGCTTGAGTGCGCCGTCTTCCTGCGAGCGATTGCCCAGCAATGAGGTGAACTTCCCAAGCTCGAGGATCGTTTGCACCGTTCCCTTCCCGAAGGTGTTCTGATCGCCGACGATCACCGCGCGCCCGTAATCCTGCAACGCCGCCGCAAAAATCTCGCTCGCCGATGCGCTTTGCCGGCTCGTCAGCACGACCATCGGCCCGGTGTAGGCGATGCCCGGGTCCGGGTCACTTGAGACGACAACGTTGCCGTTCGAACTTTTGGTCTGGACGACTGGTCCTGATTTCAAAAACAAACCGGTCAGCGCGATCGCCTCTTCGAGCGAGCCGCCGCCGTTGCGCCGCAGATCGACAACCAATCCGGCGATGTTCTCTTTTTTCAGCCTCTTCAGCAGTGCCAGCACATCTTTCGTGGTGCTCTTCTGGTGGCGGTCCATGTCGGCGTAGAACGATGGCAGCGTCAGCCACCCGAGCTTCACCGGCGCGCCGTTCTCGCCTTTCTTGATGATGATGTCGGCGCGCGCTTCCTGGTCCTTCAGCTTAATTTCATCGCGCACCAGCTCGACGGTCTTGCGCTTCGACGGATCAGGCGCGTCAGTCGGGATCACCAGCAGGCGAACGCGGGTGCCTTTCCGCCCGCGAATCTGCTCGACCACTTTGTCGAGCCGCATGTCGCGGACATCGTTGAATTCTGCGTTGCCTTGCGCAACGGCGGTGATCTTGTCGCCGACCTTCAGCCGGCCATCGGTCTGCGCCGGACCACCGGGCACAAGGCTCTCGATTTTCGCGTAGCCATCTTCGGTGCGCAGCATCGCGCCGATCCCGACCAGCGAGAGCCCCATGTTGATGCTGAAATTCTTGAGGTCCGCTCTGCTCAGGTACTCGGAATGCGGATCGTAGCTCTGCGCGAGCGCATCGAGAAACAGCTTCATCTGCTCCTCCCGATCTTCTTCGTGCACGTTCCGCTGCAATCGATCGTAGCGGCGCGCGACGAGCTGCGGACCCGGCTCGATCGGATGTTCGCTCAACTTCTCCTGCAGCAGTTCGTTGATGATCCGGCCCTGCCAGAGCGCATCGGCTTCAGCTCCGTCCTTCGGCCACGGCGCTTTCTGCCTGCTGAGCTCGATTGTGCCGTCTCCTTTAAACTCAGTCGGCGGATTCTTCAGGAACTCCTTGATCTTCGCCACGCGGTCGTCGACGCGCTTCTGGTAGAGATCGTAAATTTCGTAGGCCGGCTTCAGATTGCCGAGCAGAACATCGTCGTCGAGCGCGGTGCCGTATTTCGCATTCAGCATGTCGACGTCCTGCTGGGTGAAGAAGAGATGGCTGAAATCGAGCATCTCGAGATAGGTGCGGAGAAATTTCCGTGAGATGTCGTCGGTCAGCTGTTGCCTAGTGTAGTGGCCTTCTTCGAGCAGCCGGCCCACCGACATCGCGATGTTGCCATCGGACTTTGCCTGCAGCGGCGTCGTGGCCAGCAACGGGATGAGAATCGCGACGGCGGCGAGGGACGAGCGGAGTGGCTTCATTCGAGGGAAAAGAGGTTTGTGACAGTCGCAGAATTTACGCGCCACGCAAGGTAACCGGTCGGGCGGCATGTAGTGTAATCACGTGAGACAACCGCGGCTGCCGAACATTCAATCAGACGCGCGATCGCAGGCGGTTTGTTGCATGTTTCATTCCTCGCGGGCAGCGAACTGCTGCAATGTCGCGCGTAAGTGATAACGTGCGCGCACCGCGAGCCGGGCTATGCGTTACGAGAGTTTTTGCGGCGGCATTTACGAAACAAACTGCTACGTCCTGCAGGCGCCGCAGGGAACGCTCCTCTTCGACGCGCCGGATGGCTGTTGCGATTGGCTTCAGTCGCGCGGCATCACGCCGGCGGTGTTGCTGCTCACGCACGGCCATTTCGATCATGTGCCGGAAGTAGCGGAAGTGAAACGCCGCTTCGGCTGCACGATCGGCTGTCACCGCGAGACCGTTCCGATGATCGCAGACCCCGATTTTTTCCGCAGCTTCGGGTTCCAACTCGAGATTGAACCGGTCCAGCCCGATTTTCTCATCGAAGCGACGCCGAGCCGCGACTTTGCCGGCCTGGAAATGCAGGTGCTGGAGGTGCCCGGCCACTGTCCGGGAAGTCTCTGCTTTTTCGTGAAGAGCGAAGCGCTGCTGATCGGTGGCGATGTGCTGTTCGCCTCCGGCGTGGGGCGATGGGATTTGCCAGGCGGCGATGGCGAGCTGCTGTTCGAAGGCATTCGGAACAAGCTCTATCCGCTTGGCGACGATGTTACGGTGCTGCCGGGTCACGGACCACCGACGACGATCGGCGCCGAACGCCGCACCAACCCGTTCGTCCGCTGAGTTCCTACTTCGCCACCGTCATCGCGAGGAACGAAAAGATGACGATGTCCTGCACCATGTGAATCAGGAATGCCCAGGCGAATCCGCGCGTCTCGATCATGCTCTTGCCCCAAATCCAGCCGGCGAAGCCTGCCAGCACGACGCCTCCTGGACCGGACGGCTGTCCATAATAGTGCGCGATCCCGAACAGCACCGCAGTGAGCAGAATTGCTTCGCCCGGCAGGACGACATCGCGGAGATGCGCGAGCAGAACGCAGCGAAACTGGAATTCCTCGTTGGCTGCGTTGAGCGCCGCTGTCGCCAGAATCCACGGCAGAAAGTGAAGCACCGAGGCGGCATTCGCGAAATCCGGACGCAGGGTGACGAACAGAAACGCAGGCAGCGCCACACCGAATACCACCAGCAAAATCGGCCCGAAGATCGTCCAGCGAATCGGCTTCAACAATCCGACCCACGGGATTGGTTGCGCCGGCGCATCCATGTTGCCGATGTGTAGAAACGTGTCGTGCCGCCGCACACCGTGTCCGATCAGCGTGAAAATCATCAGCCCTGCACCGAAAAGCGGGAGGCAGCGCTGGATGAAAATCTGTGCACCCCAGTTGGTCGACTGCAACCAGTGCTGGACGAAGCTGGTCTCGCGCAGCCGCGGCGCGACGATGAACCAGCACAATCGGAGCGCCGCCACTGCGAGCAGAAACCGGCCAATCGGCCGAAACCGTTTCGACGCGAGCGCGGCGACACCCGCTGCGGTCAAAATGCTGCATTGCACGACACCCACCCACCACGGCGAGGTGCCGAAATACTCGCGCGCGATGATTTCGCAAAGCGAACTGCCGAGTATGACCGCGCCCCAGGCGACCAGTCGAATCGCCGGGTCGGCTGCTGTTCGCCGTTGAGCTGTCACGCGAGCAGCGGCAGTTCGGCTACTTCATTCCAGCCGCGTCGCCGCTGACACATCGAGTGAATTGAGATGCGCAGCGAGCGGCGCAAGACCGTCGGTATCTTGCAGTAGTTTGGCGAGCGAGGCGATCGCAGCCGGCACATGCGCCAGAAACGCGCGATGGCCTTTAACGAGGCTCAGAAAACCATATGCGCCGAGCGCCTGCATCAATCTCTGGATTGCGCACAGGCGCACCAATTCCAGGTAGTCAGGATTAACCGGCTGTCCGGCGAGCTCGCGCCGCCGCCTGTAATACTCGAGAAGCTCCTGCCGCTCAGTGTGAGTCAACGAGACATACGGATCGTAGAGCAGCGACGCGATGTCGTATTCGGCCAATCCCGGCCGCATCCCCTGAAAATCGATCAGGTGCGCGGCGCCATTGCGGATGATGATGTTTTGCGATTGAAAATCCCGGTGAACAAGAACGCGCGGAAGCTGATCGAGCCGCTCCGCGATCTGCCCGAGTGCGGGAAGTTGTGCCAGTGCCGCTGATTCGTCAGCGTTCGTCCCAAACACGCGGCCGAGACAATTCTCGAAAAAGTAGCCTTGTTCCCAACGGTAAAGGGTTGCGTCGAATTCCGCCGGCAGGTCGTGCGAAATCGGATCGGCGGCGGAAAGCGGGAGAGCGTGCAGCTTCGCCACTTCGTCGAGTGCAGATTCGTACAGCGCGCGGCGAACGAGCCACGGCTCGTCCCGAAATGACCAGAGATCGGTCTTCCCCAGGTCTTCGATCCAGATCAGGCCCTCCGCTGCGTCGTGGAAATAAATCTTCGGCGCGCGAATGGCATGCGCGGCGAGGAACTCCGCGATCTGCACGTAGTGCCGGTTCTCCTCGCGTTCGAGATTATACTTCACGAGGATCAGCGTCTGGTCGCGCCCGGAGCGAACGCGGTAAAATTTCCGGTCCGAGCCGCCTTTTTCGATCGGCGTAATCTTTACCTTCGCCTCGTCGAGCCGCGGAAAGTGCATCCGCGTCCGCCGGAGCAGTGCATCGGTTTTGGAAACGTTAGATGATCGCGTCACTCAGATCCCCTTCCGCCGTTTGATCCGCACGGACAATACAGTTCCGTAATCGCGTTCGGGAAGCGATTTGTGCGCCAGCCCAGACGATTGTGTTTTCGACGTACGCGCCCGCGCCGATCGTCACGTTCTCTGCAATTGAAAAATAGCCGGCAAGCTGTGCCGTAGAATCAATCGCGGCGTTCGGCGAAATCCGGAGCGGCCAATCAGCTTGGCTAACGTAACGCGGTCGCCACGGCCCATCGATGATGGTGTGGTGCACGTGCAGATACTCAGCGGGCGAGCCGATGTTGAACCAGAGACCGTCGTTCATCACGACGCCGCCGATTTTTCCGCCGGAATTAATCCACTCGACGAGAATCGGGATGAACGAGATTTTCTCGTTCGCGGGAATGCGCTCGAAGACGCTGCGGTTCCAAATCGAGACGTTCGCGAAATCGTAGCCGTCCGGCACCGGTCGTTTCTGGATCGCGGTGACGCGGCCGTTCTGGAAGGCGACGCCTGACGCCAGGCCGGTCTTGCGCAACGCAAGCGTGACATCGTTGCCCGTGCGCATGTGCTCGTCGATCAGCGGCCGCAGATCGAAATCCGTCAGGATATCTCCGCTGTAGACCACGAACGGCTCGGTCGTGATCCACTGCTCGACGTTTTTGATTCCGCCACCGGTGTCGAGGAGCAGCGGTTCGTGCACGACCCGCACCGCGCAATCGCGATAACTCCCGCTCGCGAAAAACGTGCTCAACTGCTCGCCGAGATGGTGCGTATTGATGACGAACGCGCGCAGGCCGTTCGCGATCAGATGATCGAGCGCGAACGTGATCAGCGGCTTCTGAAAAATCGGCACGAGCGGCTTCGGCGTTGTCTCGGTTAATGGCCGAAGCCGCGTGCCAAGCCCCGCGCCAAGAACGAACGCCTGTGTCATTAGCGCGGCTGACCAGGAGGAGTCGCGCCGCTACCGTTTCAGGTAGAGCGAATTCGTCCCGAAATCGATGATGCCGTGGTTACGCCGCAGAAGTTCCGACCCGAGAAGACCGACCACCGGCGGCGAACCTTCGAGCAGCCCGTTGTGGATTAAACCTTCCAGATCGATGACGCCGACTTCCTTGCCGTGGATCTCGAACGACCCGATCGACAATCGCGAAACGGTCGCGAGCTGCACTTTCCGGTCGCCGAGGTTCACGCCTGACGACGTGAAAGGCGAGCGCCGCACCGGGATCCTCATGCTGCGAACAAAGCCGGAGTGCAGCAGCGTGGCGAACGCACCGGTGTCGACCATCAGGCGCGTCGCATGTCCGTTCACCGAGCTGTTGACGTATAGGTTGAACCCGGAGCTCACCTGCATCGGGACTCTGCGGAATCCGCGGTAATCGAATCCCGGAGCCGAGCCAGGCAGCGACGGATCCATTTTCAACACCAGCAGCTGGCGCTCGCAATCCAGCACCGCTTTGGTCGGAAAGAGAATGTCGGCGCCGATGATGCCGTCGATCGCCGGCTCGTTCAGGCGACGTGCCGCGCCGGCGCGCGCGCGGAGGTCGATCGCGACGAGCGGCTCATCCATCAGGTGAAGCGAACCGAGCGACAGCGTCTTTGCGACGACGACGGCGTTGAGTGCACCGTTCACATTCAGCTGTGTCGGAATCTCCGAGCCGGCGGCGATTGCCTTCAAACCGAAATGTTCCCGGCGATGCAGCGCGATCGCACTTACTGGCGCTCCGGTGTCGACGGTGAGCAGCGCTGGTTTGCCGTTAATGCGCGCACGGAGAAGCAGGTGATTCTGCGGCGAACGCTCGAGTGGCAGCGCTTCGAATAGTGCATCGTCGCGAGTCGCCGCGCCTCGCTTCGCTGCTGAAGCAGGCGAAATCAGCGCCGCGAAGAGAAGTGCGGCCGAGAGAGTTCGGAGAAAATCGATTGGCCGCAGGGTTTTCACGGAAGCGCGCAGGATAGCACGTCCGCACAGGAGCCGAAACTGTGCCGCGTTACGAGGCCGCTGCTTTTGCCGTTGCTTCGCTTCCGCGCGCTCTGGTTAACTGTGCCGCCGCTCCGACTGCCCATGGCCGAACCAGCTCCTACCGAAGACACGAAATTCATTCGCGGCCTCGGGTTGCTCGATTCCACGATGCTCGTCGCGGGGTCGATGATCGGCTCGGGCATCTTCATTGTCTCATCGATCATCGCGCGGCAGGTCGGCGCGCCCGGTTGGCTGCTGATCGTGTGGGTGGTTACCGGCGTGCTGACGTTGATGGCCGCACTGTCTTACGGCGAACTCGCTGCGATGATGCCGAAGGCGGGCGGCCAGTACGTGTATCTCCGCGAAGCCTTCTCGCCGCTGTGGGGGTTTCTCTACGGCTGGACGCTTTTCTTGGTAATCCAAACCGGCACGATCGCGGCGGTGGCGGTTGGTTTCGGCCGCTACATGGGCGTGCTGGTGCCCGGCATCTCGGAATCGAACTACATCATCGCGCCGATTCGCATGGGCGGATATGCGCTCTCGCTGTCAACGGTGCAGTTCGTCGGCCTCGCTCTGATAGCGCTGCTCACATTCACGAACACACGCGGCCTGGAGCTGGGCAAGCTGGTGCAAAATGTTTTCACAACCGCGAAGACCGGCGCGCTCATCGCACTCATTCTTCTCGGCATCATCGTTGGGCTGCGCTCCGGCGGCGGCACGGCAAATTTTCACGACATGTGGACGCTGCGCGGCGGTCTGCAGGAAGTCGGCCAGGGGTTAACCGCCGCGACGGCATTCGGTCTCTTCGTCGGCATCTGCGTGGCGCAAACCAATTCACTCTTTTCTGCGGACGCGTGGAACAACATCACCTTCACGGCTGGCGAGGTGATCAACCCGCGTCGGAACATTCCGCTGTCACTCGCCTTCGGCACGATTCTGGTGATCGGATTGTACCTGCTCGCCAATGTCGCGTATCTCGCGGCGCTGCCGTTTGATGCAATTCAGAACGCGCCGAGCGATCGCGTCGCCACCGAAACCGCGAAGGTCATCTTTCCCGGCGCCGGCGCGACGATCATGGCGATCGCGATCATGGTTTCGACTTTCGGTTGCAACAACGGACTGATCCTCGCCGGCGCGCGCGCCTACTACGCGATGGCGCGCGACGGATTGTTCTTCCGGCGCGTCGGCGAGCTGAACAAATACCACGTGCCCGCGTGGGGCCTCGTCATCCAGGGAATCTGGGCCGCCGTTCTCGTGCTGCCGCGCACGGTGAAAACAGACGCCGCCGGCAACGTGACTTACGGAAATCTCTACGGCAACCTGCTCGACTACGTCATCTCCGCGGCGCTCATCTTCTACATCCTGACGATCATCGGCATTTTCGTGCTCCGCCGGAAACGACCCGACGCCGAGCGGCCGTATCGCGCCTTCGGTTATCCGATTGTGCCGGCGCTCTACGTGATCGGCGCGGCTGTGATTCTCGGTGTCTTGTTCATTTACCAAACGGCAACGACCTGGCCGGGTCTGATCATCGTGCTGACCGGCGTCCCGGTTTATTTCCTCTGGCACAGGCGCAGCGCGGTTTGAATCGGTGCCGCCGCGAGCAGTAGCAGAACCGAAAGGAGTTTAGTCCCATGGCAAACCTATTCGCACGAAAGCCGCTCGACCGGCTGATGGAGGAAGCGCAGGAAGTCGGCGAACACAGTCTCAAGCGTTCGCTTGGGCCCATGAATCTCGTCGCGCTCGGAATCGGCGCGATCATTGGCGCGGGTCTGTTTGTGCGAACCGCGGCGGCCATCGCCGATCGCGCCGGTCCATCGGTCGTGCTCGCGTTTATCGTGGCCGGGATTGGCTGCGCATTTGCCGGGCTCTGTTACGCGGAGTTCGCGTCCATGATTCCAGTAGCGGGCAGCGCCTACACTTATTCCTACGCGACGATGGGCGAGCTCGTGGCGTGGATCATCGGCTGGGATTTGATCCTCGAGTATGCGGTCGCGGCCGCAACGGTCGCAATCGCCTGGAGCGAGTACTTCAATCGCGTGCTCGAATGGTTCGGGGTGCGCATTCCTTACCAATGGTCGCACTCTCCCTTCGAGCACGATCCCACTGGCATGCACGGCATGATGAACGTCCCCGCCGTTATCATTCTGCTCCTGCTCACGATGCTGCTGATTCGCGGCACGAAAGAGTCTGCTTTCGTCAATGGCCTGATCGTCATCCTCAAGGTGACGATCGTATTGCTCGTCATCGGTCTCGGCTGGCAGTTCATCAATCCGGCGAACCACACGCCGATGGTGCCGTTGCCGACGACCTACACGACGCCGGAAGGCATCACCCATCCATTCGGCGGAATCATGGGAATCCTCGGCGCCGCCGGCGTGGTGTTCTTCGCCTACATCGGCTTCGATGCGGTCTCGACCGCGGCGCAGGAAGCGCGAAATCCCAAGCGCGACATGCCGATCGGCATTCTGGGTTCGCTCGTGTTCTGTACAATCCTCTATGTGCTTTTTTCCTACGTGCTGAGCGGCGTAGCGACCGTCCAGGATTTCCGCAGCGCCGGCCGTGAAGCATCGGTTGCCTTCGCGATCAGCAAATACATGCACGGGTACGAATGGCTTTCGAAATCGGTCACGGTCGCGATCCTCGCCGGATTCTCGTCGGTTATTCTGGTGATGTTGTTAGGCCAGTCGCGCGTCTTCTTTTCCATGAGCCGCGACGGCCTGGTCTCGCCCGTGTTCGCCGAGGTGCACCCGCGCTTTCGCACTCCGTGGAAATCGAACATGCTCTTCTTTGTCTTCACCGGACTGCTTGCCGCGTTCGTTCCCGCCGACGTCACCGGCGAGATGACAAGCATCGGCACGTTGTTCGCCTTCATGCTCGTTTGCGCGGGCGTGTGGATCATCCGTGTGCGCAGTCCTGAGCTGGAGCGCGGCTTCCGGGTGCCAGCCGTGCCGGTCGTCGCAACGTTGGGAATCATTACCTGCGGCGCTATGATCTTCGGCCTCGGCTGGACGAACTGGATGCGGCTCATCGTCTGGCTGGTCATCGGCCTCGTCTTCTATTTCAGCTATGGCAAAAGCCACAGCCGGATCAACACCCCGCCGCCGGAAATGCCCGAGGGCATAAAGCTCAGCCGATAATCACCGCGACAGAAGGCCGTCTTCGTCGATGTCCACCACTTCGGCGGCACTTTCGCGACCGGCAAAACACATCGGGATACCCCGATATTTTTTGGAGTTCGCGCGCGCGACTTAGCTGCTCCCGCCGGCGTCCGCGTTCGCGCCGGGACTGGTCGTGCCCGCAATGCCCAGGATGCGTTCGATTCGCGCGCGGACGGACGGCTCTTCCGCGCTGGTCTCAAACAAGACGCCCTCGTGTTCGCTTGAGGCTGCGGCGGTAATGGCGGCGATCAGCTCGAGGTGCTCGGCTGGCAATGCTGCGTCGGGCTCGGTGGACGCTGCGCGCTGCTGCAACTTTGCGAGTGATTCGCCCAAGGTCTGGGCGTCAAAGCGCGAGCCGCGGAACATTTCAATCATCCGCTGGAATGTCAGATGCAGCGGCACAGTCGTCAGCTGAAACTCGGCGCTTTGCGCCACCGTGTCGCGCGGAGTGACGACGCGATTCGTGGTCGCAACTGATTTCCATTCCCCGGTCGGCGTCTGGTAACCGAGCTCCACTGTGTACTCGGCGCCGGGGCGATCGACTGTTACGTAGCAACTGCCGGCGAGCGGCTCGACGTCGACATCGAGTTGCTCGGCGCCGTTTCGTTCCCGGACACGCAGGTGCGCGGCGCGATCGGCCGGCGGTGAATCGCCGAACACGACCGGCCAGTCAATGTTCCAGTAGACGAAGAGCGTGTGCGGATCGCGCGCGATCGCGACAAGCACCGGCGCGTCGTAACTGCGCGGCAGCTCGCCGAGGTCGCCGATATCGGCGTGGGAGGTGTTGCTCGCGGTTAGATCGGCGGATGAGCCGATGACCGGCTCACCCGCCAAACTGAATTCGCGCTCCGTTTCGTTTGCCTGCACGCGGCGAGATTAGCGCATCGGCTGCGAAAACGAAACACGCTTCGGTTCCTTATGGCGCGCCGAGGTTGTAGACCTCCACCAAGCCTACTCCGGTACCGGATTTGCCCTGAACGATCGCGGTGTACGCGCCGGGTGCGACGGTCTGGAGAATTGCCGATTCGTGGTCGTCCTTCGGCGCGAGACCGGTTTTCATCAACGCCGCTTCCTGTGAGTCGCGCCAGTTGTTGTTCGCCCGGATTCGCGTGCCGTTGGCGTTGAACAGCCCGAGGACCGGGTCGGCCAGCGCGCCTTGGACGCCTTTCGACGTCAGCGACGGGCCGAGCGCGCGGACGACAATATCTCGCGGCGCGTCATGCGAGGTGTTGTCGCGCAGGATGAAACCTCCGATCAGCACGTCGTTGTTGCTGCCAACAAATCCACGCGTGGAGATGTTCCTGAACTGGCCGAGGTGCTCGGCTTCAAGATCGTAAGCTTCAATCAGACCGATACCGGTGCTGCCTTCATCGCCACTCAGAATGGCTGTGTAGCTTCCCGGCGCGAGCTCAGCGATCAGTGCCGCCTCCTTGTCGGATTTCGGCGCGAGATTCGTCGCACTGATCTCTGCCTGCTGCGAAGCGCGCCAGCCGTTATTCTCGGCGACGATCGAACCGTCAGCTTCGCTGATCAGCCGCAGGTGCGGATTGGCGAGGCCGGCGAGGCCGTTCAGCGACGGGCCAACGCCGCGGACAAGCACGCGTTTCGGTTCCGAGCCGCGAATGATGAACCCACCAATCGCGACCTCGTCACCAGTCCTGACCGCGACGCGCGTCGAGATGTTTGCCAACTCGACAGGCGGCGGCGTCGCCGTGCTCGCCGGCTTTGCCAACGGCGGCAGCGGAGTTGGGCTTGGCGTGGGTTTCGGATAGGCGAATGCCGAATCGTGAACCACGAACTGCGTTCCGCCACGCGCGATGTCTCGTCGCCCGTTGCGCGATGCCTGGCCGCTGACCGGCGGCACAACCTCGATCGTGTAAGAACGGCCGCGTAATCCGCTGATGACGGTGCCGTTCTTGATCAGCCCGTGTTTCGCTTTCGCGAGCACGGCATTCAACTTCGCGACACTCACCTGCACCGAGACGGTGTTGTCGTCCTGGTTGAACTCGCCCGCGTCGGCGTCGCCGACCTTCGTGTAGATCAGCTTGCCGTCCGACGCGCGCTCGACGGTGCCGTAGGTAAACGTCTGGGCGCCGTTCACGTTCGTGTCGGCCTGCAGATAAAACTGGTCCGCGTGATCGGAAACACCGAACGAGTAGGTGTTCGTCGGCGACATCACGTTGTGCGGCGCGTTCACCGCAAAGCTCATCTGCCATGTCGTCTGACCGGGAATAATGCTCAGGTCCGAGACCTTGATCGTGGCCGCGACGGCGAGCTTATCACCTGTTCCGGACGTCGCGTATTGTACTGCCAGCACGTCGGACGGATCATTGGCATGGACGCGAGCGACGGAGGATTCCTGCAGGTCCTGCGCGTAATCGGTCACCTGCTCGCCGTTCAATCCGGGCACGCGCGGTGGAAATTCGTCGCCCGGCGGCAGCTTCAACGAACCTTCGGCGACGTGTGGAAGCGGCGCGCCGTTGTTGATGCTCGCTCCTGCGATCTGGTGCGCCACGTAAGTGTGGCCGTCGTAATCGTTGTGATCGTCGGTGTACGCGACCACGGCCGCGCCATTTGGATCGAATGAAATCTGGAAGTAGTCGATCAGGTTGCGGTTAGCGGCGCCGGTTAATCCACCTTCCGAGATATTCGAGCCGTGTATGATGTGCTCGGGCTCGGTCACCTCCGCGATTTTGAACGTCGGCGAGTCGGCGCTGGCATCGAAGCTCTGCGCGAAATAAACGCGCCACTCAGCAACGTCGCTGTTTGACGCCGCGGTGGTGCCATACCAGACGACGCCGACCGAACCAGGCGTCGGTCCGGTTTCCATCCACGGGAAGATGTTTACCTTCGTCGGGATCCCGCCATTCACCTTCACCGGCTTCGACCATGTCTTTCCCTGGTCGGTTGAATGCTGGAGGTAAACGTTGTTCTCGTTCGAGTAACAGACGTAGGCGGTGCCATTCGGCGTCCCGTCGTCGGCGACTTTGACCTCGAAGAACAGGTGCGCGACGCCGTTCGGATCGTTGGCAACCTGCACCACGTTGTAGTCAGCGCTGGTCGGCGCGAGCCCTGGCAGCGACGGCACACCTACTGCCACCTGGCCACTGCTACCGGACGCATACACGACACCATCACTCTGGTGCACGTCGATGTAACCGACCTGGCCGATCGCACCAGCCGTTGCGGCCGGACCAAACGTCAGCCCGCTGTCGTCCGAGCGCTGGATCTGCGTCACTGCGGGATCGAGCGTGCGATACAACATGTAAACGCTCGTCTCACCCAGAAACTCCTCCCATTGCCGATCATCGGCGCAGACACCGCCGGTGCAGTTGCCGAGCGGGTTTTTCGTGAAGGTGCGGCCGCCGTCAGTGGACACGCCGGTCGAGATGTTCGCCGCGATCAAACTGCTAAAGGCGAGCGTAGGAGTCGATGCCGGATTCGGTTTCGCGCCGGGGCTCGGATGCGGAACGGCGAGATCGATATCGCCGCCGCCATCACCGCCGAGATCAGCTTCGTCGGTCGGCGAAAACTTGTCCGGCTGGCCGCGATACGACGGCACGCGCATGAACGGATCGTAGGACGCGCTCTTCGGATTGAGATTGATGTGCCACAGGTCGACGCCGGCCGGGAAACCCCGGATCGCGCCGACGTAGGTGTTACCGACATAATCCGTCCGGTTGCTCGGCTCACCATCGCGAGTCGTCAGCGGCGCTTTGAGCGGAATGCTGTCGCTGAACCGGATGCCGGTGGCCGCGCCAGTAATATATTTCGCAGTACGACTCGTCGGCCCCGGCCCGGCCGCCGTTTTCACCGTTGCTGTGCCTGTATACTGGTCGGCTGGGCCGCCGCCGCTCGCGTAGACGACATGCACGACGTATTTCCCAGTGCCGGTGGTGGCGGGATTGATCACCGCCTGATCACTCGTCGCCGGCGGCCCACCGTTCTCGCCGGACGAGACCTGCGTCCCGTCGACGGTATCTTTGTGAATGTAGAAGTCGTAATCGCTTGCCGGCAGGTTCCAGCTAATCGTGACGGCGATCTGCTTGCCCGCCCAATCGGTCTGCTTGCCAGTAACCGTCAGCGTGAAGACATCACAATTGACTCCGTCAACGCAGGTCGCTTCGCCCGCCGCGCCGCCCTCCACGCCAACCGGCGCGTCGCCCATCCACGTTACCGGTTTCGACGCCGGACCAATCGTGCCGCTGGGCGGCGTTGCTGCGTATCCGATCGCGACGAGCGCCGCTGATGTACACGCGAGCAGGAACGCTGTTAGCGGCCGGATTGTGCTGCCGTTGATTCTCATCGTGGTTTCCAGGTAGTTCTTCATCGGTGGTTCTCTGCTCGTGTTAATCATTAACTGTGTATGCTTCAACGAGCGCAACGCCGGTACTTCCGCCTTTGCCACGCACGATGCCGGTGTATTTGCCGGGTTTCAGTCTTAGTAAGATAGCCGACTCGCGATCGTCTTTCGGAGCAAGACCGCTGGACTTGATCTCGTCCGCATTCGGCGCCGATTTCCAGTCATCATTCGACCGCATTTTGTTCCCGTTCACATCGAACAGTTGCAGCGTCGGATCCTGTAACTCTCCGGTTACACCTCGATCGTGCAGCTCGGGCCCGATCGCGCGCAGTAACACGCGTCTCGACTTCGCGCCGTGCACAATCACGCCGCCGATCAGGACCTTGTCTTCGGTCAACACCAGCGCGCGAGCAGAGAGGTTGCCCAGCTCGGACCCGCCGGTCTCGTCAAGATCGTAGATTTCGACCAGGCCGATGCCGGTGGTGCCATTCGCGCCACGCAGAATCGCGGTGTAGCTCGACGGCGGCAGCACGGTCTCGATCGCCGCTTCGCGGTTCTTGTGCGGCGCAAGCCCGGACTCCTGGATCAGTGGCGCTTCGGGGCTTTGCCGCCAGTTATCATTCGACGCAAGCAACGCGCCACTGCGGTCGTGCAGTTCGAGCGTCGGATTCTGCAGCCGGCCCGGTAACGGCATGCCGCTGCTGTTTTTGAGCGATGTGCCGAGGCCACGCACCAGCACGCGTTTCGGTCCCGCGCCGCTGATAATGAAACCGGCAATATCGACGTTGTCGCCCTTCTGCACCATTGCGCGCGCCGAGATGTTAACCAGCTGCAGATTGGCAGGCGTCGCGCTGGGTGATGGCGTCGGAGTCGCTGAAGGTGTCGGCGTCGGAGTTGGCGCTCGTCCGCCACCAATCACGAATAACGTCCCGCCGCGCGTGTCGTCTGATTGCTGACCGGCCGACGCCGTGCCGCGCAATCCGACCAGAACGCTGCCTGTCTGGAGCAGTTGGGTACCGCGTGCGCGCACGACATTGTTCAACTTTGCGACGTCGGTGCTGACCGAGATCGTGTTCGTCGCCGGGTCGAATGAACCGCTGTCCGCCGCTCCAACCGTCGTGTAAGTGATCGAGCCGTCGCTGTTCCGCTCCGCCGTCCCGTAATTGTAGGTCGGCGCGCCCGATGCGTCCGTTGTCACCGAAAAGAAGAACTGGTCGCCGCGATCCGACACGCCATAAGTGAAGTCGCCGCTCTGGCTCAGCGTCGAATCAGGCGCGTTCGCGGTAAAGGTCATCCGGTAAGTCGCGTTCGGCGGCAACACCGGTAGCGCGGAAAGTTCCATCGTCGCCGTCAGCAACAACTTCGAGCCCGACGCGCTCGAGCTGTACTTGATCGACAGGATGTCGGCCGGATTCGGCGAATTAACGCGCGCCAGAGAGCTGCCACTCGCCGCGTCCTGTGCAAAGTCGGTGACCTGCTCGCCATGCGGTCCCGGCTGCCGCGGCGGTGCTGCATCACCGGACGGAGGACTCGGATGTGGAATCGGCTTCGGCAACGTGACCACCGCGCCGCCGCCTTTGATGCTGCGCCCGCTGATCTGTTTGGTAACAAACGAGTGGCCGCTGAAATCGTTGTGATCGTCTGTGTAACCGATCACCGCCGCTCCATCCGGATCGAACGACAGCTGGAAATAGTCGAGCAGGTTGCGGTTCGCGCTGCCGTTCAAGCCGCCTTCGGAAATATTGCTCGCGTGGATGACATGATCGCTCGCGACGACCTGGCGAAATGTCGGTGTCGCGGCGGTAGCGTTAAACGTCTCCGCGTAATACACGCGCCAGTTGCACAGATTGTTGTTGAACGGCTGGTTGTCCGCGCCGTACCACGCAATGCCGACTGAGCCAGGCACCGGCCCAGTTTCCATTGCGGGGAATAGGCACGTCCCGCCGGGCAAATCGCTGACCCGCACGGGCAGGCTCCACGTCGACCCGCGGTCGGTCGAATGCGCGAGGAAGATGTTTTTGCCGTCGGAATACGCGACGTAAACGGTGCCGTTGGCCGTGCCGTCTTCTGCGACTTTGACGATGCAGAAGAGATGCCCGACACCGTTCGGATGGTCGACCGCCTGGACGAGATTATAGCTTGCCGGCGCGGCGCCGGGAGTTGCTGGAATCCCGACGGCAACGCGTCCGTCGTTATACGAAATGTAAACCGTGCCGTCCTTGTGATTGACGTCGATGCCGCCATTCTGCGCGACTCCGCCGACGACCGTTCCGTTGTCATAGGTAAGGCCGCCGTCGCTTGATCGCTGCACCACGCCGAATACCGGATCGAATGTTCGATACGTCAGGAAGTTGATCTGGTCGTTAAAGAACTCCTGCCACTGCCGGTCGTTTACCGGCGCGCCGTTCACATTGCCGGCGGGATTGTGGTTGTAAGTCTGGGCGCGATCGGTGCTGTTACCGGTCGACACGTTGGCCAGAACAAGACTGCTGAATGCAAGCGTCGGATCCTGCTGGCCGGACGGGGTTCCGATGCCAACCGACAGGTCGACGTCGCCGCCGCCGTCCGCGCCGAGGTCCGCCTGATCGGTCGAACTAAACGAATCCGGCTGGCCGCGATAAATCGGGTTCTGCATCAGCGGATCGAAGCCCGCGCTGCTCGGGTTGAGATTGAAGTACCACAGGTCGATGCCTGCCGGCACGCCGCGGATGCCGGAAATGTAAAAGTTACCTTTGACGTCGGTTCGGCTGCTCGGCTCGCCATCGCGCCGAGCCACCGGCGCTTTCACCGTGATGTTCGGGCTGAAACGCATTCCGCCTTTCACGTACGTTGCGGTGCGCGAAGGCGGCGCGACCACCGTTGTCGCCGAACCGCTGTACTGATCGACCTGCGGAGCGGTCGCGAAATAGATCACGTGCACGACGTACTTGCCCGTGCCGTGATCGCTCGGCCGGATCGCCGCTTTCTCATAGGTCAGCGGCGGTCCATTCCCTGAGGTTGAGATCACCGGGCCGTCGACGGCGCCCTTGTGTACGACGAGGTCGTAATCGTTTGTCGGCAGCGTCCAGTCGATGCGGATTGCGACGAGCTTGCCTTCGTAATCGGCCGGGTTGCCGCTAATCGTCAGCTCGAACGTATCGCAGTTCACCCCATCCACGCAGTCGCTTTCGCCATCCGGCGCGCCGCTGGCGGTTGCGGAGCCAGTAAAGTTCACATGCGAACCGGTAGTGGCAGTGACGCTGCCCGAGGGCGGCGTCGAAGCGCGCGATATCTGCGTCACAAAACAGGCGGCAATCCACAGCGCGATCGCCGCTCCACCACCGAGCGTCACTCTTCTCATGTCTTTATTCTCCAGCGTTTACTCATCCAGTTTGTAAGCTTCTACCTGGCCGATGCCTGTCATGTTGTTGTCCGCCGCGTGCACCACGGCCGTGTACTTGCCGGGCATCAGGCGCTTGAGAATTGCCGATTCACGCCTGTCGGTCGGCGCGAGCCGTGTGTTGCGAATCGCCGTCACGTTCGGCGCCTGTCGCCAGTTGTCGTTCGCGGCGATGACTTCGCCGTTTGCGTCGTGCAATTCCATCGCGGGATTCTTTAGCACGCCTTCGAGTTTGTGCGCGGCAAGCTCCGGCCCGAGCGCTCGAAGCAAGACGCTCCGCGGATCGCCGGCGCGAATGATCAAGCCGGCGATGAGCACCTTGTCCCCGATTTCCACGTCCGCGCGCACCGACAGATTACCAAGTTCACTGACGTCGGGCTCGAGATCGTAGATTTCGATCAACCCGACACCGGTCGATTGTTTTGCGCCCCGCAGAATGACCGTGTGATTTCCCGGCGGCAGCGTCGCGATCATCGCTGATTCGCGGGGATCAGTCGGCGCGAGGCCCGTGTTCTGGATTTCGGCCTGCTGTGAGCTGCGCCAGTTATCGTTCGTCCTCACTTTCCCGGTGCTCTCGTGCAGCTGGATCACTGGATCCTTGAGCGTGCCTTTCACGTGCGCGTGCGCCAGCGAAGGACCGAGGCCGCGCAACAGCACCCGTTTTGGCTTCGAGCCGGTGATGATAAACCCGCCGATTCCGACGTTGTCACCCTCTCCCACGTCAACGCGTCCCGACATATTCACGAGCTGAATTGGGAGGTTTACCGGAGGCGTTGCGGTCG
>CADDYX010000003.1 GCA_902810735.1 Verrucomicrobiota bacterium | reverse complement strand
CGAAAAATCATAACCGCTGACCGCGCCGCGCCGGCCGAGGCGGAACGTTTGCGCAACATCCGACGCGAAGATTCCGGTGGCGACAATGATCGCGAAAACCGCCGCGACAATCGATCCCCAGACAACGGCAAGGAGACCGGACCGCCCGTGCTCCGCGTTGTCCGCGCGAGCACCCGGCCCTACCTGCCCGCGCTCGATCAAGTCCTCTCGCAGTGGTTCGGGTTCGATCAGCGCGCCTTCTTCGTCGCCCGATGCTCCGGGATTCGCGGCAGTCCGCCGCCGTGCAGGCACGTTTTCAGTGCTGCCGACCTTGAGCACTTCCGCGCAGGCGACGCCTTCCGGATATGGCAGATCGGAGTTGGTGACGAGCGCGCGCCGCAGCGGAATGGAATACATGACGCCCAAGATTCCGCCGAGCGCGCAGATGAGGAACGAAATCCAGAACGGAAAGCCGGTCCACCAGCCGATCATAATCAGACCGGGCAGCACGAAGATGATCGATGAGAGCGTGCCCGCCGCGGAGGCGACCGTCTGCACGATGTTGTTTTCCTGCACCGTCGCGTTTCTGAAACTGCGCAGGATCGCCATCGAAATCACCGCCGCCGGGATTGACGTGGAGAAAGTCAGACCTGCCTTCAGTCCGAAGTAAACGTTCGCGGCGGTGAAAACCAACGTGATGATCACGCCCACGATCAGGCCACGCAGGGTGAGTTCCGGGCGTCGCCGTTCGTCGATTTGCTGGTTCGCGTTCACGGCGGCGGATTGTGCACGTGAGCTCGCCGGCTGTCCATCCTCTTGCACAACCGAATCAAACTGCGCGTCCGAAGTTTCAGTATGCCAGCAAAATCCAAGAAACAGCAGATGGCGGCCGGCGCGGCGCTCGCGGCGAAGCGCGGCAAGAAATCGAAGAGCTCACTGCGCGGTGCATCGAAGAGCATGGCGAAATCGATGAGCACCAAAGAGCTCGAGAAAATGGCGCACGCGAAACGGAAGAAACTGCCGACCCGCGCAAAAAAATCGAAGAAGAGCAGCTCGAAGAAATCGAAGTCGCGGAAGAAACGTTAGTCGATTGCGATGGCGGGAGTGCGCGTTGCGAGGTACTCGTTGATCTCTGCGACAAAGGCGTCGCCGAAATTCTTCAGCTTCTGTTCGCCGACACCGGCGATTTGGCCGAAATCGCCGAGGCGCGTCGGCATCGCACGCGCCATTTCGCGCAATGACGCGTCCGAAAAGATAATGTAGGCGGGCACGTTTCGCTCGTCGGCGATCTTGCGACGCAACGCGCGCAGCCGATCGAAGAGCGCTTCGTCACATTCAATCTCGCCGGCGCGTTTCCGCCGCGGCTTCTCGCGGACTTCGGCGAGCTTAGTCAGGGTGATTGTCGCGCGATGCTTCAGCACATCGCGACCGGCCGGCGTGAGCTCCACCGTGGCAAATTTTCCAGGAGCGACCGCGATCAGCCCGAGCCGCAGCAACTCGCGCCCGATCGCCTGCCATTCCTGTCGCTTCAGTTCCTTGCCGATGCCGTAGGTCGAGAGCTGATCGTGTCCGCGCGACCGGATCGCATCGGTTTCGCCGCCGGTCAGCACCTCGGTGACGTGATTCATCCCGAAGCTGAATCCGCTCCTCTGCTGGATGCGGTAAACGCAGGAGAGAAATTTCTGCGCGGCGACCGTGCCGTCGAACGTCTCGCGCGGCTCGAGGCAATTGTCACAGCTCTCGCACGATTGGTTAGGCCACTCCTCGCCGAAATACTTCAGCAGGGTGGCGCGCCGGCAGGCCCGCGTCTCCGCGTACGCGACCATCTCGCGCAATTGCGCCCGTGCGATATCCGCTTCCTTGTCCGACTTCTCGTCCAGAAACCGGACCTGCTTCGCCACATCGCCGGCGCTGAAGAGCAGAAGGCATTCGCTCGGCAATCCGTCGCGTCCCGCTCGCCCCGTCTCTTGATAGTAGCCCTCGATGTTCTTCGGCAGATCGTAATGCACCACGAACCGCACGTTCGGTTTGTTGATTCCCATCCCGAACGCGATCGTCGCCGTGATCACGCGCACGTCGTCGCGCAGGAACGCTTCCTGGTTCTTCGACCGATCCTTGCCCTCCATCCCAGCGTGATACGGCTTCGCCGGAACGCCGTCGCGCTGGAGCTTTTCGGCCAGCGATTCCGCCGTTTTCCGGCTCGCGCAATAAATGATGCCGCTCTCGTTAGGCCGCGCGCGCAGAAACTCGAGCGTCTGCGCGTAAGCCGATGTCTTTGGCGCGACGCGATAGGTCAGGTTCGGCCGGTTAAAGCTGGCGACGTAACACTGCGCGTCCCGCAGCTTGAGCTGCTTCACGATGTCTTCCCGCACCCGTTCCGTTGCGGTCGCGGTCAGCGCCATCATCGGCACATCCGGGAAATGGGTCCGCAGCTTCTTCAGCTCGCGATATTCCGGCCGGAAATCGTGACCCCATTCGCTGATGCAGTGCGCTTCGTCGATCGCGATCAGCTCGACATTCCAGTTCAGTGCCTTCTCCAGAAAACCTTCCAGCATCAGCCGCTCCGGCGCGACATAAAGCAGCCGGTACTCGCCGCGATGCAACCCGCGCCACCGCGCCTTGGCTTCGCTTTCATCGAGCGTCGAATTCAAAAACGTCGCGGCGATCCCGCTGGTCCGCAGCGCATCGACCTGGTCCTTCATCAGCGCGATCAGCGGCGAGACCACAATCGTCAGCCCATCGCGCAGCAGCGCCGGCAATTGAAAACAAAGCGACTTCCCGCCGCCGGTCGGCAACAACGCAAACACATCCCGCCCGTTCAGCGCGTCGGTAACAATCTCACGCTGCAACGGCCGGAACTCGTCGTAGCCGAAGTGCTGCTTCAGCGGCGTGCGCAAATCCACGCCCGATACTAACATTCCGCCTGCAGTTGTGGCGCGCTCATTCAACATCGGGAAAACCGCGAACGAAATGTTCCCGAGGCACTGTCGGCGACGCACACTCGCAAAGAAGATGCTGCCAGAACGAGACCCGCTCGCGCTGCACGTACGTCGGCTCTCCTCAGCTTTCGCCGGTCGTGTGACCTGCAGTTCCGCGGTGTTTGGCCGGATCGGCTGATTAGCGGAACGCGCCAATCTGCCAGAGAAAAATCGCAAGCGCGAGCGCGCCGATCAGCAGAGTCGTTAGCCCGATGGTGCCACGGCAGGCGGACGAGTACTCATCGGCGGCTGCGATGCCGATTGCTCGATCGATCGGCAGCAGCGTGCGCAAGGTGTCGTCCATCAGTTGCCGATATTCCGGCGGCAACTCGGCCGAGCCGGAGAAGGCGTGGCCGTTGATCAGGATCCGGCTGTTCAGCGCCGGCGTCGCGTGCCGGTCGGGGCAGACCCGCCCCAGCGCCCGCTCGAGTGGCCCACGAATGGCGCCCGGCACCTCGTCGAGGCTGTCGTATTCCTGGCCTTTGTAGCGGATTTTGCTGTTGAAACTGACCTGCATCGACACTGATCCGAGCAGTCTTCTTGCCAACTCGCTCGGAGCAGGGCGATCCGACGACTGCTTAAACCCTGCGACCGCGGTGCTGGCGCCGTAATTGAGCCGTCATTTCCTGCCCTCAATTTCATCCGCGAGCGCTCCGGCGTCGTAGACCTTGCGCAAGGCTTCGCTGATCGCGGCGCTGTCGACACTGACGGCGCGGGCCTGTTTGTCCGTGAAAATGCAGTCGAGCACGAGCGACTGAATGTTCCCGTCGAAGATGATGCCGACGAATTCGTTCGCCTTGTTCACGACCGGGCTGCCGCTGTTTCCGCCGATGATGTCGGCGTCGGAAACGAAGTCGAACGGCGTGTTCAGGTTCAGCTTCGTTTTGCGGTCGAGCCAGCGTTTCGGGATGTCGAATGGCGGCTGGTAATTGTGCTGCGCGCCGCGCTGATAGAGGCCGGCGAGGTTGGTGAGCGGGGGAATCTGCTGGCCGTTTTCCTCGTAGCCGCGCACGACGCCGTAGGAGAGACGCAGCGTGAAGGTCGCGTCCGGATAACTGCTCGTGCCTTCGAGCGCGAACCGCGCCCTGGCGATTTCGCCGTAGGCCTGCTGCTTCGTCTCGTCCTGCGCGTCAAAGACCGAGCGCGCCTCGCGTGCCGGGCCGTCGACCAAGCGCGCGAGCTCGAGCATGGGATCTTTCGCGGCACTCACCGCCGCGGCCCCGCCTTCGTAGAGCTGCTTTCGGAACGCGAGATCTTTCAGCTTCGTTCCGGAAACGAGCTCCGTCGCGCGGTCGACCGGCGATTTCCCAGCCATCGCTTTTTGCACGAGGGGATCGGCCGTCCCGAAGCGCGTCACGAGATCGGTCAGCGAATCGGTCAGCTTCACGATTTCGTAGTCATCGTAGATCGGCTCGCTGGAGAAGAGCTCCAGCTCGAGTGACTCGCGGTAACTGTCGCGGAATTCGGGGAACCGCTCGCCGTTGGGCTTCGGACGTTCGTCGCCGGCGCGAACGAGGCGTCGCGCGTATTCAAACAGCCGGCTGTAGAAGCCGCGCGGTGCGCGGTAGCTCGCATCGGCGCGTCCGCGGAATTGCTCGTAGTAATTGTAAACCGGCAGAACCTTTGCCGTCGCTTCGTCCGCTTGCCTGATGCGGTCGTAGGCGGCAAGCGCCGGCTTCCATTCGGTGCTGCTGTTCATCGCGTCGCGGAGCTTTTGCTCGCGTTGCTCGATCGACCGCCAGATCTCCGGATCGAGCAGCGCGCCCAGATAGCCGCCGTAGCGTTTGCGGTTATTTTGCACGCCAAACAGATCTTCGCGGGCGCGGCGGGCATTCTCGAAACTGCGCGCCGACCACGCGCCGAGCACGACCTCGCGCCGGTTGTACATGTTCATCAGGTACGGCATCTCGTCGTCGCGCAGCCGCGCCAATTCGCTGACCGCGAGCTGCCGGTCCGTCTTGCCGGGATGACCGCTGACGAAGGTCAGCTCGCCGTCGGCCGGGCCTTTCGTGTTCCACTTCAGATAATGCTCAGGCTTCGCCGGCTGGCCGTTCTCGTAGGCGCGGAAGATGCAGATATCGAGATCGTAGCGCGGATATTCGAAATTATCCGGATCGCCGCCGTAGAATGCGGTTTGCTGCTCGGGCGCGAAGACGAGCCGCACGTCGTCATAACGCTTGTAGCGATAGAGATTGTAAACGCCGCCCTGGTAGAGCGTGACGACATCGGAACGGAGTCCGGTTTTCTCGCGCGATTCTTTTTCGATTTGCGCAATCACGTTGCGGCGCGCCTTGTTTGCTTCCTCCGGCGACGTGCCGCTCTGTACGGCGGCCTTGATGCGATCGGTCACGTCTTCGATCGACATCAGCACGTTGAGCTCGAGGTCGGTGCTCTTCACTTCATCCTTCTGCGACTTCGCGTAAAAGCCGTCGCGCACGTAGTTGTGCTGCTCGTTCGAAATCTTCTGCAGGGTGTCGAGGCCGACGTGGTGGTTCGTGATCACGAGGCCGTTCGCCGAAATGAACGAGCCGCTGCCGCCGGAGTTGAAGCGGACGCTCGCTTTCTGGAGATGCTCGAGCCACTGCGGCGTCGGCTCGAAGTTGTACTTCTGCTTGAGCTGCGCGGTGGGCGGGCTGTTGAAAAGCCACATGCCTTCGTCGGCGAACGCAGTCGTCAGGCAAACGGCGAACGTGAGGGACAAAACTCGCAGCAAACGCATGCGAGAACGTAGAACAGCGCCGTCGCGCGACCAGCAGTTTTGTTGGTCGCGGCAGGGAAGAGTGCCGCGCGCGCCGAGCGTTACAAGCCGAGCGGATGACGCGCGACGAAACCGCGCGGGGTACGCTCGGTGGCACGCCAGCGCGGCGCGTCATTGCGCTCGTAACGCAGCGTGTTGTAAGCGGTCGTGTCGAGACGCAAACCGGCAATGACAGCAAAGGTGTGGCCGTTGCGCGCGTAGATCGTGATCCATTTCCCGGATCCGCTGCTGCCGTATCTGCGGAATTCGGTCGAGCTGAGCGGCGATTTCACCAGGCCCGCCGCCGCCAGTGCGTAGGAGACGGTGCCGGAGCAGTCGTAGCCGTTATCGACGAAGGATTTATGGCCGCCGCCATAGCGGTATGGACGCGAGCGCAATTGGTTCGCTGCCCAGATTGCGCGCTTCACCTCGAGCGGAGCGTCAGCGGGGGCGCAGGCAACGTTGCCGAGAAGGCATGCTTTGCGACCGGGAACGACCGGTCCGCTCGCGGGAAAAAGGTCCGCCTTGGCGAAACTGGCAGTGACAAAGCACAAACCGAAAATGGCGATAATGGGGCGGAACGATGAAAACATGTCGTGAATCGAAAGCTGCTGGTGTGCCAGAGGCTCTCGCAAAAACGGGCGAGCGGAGGCAAGAAAAAAGTTTTGCGACGCGAGATCGCGCTCGTGCTTACTCTTTTTCCTGCGTCAACTTCGTGAGCTGTTCTTCGGCGCGATTCACGTCGGACTTTCGTCCGCTGCCAAGGGCGAGGAGCTTCTGCTGGCGACGAAGGTTCGCGCGAGCGGCTTCGATCTCGGCGTGTTCGCGGGTCGCGCTTGCCACTCGCGCTGCTTCTTCCGCCTGAGGGATTGCCGCCGCGGCAGCGTCGAGCTCGGCTTTCGACAGTTCGCCTGCTTCGAACCGATGTTGGCGCGCGGCATACTCCTCTTTCGCCTGCTGCAGCCGCGCGTTCGCCAGGTCGGATTCGAGGCGGACGACTTTTAACGCGCGGTCCTCTGCCTGCACTTTCGAGATGATGCCGCTCTTGAACAGGCGCTCACCGCTCGCGGCGGATCGCTTTGCCCGCTCGAGCGCGGCTTCGATTTGTCCAGGATCATTGTCCGGCGAGTCGGGTTGCGGGAGCGGAGCCAGAGGCTTGCCGTCTTTGATCAGGAGCGGCGGTTCGATATCGAGCGCGTCGGAGTCGTCGTGCTTCGGGAGATCGTCTTCGGCGAAGGCGACGCTGGTGAGGAGGATGGCAACAGCAACGATGCAGCGCCGGTGCATGACTTTCAGATTACCACAGCGGTCGGCGATTCGGACAGACGCAAGTCAAACTTGAGGCCGCCCTGCGCACCGAAAACGAAAATAAGGTGCCGTGCCATTTCCGACCGATGACGGCGCTGTTGCAGAACAGCGCGACGCAACGACGCAACGACCAGCGCGCGCCGCGGAAGAGGCTCCGCCGCAGCCGGCCGGGCGGATGACCGAGCTGCTCCACCGGCCGTTCGACATCCGATCGATCGCGCTGACCGGGCTCTTCGTTCTTGCGGTGCTCTACACACTGTACTTCCTGCGCTCGGTTCTGCTCCCGCTCGTCCTTGCACTGCTGCTCAGCTACCTGCTGCGTCCGGTCGTCCGCGGCCTGGCTCGGGCGCATATCCCGTCCGGCGCGGGTGCGGCCATTGTCATCATCGCGCTGATCGCCGGGATGGTGTTCGCGATTTCCCGCCTCGCCACACCGGCGGCTGGGTGGCTCGAGAAAGCGCCCTACAGCTTGCAACAATTGCAGCAGAAGTTGATGCCGATCCGGCAGCCGATGGAGAAGGTCGCGCGTGCCAGCGGCGAGATCGAGAATCTTGCCGCGCCGGCCGATCCGCACGCCGCGGCGGCAGTGGAAGTGAAGCAGCATCGGTTGAGCGACCTGCTTTATCTGCGCACGCCAGAATTCGTGCTCAGCACCGTGCTCGTCTTGATTCTGATTTATTTCCTGCTGGCCTACGATGGCGTTTTTCTCGGCAAGATTTTGCGGCTAACACCGAGCCTGAAGGACAAGAAGCGCGCGGTCTCGATCGCAAACGAAATCGAGGCGCACGTCTCGCGGTATTTGCTGACGCAAACGCTGATCAACCTCTGTCTGGGCACGGCGGTGGGAGCGACGGTCGGGATTCTCGGCCTGCGCAACCCGTTCATGTGGGGCGCGATGGTCGCGGTGCTCAATTTCGTGCCATATCTCGGCGCGCTGACCGGCATCATCTGCATGACGCTCGGCGCGATTCTCAGCTACGACAGCCTCGCCTACGCGATGGTATTCCCGGCGGTCTACCTCGGCTTCGCGACGATCGAAGGGAACTTCGTCACACCGTGGGTCATGGGGCGCTCGCTGACGCTCAATCCGGTGCTGATTCTGCTATCGCTAACCTTCTGGGGTTGGATGTGGGGAATCCCGGGCGTCATTCTCGCTGTCCCGATTCTCGCGGCATTCAAGATCTTCTGCTCGCACGTCGAGCGGATGACGCCGATCGCGGAATTCCTGAGCTGAGGGTGGCGGATTCCGCGGCGGCTACTTGTCGCCCGCTGTCGGTTTCACCTCGTCGAGGCCGCGGCGCTTCAGCAGCGGCGCGATCTCAGGATCGTGGCCGGTGAAGTCGTGAAACAGCTTCATCGCCTCGATGCTTCCGCCGCGGGAGAGCAGCGTTTCGCGGAAATGCTCGCCGTTCTCCCGTTTTAATCCGCCGTGCTGCCGAAACCAATCCTCCGTGTCAGCGGCCAGCACTTCACTCCAGATGTACGAATAATAACCGGCTGAATAGCCGCTGGAGAAAATGTGCGAGAAATAAGTCGTGCGGTATCGCGGCGGCACCGGTGGAAAGTCGACGCCGTCTTTTTTTAGCGCAGCTGCCTCAAACGGAATGACGTCGTGCGGCACCTGTTCGGGCGACAATTGGTGCCAGTTCTGGTCGAGCATCGCTGCCTCGAGGTATTCCGTTGTCTCGAAGCCTTGGTTGAACTTCTCAGCCGCGAGCACCTTGTTCAGCAGCTCCTGCGGCATCGGCTCACCGGTTTTGTAGTGGCGCGCATAATTCTTCAGCACGTCCGGCCAGCTCGCCCACATCTCGTTTGCCTGCGACGGGTACTCGACAAAATCGCGCGGCACGCTGGTACCGCTAAAGCGCGGGTATTTCACGTGCGAAAACATGCCGTGCAGCGCGTGGCCGAATTCATGAAACGCGGTGCGCACCTGATCGTAGGTGAGCAGCGTCGGCTCACCGGCGGTCGGCTTTGGAATGTTCAGGTGATTGGCGACAACGGGCTTGGTGCCGAAGAGTCCGCTCTGCGAGACGTATTCATTCATCCAGGCGCCGCCGTGTTTCGACGGACGCGCGTAGTAGTCGCCGAGAAACAGTGCCAGCGGCTGTCCGTCGCGATCGTAAACTTCCCAGACACGCACATCCGGTTGATAAACCGGCAGATCGTGGCGCTCCTTGAACGTGATGCCGTAAAGCTTGTTCGCGGCGAAAAACACGCCGTCAGTGATGACGTGGTTGAGCTCGAAGTAGGGCTTGATCGCTGATTCGTCGAACGCGTAGCGCGCCTTCCGCACTTTCTCGGAATAAAAATTCCAATCCCAGGAGGCGATCTGAAATCCGCCGTGTTCCTGGTCGACGATTGCCTGCTGATCGGCGGCTTCGCGTTTCGCGTTCGCCACCGCCGGAGGCGCGAGATCGCTGAGCAGCTTGTTGACGGTCGGGACATTGCCGGCGGTCTGGTCCTCGAGTTGGTAAGCGGCGTGATTTGCGTAGCCGAGCAGCTTCGCGCGTTCTGCGCGGAGCCTGACAATGCGCAGCACGGTCTCGCGATTGTCCCATTCGCCGCCTTTGCTGTTACGCGACAACGAGGTCTCCATGATCCGCTGGCGCAGCGGCCGGTTTTCGAGCGATGCGAGCGACGGCTGGCCGGTCGTGTTCTGGAGCGGAATAACGAATTTGCCCTCCTTGTGTTCCTCTTTCGCCGCCGCGGTCGCAGCCGCGATCTCGTTCTCGGATAAACCGGCAAGTTCCTCGCGCTTTTCCACCACAATTGATGAGGCGTTTTTCTCCTTCAGCACGTTTTGCTCGAACGTCGCCTCCAGAGTTGCGAGCTCGGCGTTCATCGCCTTCAGCTTATCTTTGTCGCTGTCGGAAAGCTTCGCGCCGGCGCGAACAAAATCCTTGTAGTAGCGATCGAGCAGGAATTTCGATTCCGCGTCGAGGCCGAGTTTGTCTCGCTGGTCATACAGCGACTGGACGCGCGCGAAGAGCGGCGCGTTGAGACGGATCGCATCGAGATGCGCTGCGAGTTTTGGCGCGATCTCCTTCTCGATTTTCTGCATTTCCGGGTTGGTGTTGCAGGAGTTGAGATTTGAGAAAACGGTCTCTGCGCGCTCGAGCAGCCGACCGCTGCGTTCGAGCGCGACAATCGTGTTGTCGAACGTCGGCTTGTCGGACTGGCTGGCGATCGCTTCCACCTCCTTCAACTGCTCTGCCATGCCCGCTTCGATCGCTGGCATGAAGTGCTCGTTCTTGATCTGGTCGAACGGCGGGATGTGATAGGGCAGCGTGCTTTCCGTAAGCAGCGGATTTGTCGAAGCGGCGCTTGCTGATGGCGATGCGCTCGGTTCTGCCGCAGTGGCAACCCCGGCGAAAAATGAAGCAGAACTCATGAGAATCGCGAAACGAGTGAAGATCGGCATACGTGGAGCAAGACTAATCGGATGCTTCGCGCCGCAATCAAGCCGGCGTCCGATCACGAATGTCCGGCGTGCTGAGGGAACTCAGCGCCCGCGGTGCGACAGCATCCGCGTGGTGACGATCTGACTGCCGTCGGTCAAGTCAATCTCGCCATCGGCGATCTTGAGCACTTTGAGGGTGACGGACACGCCGGCATCACGGCTTTGCACCGTCAGCGAGTCGCCTTCCACAATTTCTTTTCCGTTGATGATCGCCATGCGGGGATGGCCGAGCGCAATCGCGGTAACGCGGAGAGATGCGGCGCTTAAATCCACCGCAACCCGTTTTGCGCCGGCTGGATGGCTCGGCGTCACGACGGTGCGCGTGCGGACCGCAAAAAATTTGCGCATTGCTGCGAGTTCAGAATCGAATGCGTGGTGGTGGTTCGCCAGGAATGCGGTCGCCGAAATCAGAAGCGCACCCAGCGCGAGTCCGACAAAAATCGCGCGTCCGTTCCCGGTGAACATTCCTTCGCGCTGCAGCCGCGCCTTCGATCCCTTGCCGGAGCGTCCGTCGCGGTTCTCGACCGCCAGCGCAGCGGTGCTAAGCAGCCGCGGCGACGGCTCTTGATGAGGAACGACATGCATCACGCAAACGGATATAGCATCAGCCGTTCCACTGGCGGGCACGAGAGTCGTCGGACGAGGCATTCGAAGGGCGAAAATGGCTCCAGCGGTAGGATTCGAACCTACGACCAATCGGTTAACAGCCGATCGCTCTACCACTGAGCTACGCTGGATCGATGTCGCGCCGCCGACCGGCGCGCGGCGTTACTGTTTGCCCATCAGCGCGGCGTCGGCAAGGGCTGTTTGGTCGCGTGGCGCGCGGCAAATCGCAGCGTGGCGGGAGTTCGTGCTTGCGCCCGCCGGAGCGCTGCGTTACATACGCAATCTCAAGACGCGGGGTGGAGCAGCCTGGTAGCTCGTCAGGCTCATAACCTGAAGGCCGCGGGTTCAAATCCCGCCCCCGCAACCAAACGCCGCGTCCGCGGTGGTTTGCAATTTCCGGTGCTGCGCCGTCCTTTCGTCGTGGCGAAAGAGTCGACAAAAATTCTGGTCGGCACCGCGAGCTGGACCGATCCGGGGTTCGTCGAGCGCTGGTATCCGAAAGGAATGCCCGCCGCAGACCGGCTGCCGTGGTACGCGCAGCAGTTCGACATGGTCGAGATCAACTCCACGTTTTATTCCGTGCCCGATCCGCGGACAGTGGAGCGCTGGTGCCGCAGCACGCCGGACGGATTCGTGTTCGACGTTAAACTCCACCAGCTCCTCTCCCGTCATTCCACGGCGGAAAAGATGTTGCCGCCACCTTTGCGGCGCCTCGCTGAAACCGACGCGAAAGGGAAGGTGAAGCTGACGCCGCGGATCGAGCGCGCGATGATCGAGGAGGTTCTCGGCCCGGTGAAATTGCTGCGCACGTTCGACAAACTCGGCGCGCTTCTGCTCCAGCTTTCGCCGGCGTTTTCGCCGAAGATGCACCGGCTGGATGAGCTGGATGATCTGCTGGGCGCGTTGCGCGGCTACACGGTGGCGATCGAGTTTCGCAATCGCAATTGGGTCGAGAACGAGCGGCTTCCCGCACTCGTCGAATTTTGCCGACAACAGGACGTGACGCTCGTCTCGGTCGATGCGCCACGCGAAAAGCATTTCACGATCATGCCGCCCGAGCTGGACGAGATCACGAACCCGCGGCTCGCTTATTTGCGCCTGCATGGTCGCGACGCGCGCGCTTACACGACCGGCAAAACTGTCGCCACGCGGTTTAACTACGACTACAGCGACAAGGAAATCGACGAGGTGGCGGAGCGCAGCCGCGCGCTCGCGGAGAAAGCCGACGCCGTCCACGTCGTGTTCAACAACAACGCGCTCGATCATGCGCCGCATGCTGCCGCACGTCTCCGCGCCGCGTTAGGCCAGATCGTCGCCGCGCCGGCGCGGACAGGAAATTTGCTTTGAGCTACCATGTCTGACGTGCAGGAGATCGCGCCGAAAGAACAGAAACCCGCCGGGCCGCCGCTGCCGGGCCCGCTGCACCGTCTCAAGCGCTGGCTCATCAATCACCACATGACGCTGATGGCGATCAACGACACGCCTCATTCGATCGCGCTCGGCTCGGCGATCGGCATCTTTTTCGGCTTCACGCCGCTCTGGAGCATGAAAACGCTGCTCTCGATCGGCGTCGCCTGGGTGTGCCGGTCGAACAAGATCGCGGCGGCAATTGCGGTTACGCTGCACGACATCATTCTGCCGTTGATGCCGGCGATTTACGTGTGGCAGTACAAGCTCGGTTACTGGGTGCTGCACGGCACTGCGCCCCACCGGATTTGGCTTGGTCATCTTGGCCTGCGCGATTTCCTCAAGTGGAGGATCATCGTGCGGGCGGTTTGGCCGGCGATGGTCGGCTCCATCTTCTTTGCGCTGCCCTGTGCGCTGGCCGTTTACGTCGTGATGCGGCTGCTCATCAGACGGTCGCGCACCGGCGAGAACGCGCAGTAGCGGGCCCAGTCGGCAAATTTTTCGGCTGAGACGGCACGAGAGTTGCATCACGAAGCGCGAGTGCTGCTCTCCATCCATACGAATGTGCAGCCAAAAGCCGCAAAATTTATGAAGCCTTTGATCGTCATCCTTTCGAGTTTTCTCTTCTGCTCGTGCGCGAACATGTTTGTCACGAGCTCACAGGTCGGCGGGTCCGCCTCGACGGCGACCGTCGACGCCAAAGACTTCGGGTCCCGCGTCCACATGGTGACCAGCTGCGGCGTGGGTGCCTACGCGCCGAAGGCGATCTACGTGCGCCCGTTCTGCATCGACACGGCGGCCTTCCGCGGCGACGTGGCGGATTCCGACGGCGAGATGCCGATCCGCAAAGCGCTCACACCGGTGCAATTCGCGAGCCGCCTCAAGGAGCAGCTCGAGAAGATCGCCCCGACGCGAATCTTGAGGGATGATGAAACGCCGAACGTCGGCTGGCTGGTCGACGGCGAGTTCACGCTCGTCGACGGCGGCAGCAAACTCGGACGGTTCTTTGCCGGTAATCTCGGCGCGGGGCAGTCGTTCCTCGCCCTGCACGTTCGGGTCACCGAAGCGGCGACCGGTGCGGTGCTTTACGAATTCGACGTCGCCGGCGGCAGTCGGCTCCAGGGTAAATTCGGCACGGTGCGCGCGGCAGGTCTGGGCAAAGCAACGCCATTCGATCTGCAAAACGCAGCCGAGCGCATTTACCTGACGCTGAGTCCGGACGCCTGGCGCTTCGGCGCGCGGTCTGACGTTAGCCTTCGGTAACCGACAGGTGCAGAGGCGGTCCTGGTAGCCGCTTCGCAATCGCCCAGCGCGCCCGCGTGGCGCCGTTCGCGCAGCAGTGTCGACATTCGGTTGCCAACGCAGCGCCGGTGCCTAAGGTGCAGCCGTTTGCTTCCCGGAATGAAATTTTCAAATCGTTTTTTTCTGCTGATTTGCGCGGCAGCGCTGCTGATTTCAAGTAGTCGCGGGGCGCTCGCAGCCCGCGCTTACGCAATCGTCGACTCGCAGACCGGCTATATTGTCGCCGAGCAGGGCGGAAAAGATAAGCGCCAGGTGGGCAGCCTCACGATGATCGCGACTGCGATGGTCGTGATCGATTGGGCAGAGGCGAAACACGGCGATCTCAACCAGATCGCCACGATTCCGCCGGAAGCATTCGTCGGCACGATGGAGAACAACATCGGGTTCCAACCTGGCGATCAGATCTCATTGCGCGACCTGCTCTACGCGATGCTGGTGCAATCGGACAACATCGCGGCCTTCACTCTCGCTGCGCACGTCGGCACTGCGCTGCCCGGCGCGCTGGGCGTTCCGCCGGTGAGCAAAGGCGGCCCGGTCGCCTTTTTCGTCGGCCAGATGAACGCGCTGGCGAAGCAGTTGAACATGCAGCGAACGCGTTTTCTCAATCCTCATGGAATCGACCAGCGCGAGGTGCCGTATTCCACCGCGCTCGATATGGCGCGGCTCACGCGCTACGCGATGAACAAGGCAGCTTTTCGCTTCTACGTGTCGCAGCGTGATCGGCAGATCTCGTTCATGAGCGGCGGCAAAAAACGCAGCTACATGCTGCGCAACACGAATGAACTGCTCGGCACCGCCGGGATCGACGGCGTCAAGACCGGCCGCACCGCGCGGGCCGGCGATTGCCTGATTCTCTCCTCGCATCGCGAATCGGAGATCCGGCAGGAAGGATCGACCACGCTCGTGACACCGCGACATCTGATTGTGGTTGTGCTTGGCAGCACGGATCGATTCGGAGAGGGCTCGGCGTTGCTCGCGCGCGGCTGGGCACTTTACGATCAATGGGCGGCGAACGGCCGCCTTGTGCAACCGTCGAAGAAGCTCTAGTTCCGCGCGTTGCCGATGACCAAGCAGCGGCTCGGCGTTCTCACGAGCGGCGGCGATTGCCCCGGCTTAAACGCGGTGCTCCGCGGCGTGGTGCTCGCGGCGGAGAAGCACGGACTCGAGGTGGTCGGGTTTCGCGACGGCTTCGAAGGGTTGCTCGCGCCGGCGAGTTCCGTGTTGCTCGACCGAACGCAAATCGCCGGAATCGCGCCGCGGGGCGGGACGATTCTCGGCACCACAAACCGCGGCCATTTTGTCGCGAAGGTGGGCGCGGGTGAAAAGGCAGTCGTGCCCGCCGACGTGATCGAGAACTCGCGCCGCGTGTTGAGCGATGCGGGCGTGCTGGCGCTGATTGTGGTCGGTGGCGACGGGTCAATGACGACCGCGCTGCAGCTCCAGCAGGCCGGCATTAACTGCATCGGCGTGCCGAAGACGATCGACAACGATCTGGAAGCTACGGCGATGACGTTCGGTTTTGATTCTGCCGCCAACGCCGTGATGGACGCGGTGGATCGCCTGCATACCACCGCTACCAGCCACAACCGCGCAATGGTGCTCGAAGTGATGGGCCGCCACGCTGGATGGATCGCGCTGCATGGTGGAGTTGCCGGTGGGGCGCATGTGATTCTGATTCCGGAGATCCCGTTCGATTACGACATTATCGCGGAGGCGGTGCGGCGCCGCGAAGCGCGCGGTGTGCATGGCGCAATCGTGGTCGTGGCGGAAGGTGCGCGCCCGCGCGACGGCCAGCAGATGTTGCATCCCACCGTCAGCGGCGAATTCCGGTTCGGCGGGATGGGGGAAGTCGTCGCGCGCGAGATCACCGCTCGGACCGGCAAGGAAACGCGCTGCACAATACTTGGACACCTGCAGCGTGGCGGCGCGCCGACGTTGCTGGATCGGATTCTCGGCACGCGATTCGGCGTCAAAGCCGTCAATCTCGCGGTCGAAGGCAAATTCGGCTCGATGGTCAGCTACCAGAATTATCAGGTGCGCGATGTGCCGATTGCCGACGCGGTGAATCGGTTGCGGCTGGTGCCACCGGACGGAGAAATGGTGCAGACGGCGCGTGACGTGGAAATCTGTTTCGGCGACTGATCGCGCGCGCGAAAAGCAGTTGGCGCGGAGATAAGCAGGATTAATCTTGTCACGCTGGCGGTTTTTCGCCGCAGCGCTCGTTATGATTACCGTTCTTCGCAGGCATCACCGCTGGCTCATGATCGTGATCGCGATCCTCGCGATCCCGTTCGTCTTCTATTTTTCAAAGACCGACTTCTCGGCGACGCGGCACGACGATCTCGGCGAGATCTACGGCCGCACCGTCACGCACATTGAGTTCCAGCGAAACGCGCGGCTGATGAATCTCGCCCGCGATCTCGGCTTGTTTACCCTCCTGCAGGACCTCACCGCCGGCGCGACGTCGGAAAATTCCGCCTACGCCGAGTTCACCTGGAATCGACTGATCCTGCGGCACGAGGCAGATCGGCTCGGCGTTAAACCGTCGAAAGAAGAGATCGTGAACCTGGTGCGCACGATGCGTCCGTTCGCGGGGCAGAACGGGTTCGATATCAACAAATACAACGAATTCGCCAGCACGGAGCTGCCGGCGTTCGGATTTACCGAAGCGGAGATTGAGGAGCTCGCGGGTGACCAGTTGATGCTCGATCGCGTGAAGGAGCTCGTCAGTGGCGGTGTGAGCGTTTCTGAAGCGGAGGCGAAGGAAAACTTCGAGCAGAGCTACGGAAAACTAAGTGTCGCCGTCGTGCGATTGCGCTCTGATGACGTCGCGAAAGAGGTGAAGATCAACGACGACGACATCGCGAAATACTACGAGACTCACAAGGCGCAGTTGAACAGCGACGAGAAACGGAAGATCGAGTTCGTGAAGTTCGCGCTCACCGACGACCAGAAAAAGCTCACCGGCAAAGAGCGGATCGATGCGCTGCAGAAGCTCGCCGATCGCGCGAACGATTTCACGCAGGCGCTGACTGACAAGAACGCTAATTTCGCTGCGGTCGCGGCGAAGCTGCAGGTGCCGGTTGCGGTCACAGGCGATTTTTCGGCCGGCGCGCCGGATCCGCAGCTAAACGCCGATCCGCAACTCGCGCAGCAGGCGTTCCAGCTCACGCCGCAGGAGCCATTCAGCGATGCGCTACAGGTCGCCGACGGCTTTTACGTGCTGCACCTGATCGGCAAGGTCGATGCGCGTCCGCTTTCACTCGAAGAGGCGAAGCCGAAGATTGTCGATGCGATCCGCGCCGAGCGAGTGCGGCAGCTCGAGACACAAAAGGGAGCCGAGATCGCGAAGCAATTGCGGGAGGGAATCAAGTCCGGCAAGCCGCTCGACGCGATTGCGCAGCAGGCGGGAATGAAGCTCGAGCGGATTCCGCCCTTTACCTTGCTCGACCCGCCGGGCGAGAAACCCGATCCGGCAAAAGATCCGACGAAGGAGCCGCCCGATTTATCGATGATCAAAAATGCGGTCGCGGAATTGCGGCCGGGCGAGACGACAGAATTTGTCACGACGGAACAGGGCGGCCTCGTCGCCGTGCTCGAAAAGCGTGATCCCGCTGATCCGGCTCAATATCAGCAGGCGAAAACGACGTTCGAGAACCGATATCTGCACGCCAAACGCAGCATCGTTTTTTACGAATGGCTGCGCGATCGGCGCAGCGATGCCGGCATTCAGGCGCAACAGCTCGCCGGTTAACTGCAGCGCGCAATGCAGACGCGCGACGACATCTTCGACGACGCGAACGGCGACCTCGCGATCGGTGAGCTCGAAAGCGCGGTCCAAAAGTATCAGCGTTGTGTCGAGGTAGACCCGCAGTTTTTCGATGGCTGGCACGCGCTCGGGATGGCGCTGATGAAACTGGGCCGATTTCCGGAAGCGATCGAAGCGGGCAAGCAGGCGACCGCGCTACGGCCTAACGACCAGATCGGTTGGACGAGCCTTTCTCTCTTCTACAACCGCAACGGCGACATCAAGGAAGCGGAGGCCGCCGGGACGAAGGCAAAGATTCTTTCCTGGGGCGGCAAGATTGCGAAGGAGTAGCCGCTACTTGAGCGGGCGAATTTCGCCGCTGACGTCGACGACAACGCCGTAACCGGCGATGGTTTTCGGCAGCGCGCTTCGGGTTTCCCGCGTATCGCGCGACAGCATCACGTGAATGCAAAGCGCTTTTCCGTCCGCGCACAAACCGACGTAGGTGCCGACAACGTTCGGCACGCGCATTAACTCTGCGCGATGCTGTTCCAGCACCGCACTTATTTCACCATGCTCCGGCGGAGAAGGGGACTGCGCCATGACGCTAGTCGCGACGAGAAGCGATGCGGCGATCACAAAGCGAAACGCCCGCTCACACTGACGCGAGCGGGCGTTCACATCCAAAACTGCGGCTACTGGCCGACCATCGTCGCGCCGAGGAAGCTCAGCACGTCGCCGATCGGATTCGCGATCGCATCGGTGCTGCTTCCCGCGAACAGCAGACCGACCGCGTGCGGGTTGGTCGCCGCGTCCTCGACCATCAACGAACCGGAATCTCCGCTGTTGAGAAACTTGCTGCCTTTGTTCGCGACCACGATCTGGCCGGTGAACGTTTTCGTGAACGCCGTTCCGCCAGCGCATTCATTGTCATAAGTCACGCTGATCGTCGCATTCAAACCAGAGATGGAGCTGCGCGTCAGCCCAGTCGTCCGGCCGCTCTTCTTGACCGCCTGCCGCAACGACGCGCCGACGGTGGTCTTCGAAATCGTGCCGATCTCAAGGATTTTACCAGTCGCGTCGACCTGGCCGGAAACTACCTGCGCGATCGAGCAGTCGACGTTGTTGTTCGGGAGCGAACTCTTCTTCACCAGCGTGGCAACGGTCTGCGTCGAGCTCGCGCTGCAATTGACGTCGATCAATCCGGGCTGGACGATCGGATCGCCGGTTTGCGCGGTCGTGTTGTTGCCGCCGGCAACGGTGTCGGATTCAAAGACGTGGTAGTTGCTCAAAATGTATTGCGCACTGCCGATCTGGATAAGTGAGCCAAGGGTACCGCCGCAGCAGTAGCCGTTCGCGAGGTCCTTCTGCCAACCGCCGGACGTGCCGAGTTGAATCGGCGGTGTCTGAATCGCGGTGTGGCTAACGCCGGAGGACGGCTTGCCGGCCATCGCGCGGAATTTATCGGTCAACTCCACCTGGACGCCGACGCCGCTGACGTTGCGCGGCAGGTTGCGAATCACTTCGCCGGCATTGCTGGCGTCGCGATCGATATAAACCATCAGCGCAGGCTTGCCAGCCGTGTCCAGGCCGACAGCGGTGCCGAGCACTTCGCGTTGGCGCATCCATTGCGCAGTCACGTTGTTCTGCACCGCGATCACGGCGCGAACCGAAGCATGCGACGCATCGAGCACGCCGGGCGGCGGAGCCGCATGCAAACCGACCGCGATGAGGAGGAACGCAAAAGCGAGAAGGCCTTTGCCCAAGTTGCGAGGGAATAAACGCATCCAGCAGGAATACCAAACCGCGCGGGCCGGTTGCAAACCAATTGTCGGAAATCGCATGCCGCGACTGCCTAACTGCGCAGCGCAGCGGTGAACCGAACAAGATCGTCGGCCACCTGTTTGATCCGCTCCATCACCTTCGCATCACTCAACTCGTCGTCCTTAAATGCCTGGCCGGTGGCATACACAAATCGCGGAATGATCACGCATCGAAAATCGAGCATCAGGCTGTTCGCGTACGCCATGACCGACATGTAGCTGCTCATGCCGCCGGCCGCGCAGAGGAATCCAACAATCTTGTCTTCCCACGAGCTGCCAGTCAGCTCGATCATGTTTTTCGCCGCCGCGCTCACGTCGTAGTTATATACCGGAGCGGCCACCAGAATGCCGTCCGCCGATTTGACCGCCGCATTCAATTTTCGGGCGGCCGGTTCGGAGTAGCACGCGTCGGCATCGCACAACGGCAGCCCCAGGCCCGCAATGTCGAGCCATTCGCAGTCCACCTTTTTGTTGTGCAGATATTCATACGCGATCCGGCCCATGCGCCGGCTGTTGCTGTCGGGATTTCCACTGGTGCTGATAACAAGATGCCGCGGCATGCCTAGAGTTGCTCGATGCGATAACCACGCTGGCGGAGAAGCGCGAGGACGCCGTTTGGTCCCCCAAAATGCGCTGCGCCCGCGACGACGAAATAGGTCTGCCCGCTGGCCGCGTAGCTATCGATTTTCGGAATCCAGTTGCGGTTGCGATCGTCGAGAATGCGCTGCCCGAATGCTGGGAAATCGCGAAACGCTTCCTTCATCGAGCCAGCCAGCGCGTCCGCATCACCTTTGCGCCATGCGGCGACGATATCGGTTTTCTCCGCACCGGCCTGTGGGATAAACGTCATGAGTAGAACTGCCTCGCTTTCGCGGTCGTTCAGGCCGGCGAAGACATTGAGATGTTCGCGCAATGACTCGAGGCCAGTCATGTGTTTGCCGTTCGCCCGGGCCCGCTTCTCCAGGAAACCTTCTACGCCTAGATCGGAGGAGACTCCGTGCAGCTCTGGGGATTCAAGCATCAGCGAGAGGAACCAGGGTTTGTAGTGCGAAAACTTTTGTTCCGGCACGCGCAGAAGAGCAAAGAACCGTCGCACGTAGTCGTAGGTTCGCGGGTCCACATGGTTCTTGAGACTGTCGCCTCTGCCGTATTCGCCAGCTTTCAGGAGCTGTTGGTCGGCCTTCCGCATCGCATCGAGATCAACTTCGAATGCGAGCCGCGACGACGCTTCGAATGCTTCGTTGTATGGACGCGGCAGAGGGTAATCGGCGGCACGGAGCGCGTGAATCGAACCGCCAAGATAAATACTCTTACCGGTGGGGCTGGTTGCCTTCCAGACGCATGACTTTCCTGCGGCAGAGCTTAGCGCGCAGCCCGCCAAAAGCAGGGTAGCTGCTGCGCGTCGTGACCAGGTTTTGATGGGGAACATGGCTGTCGATGTAGCAGTCATAAGAGGTCTCGACAAGCGCAGTCAGTCTCGCTATTGCGAGTAAAAGAGCGCCATGAATCGTGCCGTCGCCTCATCAATTGGCTCTGTTCTCCTGCCACTGGTGATGTGTGTTGCCGCCGCAGCCGCGCAGGAACCTTCGATCGATCGGCTCCTGAGCAAGCTGCCGCCTCCGGAAAAGCTGGTGAAGCCGGTGCAACGCGCTTTGAGCCAGCCTGATCCGGCGCTGAAGGATCCTTTGGTAGCGCAGATCGCACAGGCTGCATCCGGCCAGAACAATGCGCAGGCACTCGTGCTTGCACGCAAGCTGACCGACCGCTATCCACAGAGCGCCGCCTGCCATTCGCTGCGCGGAATATTTGCATGGGACCGCCGCCAGTTTGGCGAAGCGACCGGGGAATTCCACACTGCCATTTCGCTCGACTCGCGCATGGCGCTGCCGCATTTCGGCCTCGCCCTTGTTGAGGCGACCCAGGGCCATTTCGCCGCCGCGATGCCGCCATTACGGCGCGTGACCGAATTACAGCCACAGGCCGGTGTCGCCTACTATGCGCTGAGCGACTGTGCGCTGCGGATCGGACATAAAGAGGAAAGCGTGCAGTATGCGCGAAAGGCGACAACGGTAGAGCCGACGCTGGTTGAAGCATGGATCCAACTGGCGCGTGCGGAACAAGCGCTCGGCCATCCGGAAGCAACATTGAACGCGATCGCGAAGGCCGCGGACATTTCGCCCGATAACGGTGCGATGCTCGCGATTGTCGGCTACAGCTACATTAACCTGAACAAGATCCCGCAGGCGGTCGCGCCACTGCAACGCGCGGCGCGTCTCATGCCGGGCGATTATCTTGTTCATGCGCAGCTCGGCTTTTGTCTTGAAACCGTCGGGCAGACTGATGCCGCGATCAGTCACTTACGAAAAGGGGCAAGCCTCAAGTCGGACTATGGGCCGGTGTGGGAACATCTCGGTCTCGCGTACCAGAAAGAGGGGAAGCACGCCGATGCGGTGAAGGCGTTTGAGAAGGCGACGCGGCTAATCCCGAACTCGGCGTTGCCCTGGATGCACCTTGCGCAGGAGTATAACGCAATCGGCCGCGCCGCTGATGCACAGCGCGCGCAGCAGCGAGCGCAACAGCTCACCCGCGGAATGCGCAAGAACGCATAGCTGCGCGCTAGATCCCGTATTCGTGCCGTCAAGTTCAACGACGTCCGCGGCCGCATCGGCCTAACCTGTTTCTCGTGTAAATTGTTCTCGCGCAGCGGCTCGCGATGTGAATAATCGAAAATCCACCACATCGAGGAGTAAGTTATGCAGATGTTTTCCCAAGCCAGAAAAACCGAACCGGCCGCTCCGAGCATGCAGACCGAGCCTCCCGTGGTGCGGCCGCAGCCGACAAACGGCGCGGCGACCGAGACGCGCTCCGGTGGCATTCTCTCGAGCGGCGTTTCGATCACCGGCTCGGTCACGTTTCGCAATGAGCTGGTGATTGACGGCGAAGTGGAAGGCACGATCGATTCCGGCGGCCGGCTGACGATCGGGAAAAATGGCAGAATCCGCGGTGAAATCCGCACCAAGTCCGTCATCGTGGATGGCAACGTCGAAGGCGACATCACGGCAGCGGAACGCTGCGAGCTGCGCGCCGGCTGCAGCGTCAATGGCGACATTGCCGCGCCGCGCCTCGTGGTTGACGAGCAAGCAGCATTTGTCGGCAGCGCGCGCATCGCGACCACGCAGAACGCTGCGAGCTGACATCGACCGAGAGCGGCTCGCGAGTCATGTCGCAGCCTGAGAGTTCCGTCCGCCGGCGGCTCATCGACCTGAGCCATACGGTCGAGGACGGCATGATCACTTACAAGGGTCTGCCGGCGCCGATCATCTGCGATTTCTTGAGCCGCGAAGCTTCGCGCGAGCGTTACGCGAGCGGAACCGAGTTCCAGATCGGGCGGATCGACATGGTCGCAAACACCGGCACGTATCTGGACAGTCCGTTTCACCGGTATGCCGACGGCAAAGATCTTTCGCAGCTCGACCTGGAGTCACTGGCGAACCTCGACTGCGTCGTGATCCGCACGATTGATCGACGCGATCGCGCGATCGATGATATGGAGTTGCCACGGCTTCGCGGTGCAGCAGTGCTGTTTCACACCGGCTGGGACATCCATTGGCGCACCGATCAATACTTCGAAGGTCACCCGTATCTCACCGGCGGACTCGCGGAACGCCTCGTTGCAGCTGGCGCTGCGCTCGTGGGAATCGATTCGTTCAACATCGACTGCACAGACGATGGAGAGCGCCCGGTGCATTCAACTTTGTTGCGCGCCGGTGTTCCGATCGTCGAGCATTTGTGCGGTCTGGATCAACTGCCTGAGCACGGCGCGCGGTTTTACGCAGTGCCGGTGAAGGTGAAAGGGATGGGAACATTCCCGGTGCGTGCGTTTGCGCGTCTCGACCGGACGGTCTGACGTTCACGCGCTCTTCCGCCAAAAGACGAGGCTGGTGCCACGAATCCGACGCAGCCCGAGCTGACACGCTGCTTCGATTTCATCGAGCGCCTGGGTGATTCCTTTCCAAACGCCGTAGTCGTGCCAGATGATCATGCCGTTTTGTGCGACGAGCCGGAATGCAATCTCCGAGTCGTGCAACGCGTACTCGTATGCATGCGAACCGTCGACGAACACCAGCGCCGCTTTGCCGAAGTGTGGCGACCAGTCGAACGCCGCCGAGTCGCCGATTAGCTGCACGATCCTCGCGCGGCAACTGCTCCACGCGCCGGCGTAATTCTGAAACCGGCTTCCCGGGCGAGGCTTCTCGATGAATTCTCGCTCGGTCCGCGCGGGCGCGAACGTTGTTTCCGCCCCCGCGGGCAAGTCGAGTGTGAAAACGTGCGTGCCGTCAGGCGCGTTAAGCGCAAGGTTCAACGCCGTCCGTCCGTCGAACGTGCCAATCTCGACGATTTCCGCTCCCGATCGCACGGAAGCAGCCGCTTTTGCCAGAACTGCGAGTTCGTTGTGGCGAACATTGCCGTGGCTTTTCCCCAACGCCACTAACCTGATCGGCTTCGATTCGATCACCTCGCGCCAGGCGACGGTCAGGAGCGAGCCGACCGGCACGACCTCCTGATCGAGGCGACGAAGCGACCTGCCCAGCGGCCGAAGCTTTCGTGCGAACGCGGAGAGCCACGGATAAATGTGCAGCGCATAAAGCGCCCCGCCTTTCGCCCGCACGAGAGCGAGTGCCTCGTTTGCCACGTCGGCATTTCGGCTGCCCTTCGACATTCATGACAACTACGCTGGGCCTGTTCGCTTTTCGCAAGCGCGATTGTCGCGACCGAGCGGTTGCCGTCAGCCGAACATTAACGAGATGTCCGACCTGGCCGAGCGCGTCAAAACCGGGATCGACGAAGACCGAATGCTCGTCCTCGTCGTGCACGTGTTGCTCGGGTTTGAGTTTCGCGCTGCATTTGAATCGGGGTTCGAAAAACTGCCGCCGCCGGCGCAATGGCTGAAGCTCGGGAGCGGAGCTGTTTTGATGGTCACGCTGGCGCTACTGCTGACCGTCCCTGCGTATCACCGCATTGTGGAGCACGGCGAAGACACGGCCAGCTTCGCCGACGTTGTGCGCAGGCTGATGCAGGTCGCGCTCGTTCCATTCGCCGCCGCACTGGGCATGGACATGGCGATCGCGGGCTACAAGCTCTTCGGCGCGCTGGGTGGTGCGACCTTCGGGCTCCTGACAACCGCGGCGGCGATCTTCTTCTGGTACGGGATCGAACTTTATCGCAAAGCAAAAAGGAATGGAGGTGACAACGTGGCTGATAATTCAAGCGGGCGGACGCCGCTTAAAGACAAGATCAAGCAGATCCTGACCGAGGCGCGCATTGTCTTGCCCGGCGCGCAGGCGTTGCTCGGATTCCAGCTAAGCACGTTTCTGACCGAGAGCTTCGACAAGCTGCCGCGCGAAGCGCAGTTGCTCCATCTCGCGGCGCTGAGCTGCGTCGCCTTGAGCGCGATTCTGCTCATGACGCCGCCCGCTTATCACCGCATCGTCGAAGGCGGCGAAGACACGCGGCATTTCCATCGCGTCGCGAATCGTCTCGTCGTCAGCGCGATGGTCCCGCTGGCGCTCGGGATCACGACGGACTTCTACATTGTCGCCGCCAAAGTCACCGGCTCGATGGCGCTCGCGTTAACGCTCGCCATTATTGCGCTGGTGATGTTCTACGGCTTCTGGTTCGCTTTTCCGCTGCTGCGCGCCCGCGCGCGGTGAGCCAACATTAGAACGGAATTTTCATCCCGAGGTTCTTAACCAGAAACGCCCACTGGTCGGTCTGGTCTTCGATGATTTTCGATGTCGGCTTGCCTGCGCCGTGACCAGCGCGTGTCTCGATCCGAATGAGCACAGGCGCCGGACCGGCCTGCGCCGCCTGGAGCGCCGCGGCGAATTTGAAGCTGTGCGCCGGGAAGACTCGATCGTCGTGATCGGCGGTCGTGATCAGCGTCGGCGGATACTTCGTGCCGGGTTTAATATTGTGAAGCGGCGAATACTTGATCAGCGCCTTGAACTCCTCGGGATTATCCGACGAGCCGTAATCCGAGGTCCACGCCCAGCCGATCGTGAACTTCTGGAACCGCAGCATGTCCATCACGCCGACGCCCGGCAGCGTTGCGCCCCAAAGCTCCGGCCGTTGCGTCAAGCACGCGCCGATTAGCAGTCCGCCATTGCTTCGTCCGCTGATCGCGAGCTTCGGAGTCGATGTGTATTTGTTGGCGATTAGCCATTCGCCGGCCGCGATGAAATCGTCAAAGACGTTCTGCTTGCGCAGCTTCGTTCCGGCCAAATGCCATTCTTCGCCGTATTCGCCTCCACCGCGAAGATTCGCGACGGCATAGACGCCGCCCATTTCCAGCCAGACCGCGTTTGACGGCGAGAACGTTGGCGTGATTGACGCGTCGAAGCCGCCGTAGCCGTAGAGCAGTGTCGGGTTTTGGCCGTTCTTTTGAAGCCCTTTGCGATAGGTGAGGAAGATCGGCACGCGAGTGCCGTCCTTGCTGTTGTAGAACTGCTGCTCGGTGACGTAATCGTCTGATTTGAAGTCGACCTTTGGCCGGAACAACGGCGTGCTCTGTCCGGTTTTGAAATCATACCGATAAATCGTCGGCGGCTGCGTAAAACTGACGAACGAGTAGAACGTCTCTGTGTCTTTTCGTTTTCCGGTAAAGCCGCCTGCGGTGCCGAGTCCGGACAACGGAATTTCACCGGCCGGCTTGCCGCCGAGCTCGAAAAGGCGAACGAGCGAGTGGGCGTCCTTCAGATAGTTCGCAACAAAGCGATCCCCGACCAGGTTGACTGCTTCGAGCTTGTCGGGTGTTTGCGCGACAATTTCCCGGATCTCGGCCGGCTTATGAAGATCGATGGCAATGATCCGGCCGCGTGGCGCAGCGAGATCGGTTTTGAACCAGAGCAGATCGGCGTCGTTGCCGATGAATGAGTAGGAGGCGTCCTGTTTGTTCAGTAGCTCGACAACGCCTGAGTCGGGCTTCGTCAGGTCCTTGTAGAAGATGCGGTTCTTCGGATCGGTCCCTTGCGAAATGTCGATGATGAGGAGCCGGCCGTCTTCGCTGACTTCGGCGTTGAAGTTCCAATCCTTGTGATCCTTGCGTTCGTAGACGAGCTGGTCGTCGGACTGCGGCGTGCCGAGCTTGTGATAGTAGAGCTTGTGAAAGTAATTCGCCTGCTTCAACTGCTCGGCTGAAGCGGGCGTGTCATAGCGGCTGTAGAAGAATCCTTTGCCGTCTTTGGTCCACGAAGCACTCGAGAATTTTACCCACTGCACCTCGTCGTTCAGGTCTTTGCCGGTCGCGACGTCGCGCACCTTCCAGCGCTGCCAATCCGAGCCAGCTTCCGCCAGGCCATAGGCGAGAAGCTTTCCGTCATCAGTGATATCGAGGCCGCTGAGCGCGACCGTTCCGTCTTTCGATAACGTATTCGGATCGAGCAGCTGCTGGGAATTGCCGGGAAGCGCCGTGCTCGTATAAAGCACACTTTGGTTTTGCAGGCCGGTGTTCTTGGAGAAGAAGTAACGGCCGCCTTCGTGAAAAGGCACGCTGTACTTTTCGTAATTCCAAAGGGCGGTTAGCCGCTGGTTAATGCCTGCTCGTTCCGGGATTGCGGCAAGGTAGTCGAACGTCAGTTTGTTCTCGGCTTCGATCCATTTGCGAGTGTCGGGCGCATCGGGATTTTCCAGCGGCCGATATGGGTCTGCGACTTTGGTGCCGTGATAGTCATCAACCTGATCGGTCTTCGGAGCGGGCGGATATTTTGACGGGGCCGGCGATTGTGCGAACGCGACGAGCGCGGTCGAGGAAAAGAGCAGGGTGGTGAAGCGTCTCATCTTGAAGTGTGGTTTTGGTTCAATGCGCCGGTTCTGATGTGGCGGACCCGCCGGCCGGCAGGTGCGCGGCTTTCCAATCCATCGCCATGCGAATGCGCGCGCGGCCGCTTGGATGATCGAAAAAGATGAATTCCTCGACTGGGCCGGGATCGAGCTTGCGATAAGAGCCGAGCTTCAGCGCGACTTTTGCCATGCCGTCGGGCTCGCGTGAGCAATTGATGCCGAACGCATCGGCTTCGCGCTCCGTTACCCGGATGGTGCTGTTGATGACCGGCGTCAAAAGGAACATCACCGCAGTCAGAATCGCGGACACCAATGGCAGGCCAGCCGGGTCCGCAATACCGCGGACACCCCAACGCTCGCCCCAGCGCCGGACGATCGCGTCGAACGAAACTCGCGCGACGGCGAAGCCAACCAGGAAGAACAAGCTGAAATAGATCACGAGCTTGGCTCCGTGATTCAGGATGTAATGCCCCATCTCGTGGGCCATCACTTCGCGGATCTCCGGCAGCGTGCACTGCTTGAGCAAGTTGTCGTTCAGCGCGATTCGCGTCGTGCCGAGAAAACCAGCGACGTTCGCGCTGACGCGATTCGATTGCCGCGAAGCGTCGACCTCGAACACCTGCTTCACCGGGATTTGGTTGGCGCGCGCCATGGCCAGAATCGGCTCGCTGATCGCCGGATCCTTGAGCGGCTTGTAGGTGTTAAAGAGCGGCTCGATGTAGACGCTGAACATTGTCGCGACCAGCAGGAATCCTGCGGCGATCGCAGTGCCCCACATCCACCAAGTCCGCGGCGCCAATCGAAACGCGGCGTAGAGAATGACCAATGCGATCGGCGTGAAGATCAGCTGCAACACCAGCGCGATCATTTGCTCGCGAAACCACGGGCCGAAGCTCTGGGTCGCTAATCCGTACGCGTGCTCACGAAAATAATGCTCGTAAATGTTTAGCGGCGACGTGACCAGCGCGATGATTAGCAGGTACGGCAGGGCGTAGAGAACAACCTGCAGTGAGCGGATCTTCGTCATGCGTTCGGCAAAATCGCGGAGCCGCGCGGAAATCCGCGTGGTCAGGACGAGCAGCGAGATGGCGAGTGCGAGCAGGACGTTCCACAAGAGCAGCCAGTAACCGCCTTCGAAGTAGGCGTTGGAGCGCGCTCGCTTGTCTGCCGGCACGGTCTCGAGCCAGGCGCGAGTTGCGGCCGCTGGATCATTCACGTTGATCGCCGGCGTCACATCCGTCGCAGTCGCCGTGCTCGCGGTCGTTGCGTTCGCCGGCGGCGGTTCCTGGCCGCGAGCGGAGATGCCGGCGACGAAAGCCGAGACCAGGATTAAAAACAGAAAACGTCTCATAAGCGCAGCGACGCTACTGGCGCTGCTCCGGAAAGAAAAGCGGCATGCCGCGATTCGGAAAAGGCTTGTTCGGTCGCGGCCGAATGTGCCTCACTGAGCTGAAAAGAACGCGCTGATGTTGATTCTGCTTTTTCTCGCCGCGTGCTTCGTCGCGTATTCGAACGGTGCGAACGACAATTTCAAAGGTGTCGCGTCGCTGTATGGAAGTCGCGCTGCCAGCTATCGGACGGCGCTGATCTGGGCAACGACGACGACATTCGCCGGTTCAATCGCTTCGATTTTTCTCGCCCAGGCGCTGCTTCGGAAATTCTCCGGGAAGGGACTCGTACCGGACCTGCTCGTCGCCTCTCCCCATTTCCTGCTCGCGATCGCGATTGGCGCCGCGTTGACCGTGATCCTCGCGACAGTGACGGGGTTTCCGATTTCTACCACGCACGCGCTGACCGGCGCGATGATCGGCTGCGGGCTCGTCGCAGTTGGTCCGCTGGTGAATTTTGCTGCGTTGCAGAAAACGTTTATCCTTCCGCTGCTTCTTAGCCCGGTGCTTGCGATCGCGACCGGCGCTTTGCTTTACGTCGGATTCCGCGCGCTCCGCCTCCGGCTGCGCATCGGAAAAGAGTGGTGCGCTTGCATTGGAACTGAAGAGCGCGTGCTGGCGATGCCGCAGCCGCAATCTGCAGTCGCGCGCCAGACGCTCTCGCCTGAATACGTCGTGATGTTTGGCGATACCTCGGCGTGTGAGGAACGCTATGCGGGCCAATTCGTCGGAGTTCGTGCGCAGCAGATCGTGGACGCGGCGCATTTCCTGAGCGCCGGCACGGTTTGCTTCGCGCGCGCGCTCAACGACACGCCGAAGATGGTTGCGCTGCTGTTGGTGGTGAACGCGCTCGAGATTCGCTGGGGGTTCTTCGCCGTCGCGCTGGCGATGGCGATCGGCGGCCTGATTCACTCGCGCAAGATTGCCGACACGATGAGCAAACGGATCACGGCGATGAATCACGGACAGGGGCTTGCGGCGAATCTGTCGACGGGGGTTCTGGTGATCTTTGCCAGCCTCTTCGGGCTACCGGTCTCAACGACGCACGTCGCGGTCGGCGCGCTTTTCGGTATCGGCCTGACCACCGGCCGCGCAAATGCGAAGGTGATGAGCGGGATCGCGTTATCGTGGCTGATCACGCTGCCTTGTGCGGCCTTGCTGGGCGCGGCGGTTTACTGGCTGATCCGGGCCGCCTGATTCAGGCGTTCCCATCGTGCAGTGTGATGGAAGATGCGTCTCTGGACACTGCACCCGCGATATCTTGACGCGAAGGGACTGGTCGCTGTCTGGCGCGAAGCACTGCTCGCGCAGAAAGTACTCGCCGGCCTCACTCGCGGTTACACGAGACATCCACAGCTGACGCGATTCCGCGAACACAAGCGGCCGCTCAAGCTGATCGGCGCGTTCCTGAGCGGCATTGCCGATGAAGCGGAGCGCCGCGGCTACGCGTTCGACCGTTCGCGCATCAGAGAACCGAACAGGCGCTGCCGTGTTAGCGAGACACGCGGGCAGTTGTTATTCGAATGGGAGCACTTGCAGGCGAAACTGCGCGTCCGCGCGGCGGAATTGTGCTGTCACTTGCCGGATCACCGCTGCCCTGCCGCGCACGCAGTATTCCGCATCGTGCCGGGGAACGTGCGCGACTGGGAGAAGCGCCTCACTGCCCGCCGGCCGGCAAAGTCTCAACCCGTTGGCCGACGGCCCAACCGTGCTTCAACCAGAAACTCTTCAGGTCGGTAGGTGTGCCGCTGAAAATATTTCGCTCTGCCTTCCTGATATTCGCGACGCTTTTCGGATATGAGGCGCGCGGCAGGTCGCAGATGCCGTCGCCGGTATATTGCCACATCGACCAGGCGCCCCACGGTGGAATATCGCGCGGCTGGTAGTGATAATTCGCGACCCACAGCCAGCAGCGTGACAACGCCGCGCGCTGCGTGGCCGAAGCGGCACCGAGGATCGCGCGCAGCCGGTATTCACCGGAGTAAAAGCCGGGGTAGTTGCCTGTCCGCTCGTGAATTCGCTCCACAAATTTCACCGCCTGATCGACCCGCATCGTGCCACCGGGGTAGTGGCCGTTCTTTTCAAAATCCAGCACGAGAAGAACGTTCTCTGGGCGACCATCGGGCGGCGCGCTGCGCCACGAACGCTCGACGACGTTCAGAAAAAAATCCGCCTGTCGCACCGGATCGGACGCGTTCGCGTAATGATAAGCGCCCCAGAGTAATCCGGCCCGCGCGGCGGCGACCTGTCGGCCGAAATATTTATCGTCGCGAGTGTTCGGTGGGTAACTCGATTCATGGATCACGCCGACGATGCCTTCTCGCGCCATCGCGTCGAAGTCCGGCCGCATCAGATCGTAGTGAGACAGGTTCACTACGTTGTTGCCGGCGAACGCGGACCACGCGCCGGCCAGCAGGGCAACTGCAAGTGCGGAAAATTTCACGCGCGACGATAACGCGCTGTGCGCAGTCGGAAAGCGGAGAACGCGCAGCTACTCGGATTCGGGCAAATCCGGCTCGACCTGTTCCTCGTCCCACCGGCGCTCGAACTCTTCGCGTTCCGAGCCGCTCTTCGTATCTCGCTTATTTTTCGTCGTCGCATGCTGGCGCGCAGATTTTTCGCTGCGCGTGCGGTGCTGACGCGATTTCTCCCGGCTGGAGCGCTGAGACGCCTCAATTCCCACGGGGAGAAGAGCAACCGCTGCGAGCAATGCAGCGACGACAAGTTTTCCGCTCGTCATATTAATAACAACCCCGGCCGCTGCTGGGAGTTGCTCGCTAATCGAGGCCGCGGCTCAGAACTCCAGCGACAAACCCGCGTAACCGGAGCGCCGCGGCGCCGGCTCAATCGAGCCGTTGAAGAAGACGCGGGAGTAATATTTCTCGTCGGCCAGATTCGAAATGCCGGCAATCAACCGCAGATGCGGCGTGATGTACCAGTCGCCTGAAAGATTGAAGATTTTGTACGACGGAATCTTTGCGGGAGTCGTGACCACACCCGTCATGCCGTCGACCGCGGGCTGGTTCGAGTCCGCCCAATACTGATCAGACGCGTAAACGCCGGTCAGGCTAACGTCGAAACACTTCTCTTTGCGGAACGTCACGCCGCCCTTCCACAGCACCGTCGGCGCAAATGCCGGCGTGTTTCCCTCCAGGCCAGTCGAGCTCTCGGTAAATTCGGCGTCGAGCAGCTGCAGATTGCTGAATAGAACGAGGTGCATCCCTTCGAACCGGCTGCGGGTTTGCTGGAACACCTGCTTTACGTCTTTCGCCTCACTCGCGGCTTGTTGCGGTTGATCGTCCGACGCCAGGAAATCGTAGGCCACTTCACCTTCGAAGCCGCGGTGCCTGCTCGATCCGCTGTTTACGATGATGAATTCAGTCGTGCTGAATTGCTGCGTCTCGGTGCGGTTATCGAATTCCATCCAGAAGAGGCCAACGTCGTACCACAGGCCACGGATCGGCGTGCCATGGACACCGAGCTCGATATCGAGTGAGCGAAACGGGTCGGGCCGATTGCTCTCGGTGAGATTCTGGAATGGCGACGCGATATCGAAGAACCGCGTTGGCCGCCACCCGGACGACGCGCTGAAGTAGGTCTCGTTGAGGTGACCGAAATCGTTTCCGAGGCCGATGCCCCAGAGCGGCACCCAGTGGTCCGCGCTCGCGCTGCCGGCACCGAACGGACCGGTGTTCGTGTCGACATCGACCGTTTCGTGATCGAGCCGAAACGAGGGCACGATGTGGAACTTGCCAAACCGGAAGATGTTTTCGACGAAGAGCGCCTGGTAATCGGTCGATCGGTCCTGATCGAGTCGTAAAAATCCGTCGGTCGCGTCGCGCGACGCGCCCGGATCAGGGTTGATGTATTGCGTGAACGGCGCTTCGCCGTGATACACGACACCGCCGAAAGTTAGCGTGCTGCCCTTCAGCATCGTGCCGTCACCCCAGTTTTTCCGGACGCGCAGATCGAGCCCGCCGTTATCGAAATCTTCATCCTGCACGAACGGCAGCGACCGCGCGTCGATCTCCTGATGCGTGTACCAGCCCTTGGCCTGCAGCAGCCAGCCATCGCCGAAATCGTGTTCGTGACGCAGAACGACGGTGTAGCGATCGACCCAATTGTGATTGAACGGCGTGGTCGACTGCTCGGGGTCCGCTTCGAATTGCTGCAGCGTCAGCCTGCCAGGATCGCCGCCATTGAACCGGCTGGTGTGCACGTCGAGCGCCCACAGTTGTTTCTCATCGGGCCGATAGCCGAGGTACAGATTCGATTGCCACAGCCAGTAGTCGCTATTCTCCCGCTGCCCGTCAGTGCGCACGAATCCGCTATCAAGACGGAACTCCAGCGGCCCCATTGCTTCCTGGATCACGTTGAAAGTCGAATAGAGACCGTCGGTCCCGCCGATCTGTTCCGTATAGCCGTTCCACGGTGTGCCGGGTGCGGGCCGTTTCATCACGAAGTTGACCGCCGGCGCCGGCTCCGGTCCGTAAAGCAGGCTGCTGCCGCCGCGGATCAGCTGAATCTCGCTGACGCTCTGCGGGAGCGGCAGGTAATAGATCGTGGGGAATCCAATCCAATCCGTGGAGATAGGCAGGCCGTCCTGCAGACCCAGCACGAACTCTGATTCCTGCGGATTTCCGAGGCCGCGGTAGCTGAAGTTGAACTGACCTGGCGTGTGCTGCTCGGTGATGAGGAGGCCGGGCGCGCGGGTGAACAACTCCTGCTCGTTGTTGTTCACGACTGTCGGCTGCTGTTCGAGTTTAATCACGGTCGCTTTTTTTGTGACGGTGATTTGAGTCCCCGACACTTCGCTCATGATGTGGTTGAGCTTCGCTTTCCAATCGTCGTGCGGCGTCGGCGACGGAATTGGTGCGCCGGTGACTTCAACAGTCTGCGAGGTCGCTTCCTGCGCGAGCGCAACTCGGCAGAGCGAAATCAACGAAGCGGAAAACGCAACGGCGGCGAAGAAGCGGTGAAACATCCGCGCTGCATTACAGAATTGTAATCAACAGCGCAAGCGCGTTCTTCGTTTACCTTGGATGATTCGGAAACCGCAGCCGCACCATCGTGCCGCCATTACCCTGCAGCGCGACCGATCCGCCATGCAGTTCCGCAATCGATTTCACCAGCGCGAGACCAAGCCCCGAACCGGCAGTGCTGCGCGAACTGTCGACGCGATAAAACCGGTCGAATACGCGCGGCACGTGTTCGGCCGCAATACCCGGCCCGGTGTCGTGCACCTCGAGCGTTGCCGCGTCCGCATCAGCTCGGAGCGCGATCACGATTTCTCCGCCGTCCGGCGTGTAGCGCAGCGCGTTGTCGAGCAGGTTCCCGACGGCGCGTCGAAAGAGTGTCGGATCCGCATTGATGTCGGCGGAACCGTCGCACCGAATGCTGATCTGACGGTCGTCCGCCGCCGTCCAGTAATAGCTCGCGATCTTCTCGAGCTCAGCACGACCGTCGAACCGCTGTCGGTGCACCTGTTCGCTTGCGGCATCCGCGCGCGCGAGGAACAGCAAACTGTCGACAATTCCGGAGAGCCGTTCGCATTCGGCTACCGTCGATTCGATTACGTCGCGGTACTCGTCCGCCGTCCGACTCCGCGATAGTGTGACCTGCGCTTCGCCGAGCATGTTTGCAATCGGCGTCCGGAGTTCGTGGGCGAGATCGGCGGAAAACCGCGAGAGACGCGTGAACGATTCTTCGAGCCGCTCGAGCATCGCATCGAATGCACTGGCCAGCGGCTGGAGTTCGGGTGGCCAACGGCGCGACGAAATCCGCTCCGTCAAACGTGCCGGGCTGATTCCTTCGACGGTTGCAGCCATCTCGGCGAGCGGCCGCAGACCGCGGCGCGCGACAGTTCTGGCGATCAGCGCTGACGCGGCAATCCCGCACCCGAGCATCGCGATCGTCACCAAGCCAAACTCGCGGCGAAATTGATCGTCGCCCGAGCGGTCCTGCGCGACTTGAATGGTGTAACGTCGACCCGCTGCGTCGCCGGCAGTAGCGGCGAGAGAAAACAACCGGCCGCTCGTCCGTAAGTCGCGCGGACGGTGATTTGTCGCAGCGACGGGCGGAAATGCGCCGGGCGGTACCAACGCGTCCATACCCGGAGTCTCAGCCACGGCCGCGCCGCTCTCGTCCAGGATCCGAATCCAATAAGCGGGTTTGCTGCGAGCGGCGCGCAATTCGTCCGCGAGCGCGCGCGGGTTCGCGCTTTCATGTAAATCTGCCCGGAGTGCGGCGAGCTTATCAGCCAGCACCGCATTGTCTTCCTCGAACGCGTGGCGGATCACGATCCAGTAGAGCGCGCCGAGGCCGATCAGCAGCAACAACCCTGCGGCCGGAGTGAAGAGCAGGATCAGCTGCGACGCGATCGACCGCGGTTTAGCTCGGCTTGAGAACATAACCGACGCCGCGGACGGTGTGCACGAGCTTCGTCTGGAACGGATCGTCGACCTTCGAGCGCAACCGTCGAACAACAACATCAACGACATTTGTCGCCGGCTCAAAGCCGATGTCCCAAACCTGCTGCGCGAGATCGGAACGCGAGACGACTTCGCCCGCCGCGCGCGCGAGGTGCGAGAGGAGCAGAAATTCCTTCGGGCTGAGACTCAAGGCCGTGCCGCCGCGCGTCGCGCGATGACGCCGCGTATCGATCTCGAGATCGGCGACGCGGAGTTGATCCTCCTGCGCAGCAGGCGTGCGGCGAACAACTGATCGAATGCGCGCGACGAGCTCGGAGAACGCGAACGGCTTCACGAGATAATCATCCGCGCCGAGCTCGAGTCCCTTCACGCGATCGCGCACGTTGTCGCGCGCAGTCAGAAAGACGACCGGCAGCTGCGTGCCGGCGCGGCGCAGTTCTTCCACGAGCGACCAGCCGTCGCGCTTTGGCAACATCACGTCGACTATCGCGACATCGAAGCGTCCACTCTGCGCAAGCGCCAGCCCCTGCTCGCCATCCGCCGAGGTCTCGACCTGATGGCCGGCTTCGCTCAGGCCTTTGACGAGAAACCCAGCGGTCTTACGTTCGTCTTCCACGACGAGAATGCGCATCGCACACAGACTAAAGTTTCCGTTATCCACACTCAAGACGTTGACGCGAGGAACGACGTCACCGTTCGTTCGCAGCGCGCGCGGTGTGTTGAGATCGTCAGTCGCTGTCGTCGCGTCGGCGCTGATGCTAACGAGCGCAGCGGCTTGCGATTTGTGCGGCTGTTACACGCCGCAAATGGAGGCGATGCCGCAAACCGACCCGGCGGCGGCATTCGGTCAGCCGCTCGGCAACGGCACGTCGCGCTCGTGGACGAATGGATTGTACGGCGCAGTCGCGGAGCAGTTCACGCATTTCGGAACGCTGCAACTCGATGGCCGCGAAGTGTCGAACGAAACGGGCCAGTATCTCGACAGCTCGATCACACAGCTCGTCGCCGGCTACACCATGAACCGCTGGCTTGCGGTGCAGCTCAACGTGCCGATCATTTATCGGTCGTTCAAACGGCCGGAAGGATTCGCGATCGACCGCGGCACCGAATCAGGTTTGGGCGATCTCTCACTGCTCGCGAAAGTAGTCGTCTTTCACATCAACGCGCTGGCGCAGAAGGAACTTGTCAGCGACGGCAAGAACACGGCGGAAATCGAGCACGAGCCCGACCTAACCGCGTCGGCGATTTTGCTGACTGGCGTGAAATTGCCGACCGGCGACACCAGCAGATTACTCGAGGAGTTCCACGAAAGTGAAACTCCGGGCGCGCCGGTCAGCGGCATCCACGGGCACGATCTGACGCTCGGCACCGGCTCTTACGATGGAATTTTCGGCGGTCAGCTTTCGCTCCGTTACAAGAACTTCTTCGCCCAAGCTGACACGCAGTTCCTACTCCGCGGCAGCGGTGCGCACGACTACGACTTTGCGAACGATGTGTCGTGGAGCGGAGGCCCGGGAGTCTATATCGTGCGGAACCGCCACACCGCGTGCGGTTGTCAGTTTGTCGTCTCCGGCGAGCACAAGGATGTCGATCAGTTTCGCGGCGACCCCGCCGAGGACACGGGCATCACCTCGGTCTACGTTGGGCCGCGTTTTCTGATTTCAGTCGGCAAGCTGAGCGCCGAAGTCGCCGCGGAATTTCCGGTCTCGATCGATAACACCGCGCTACAACTGCTGCCTGATTACCGGCTGCGCGGCGGCATCGCGGTGCGGTTCTAGATTTCGATTTGATTGCAGCGATCTCCGCTGCTTAGTGCTCGCACACGCCGGATGAACATTCACGAGTATCAGGCGAAAGAATTGCTGCAGAAATTCGGTGTTGCGACGCCGCCAGGGCGAGCTGCTTCGACTCCGGACGAGGCGAAAGACGCGGCCCGCGAGCTCGGCACCGACGGCCTCGTGGTGAAGGCGCAAATCCACGCCGGTGGCCGCGGCAAAGGCACCTTTGCCAATGGCTTCAAAGGCGGCGTGCATCTCGCGAAATCGACCGACGACGCGCGAGAGCTTGCCTTCAAAATGCTCGGGCAAACGCTCGTCACCCACCAAACCGGTCCGGCTGGTCGCGTCGTCAATAAAGTCCTCGTCGCGAAATCAGTCGACATCGCGCGCGAGATTTACTTCGCGATTTTGCTCGATCGCGCGACTGCTGCGCCGCTGATCGTCGCGAGCACGGAAGGTGGAGTGGAAATTGAAACTGTTGCCGCGAAATCGCCGGAGAAGATCATTCGTGAACCGGTCGATCCGCTCGCCGGTTTGCAACCGTACCAGACGCGCAAGCTTGCGAAGCAGCTCGGCTTCGAATCGTCACAGATCAAGGCGGCGGCGAAGCTTTTCGACGGGCTGTACCGCACGTTTATCGCGCTCGATTGTTCGATGGTGGAAGTGAATCCGCTCGTCGTCACGCCGCAGGGCGAAGTGCTGGCGCTGGATGCGAAGTTCAACTTCGACGACAACGCGCTTTACCGGCATCCGGAGGTCGCGGCAATGCGCGACACGGCGGAAGAAGATTCGCGCGAAGTCGAAGCATCAAAGCACGGGCTGAATTACATCGGCCTCGACGGCAATATCGCCTGCCTGGTGAACGGCGCCGGCCTTGCGATGGCGACGATGGACATCATCAAGTTCTACGGCGGCAGTCCGGCAAATTTCCTCGACGTTGGCGGCAGCGCGACGCAGGACCAGGTGACCGAAGCGTTCAAGATCCTTGTCGGCGATCCGCACGTGCAGGCGATTCTCGTCAACATCTTTGGCGGAATTGCGCAATGCGACGTAATCGCACAGGGGATCATCGGCGCCGCGAAAACGGTGAAGCTGCACGTGCCGCTCGTCGTCAGGCTCGAGGGCACAAATGTGAATGAAGGTAAACGGTTGTTGAAAGAGAGCGGCCTCGCGGTTATCGCCGCCGACGATCTGGCGGATGCAGCGGAAAAAGCCGTCAAGGCAGCTGGAGGAAAATCATGATCAAGGAAATCGCATTCGTCGGGTCGCCGGTGACCGACATCAAACGCGCGCGGGAATTTTACCAGGGAGTGCTCGGACTGCGTGCGACAACCACAGATCCGGATGCAAAATGGGTCGAGTTCGAGGTCGGCAATGGCACCTTCGGCGTCGGCGATTACGGCGATCAATGGCGGCCGGCGCAGGGCGGAACGATGGCAGCATTCGAGACGGACGAACTCGACGCGCTCGTTCAGAAGGTGCGCGATAGCGGCGCGACGGTTGCGATGGACGTAACAGAATCACCGGTCTGCCATTTCGCGATCATTGTCGATCCATTCGGCAACAGCCTGATGCTGCACAAACGCAAAGGGGAATGAATCCGGAGGCGCCAGAATCGCTAAGGCAAGCAGGAAAACAGGAGTTGCTGTTTGTGTCTGTTCCTTTGTTCCTGCGCTCCTGAGATATGTCCGTTCTCGTCGACAAAAAGACGCGTTTGTGCGTGCAGGGAATCACTGGAAGCGCCGGTGCCTTTCACGCGCGCGAGTGCATGGAATACGGCACGAATGTCGTCGCCGGCGTGACGCCGGGGAAGGGGGGGCAGAAGTTCGACGAGAAGGTGCCGGTATTCGACACGATGGCGGAAGCGCGCGCGCAGACCGGTTGCAACGTGTCGGTTATTTTCGTTCCGGCGGCGGGCGCGGCGGACTCGATCCTCGAAGCAGCGGACGCCGGCGTGGAGCTGGTGGTTTGCATCACCGAAGGCATTCCGGTGATGGACATGATGCGCGTGAAAGCGCAAATGCGCGGCAAACGCTCGCGCCTGATCGGCCCGAATTGTCCCGGCATCATCACGCCGGGCCAATGCAAGATCGGCATCATGCCCGGTTACATCCACAAGCCGGGCGCCGTGGGCGTCATCTCGCGTTCCGGCACGCTGACCTACGAAGCGGTCTGGCAGCTCACCTCGCGCGGCCTTGGCCAGTCGACCTGCATTGGAATTGGCGGCGATCCGATCAACGGCATGTCGCACCTCGATGCAGTGAAGCTCTTCTGCGACGATGATGGCACTGAAGCGATGATTTTGATCGGCGAAATCGGCGGCTCCGCGGAAGAAGAAGCCGCGGAGTGGATCCACGCGAATTGCAAGAAGCCGGTTGCCGCATTCATCGCCGGTGCGACCGCTCCGCCCGGCCGGCGCATGGGGCACGCGGGTGCGATCGTCTCTGGAGGGAAGGGGACCGCCGCCGGGAAGATTGAGGCGTTGAAGGCCGCCGGGATCGCAGTAGCCGATACACCTGCGAGAATGGCTGATACGTTGATCGAGCAGATGAAAGGCCGCCGCTGATGCCCGTCTCCTCCCGAGGCTTGGAAGGCATTGTCGCGAACACGACGCGACTGAGCGCCGTCATCGGCGACAAAGGGCAGCTGATTTATTGCGGCTACGACATCAACGAGCTGGCCGGCAAAGTCAGCTACGAGGAAGTGGTTTTCCTGCTCTGGAATAATCGGCTGCCGAACCGGAGAGAGCTAAGCGAATGCGAAGAGACGCTGCGCAGCTTGCGTCAACTGCCCGACGGCGTCGTGGAGCTGATCAAGAACGCGCCGAAGAACGCGAACCCGATGGACGTAATGCGCACCGCCATCTCGATGCTCGGCATGTACGACCCGGACGCGTTGAAGGAGATGAGCGCCGACGCGAACAAGCAACGCGCGCGCAGCATCACCGCGAAAATTGGCGTGATCGCGGCTTACTTTCACCGCGCGCGCCAAGGCAAAGAGCTGCCGCCGGTCCGCGGTGATCTGGGTGAAGCGGCGCACTTCCTTTATCTCATGTCGGGCGAGGAGCCTACCAAGGAGGCCGCGGACACGCTGGATGTCGCGTTTGTCCTGCACGCCGATCACGGCACAAACGCCTCGACCTTCAGCGCGCGCGTGACCATCTCCACGCTGACCGACGTTTATTCCGCCATCACATCGGCGATCGGCACGCTCAAAGGGCCGCTACACGGCGGCGCGAATGAAGGTGTCATCCACATGCTGGAGGAAATCGGGAGCGAGGATCGCGTCGACGCTTACATCGAGAAGCAGCTCGCGGAAAAAAAGAAGATCATGGGCATCGGCCATCGCGTTTACAAAACGCTCGACCCGCGCGCGCCGCACCTGCGCAACATGGCGGTCAAGCTGAGCGAAAAAGTGGGCGAGCCGAAGTGGATCAAGATGTCGGAGCGCATCGCGCAGTTGATGAAGGAGAAGAAGAACCTGAACGCGAATGTCGACTTCTACTCCGCGACCGTTTACCACTCGTTAGGCATTCCGACCGATCTCTTCACCCCTGTTTTCGCGATCGCGCGCTGTTCCGGCTGGTGCGCGCACATTCTCGAGCAGCTTGAAGACAACCGCCTCTTCCGTCCGCTCAGCGAGTACGTGGGCGAGCCGGTTGGGAAGAAGGTTGTCCCAATCGACGAGCGGCCTTAGCTCTTTCGGGGTGAAAAGAATCGCGCTCGCGTTGTTCCTCGCGGCGCTCGTTTCGCAGGGATGCGCGGCCGATCCTTCCCCGCAGCCGACGGCTGATCCGGCGGTTTACGGCCAATACCCGACCGAGTACCTCACTATCGTGAAAGACTGGCTCTCGGACCAGCTAATCGATCCCTCCAGTGCGGTGATCGAATTTACCAGCCAGCCGAAGCCGGCCGATCTGCCGAGCGGTGACGGGAAACGCGTTTACGGCTACCTGGTTGAATTCAGGGTCAACTCGCGAAACCGGTTCGGCGGCTACACCGGATTCCAGAAACACGGCGCGCTGATTCGCAACGGCCAGGTCGTGCGCGGCACTGGCTTCGGCTACTGAGGAATCGCGATGACGCCAGACTTGCAGCTGCGCGTTGCTGATCGTGCGCGGCAACGGCGCGCCGGCTCGGTCATCGTTCTGTTGCTGATCGTGATCGCGGTGATTGGCGGCGGCCTTTATCTGCTCTTCGATTCCCGGCATTCGCGCGAAGCGGAGGCGCGCGCCTTCGCCCGCGACGTGATCCAGCGGCTCGCGGTGCAGCACGATCTCAACTATCTGCATTCGATCGTCAGCTCGGAGAGCCGCCTCCACTTCACGCGGGGCAGAGACGACGAATTCATCCAGCAATTCACATGGCTCGGCGTGCCTGATCCCAATTACCAGCTCACCGGCGACGTGGTTTTTGAAAGCTACTTCTCGTCGCCGGTCGGAACGTTCAAAGCGGTTCTCCGTTACCCCGAGCGCCATGCGACCGTACAGATGAAGGTCTCCTGCCCGGCGGGATCGTGGCGGCTCGATGAACTGTCGCTCTCGTGGGAGCGGACGCCGGAAGAATCTGACGCCCGCGCCCGGCCTTAGTCTCGCAACAGCCGGTCGAGTGCGTCGACGCAGAGCTGCGACCACGTCTCGAGCGACTCGCGTTTTGCGATCAGCTCGTCGCGGCTGAGAAAGGAGAGGTTCGTGATCATGGCCTCGCGTTTTGTCACTTTCGGCTCGTCCAATTGCAATACGTGGACAATCCCAAGATGGACGCGGCCGACTTCTGTGGTGTCGTCGTTTAATAGCGCTACCACGCGATCGGTGAACGGTGTCTCGATCGCGATTTCTTCCTTCACCTCGCGCTCCACGCCCGCGCGATAGGCGTTCTCGTCGAACGCGAAGAGCGACTCGTCGGCATCGTTCATGTGCCCGCCGATCCCGATTGACCCTTTTGCCACCAGCCGTTGCTCGCCCGCTTTCTTGCCGCGCACGTAGTGCAACACGCGGCCGCGATGCGCGATGATCGCGTAAGGGATGATTTGTTTGTAGGCCGGATCGTTCTCCGCTTTGCTGCGTGGGAGAAAGAAATTGTTCCCGCGCGAGAGCAGCGCACTGACGTACTTTTCCGGCTCGAAAAAGAGTCCGTCGAAACTGCCCAGCTCGTCGAACAGCTCGCGTCTCACGACGAGAACGTTTTCTTCTGCCATCCGCGCCGCGGCCGATCAGAATGCGTAAGTCACGCCGAGCTCGGGGCCGACTGAATTCAGACTCGAGTTCGGCCGTTCCGGTTCCGACAGGCCGGCATTCGAGAGGTGTTGATACTGGAGACCGGCGGTCGCGCGCCAGTGGTCGTTGATTCGGTACGACACACCGATCGCGGTCAGAATGTTGAACGTGAAATCCTGGCCGAGTGCGCCAGGTTCCGCGTCCCGCGTCGCGTCCACAAAACCCAGTCCGACGCCGCCGGAGATATAAGGCACAAACCGGCTGTTCGGCCGCACGAAATTGTAGCGCAGACCGGAGGAAATCCCGAAGTAGTGGTTCTCCAGTCCGCGCGCGAAGTATTCGCCCATCACCAGGAAGTAGACCTGATTGTAGCCGCGGAACCAGCTGTCCGGATCGTGGATCGCGCCCCAGCGCATTCGCGCCGTCACATATTGCGCGGCGATTTCGTAGGCGTGCGGATTGCCGAAGCAGCCGAGCATATAGGTCGATTCGGCCGAGACCTCGAACGATGGCGCGTCGAAATCGTCACTGCGCACCAGACGCGTCGAAATGCGATCTTCGCCGCCGTTTGCGCTCAGAGCAGCGAAGGCCAAGGACAGCGCGAGCAGGAGACGGAGTTTCATCGAGGGGCGCTACGATATTGCGCGTCAGGCTGATTGCAATTCAGCCGCCGGGTTGTCAGCATGCATGCATGAAAGCACGATTCGTTCTCGTCCTGCTTCTGCTCTCCATTCGCTCGTTCGCCGCCGACAACGCCGCGAGCAACAGCCTCGTCGCCGATGTCTGGAAAGCGAGTGGCGGCGAGCACTGGCAGAACGTGAAAGAGCTCCGCTTCACGTTCGAGGTCGAGTCTGGCGGGAAGATCGTCGCGAGCGCGAAACACGATTGGAATGTCGCCGCCGGCACCGATCGCGTGCAATGGACCGACAAGGAGGGCAACGCAAAAGACGCGACCGCGAATCTCCTTGCGCCCGCGCAGGAGGGCGACGCAAAGAAAGCCTACGCGCGTTGGGTGAACGACTCTTACTGGCTGCTCGCGCCGCTGAAGATCCGCGATCGTGGCGTTAACGCCGCTCCAGATGGCATAAAGAACCTGAACGGCACGCCGTGCCCGACCATTCACCTCAGCTTCGGCCAGGTTGGCCTCACGCCCACCGACCAGTACGTGCTCTATGTTGACCCGCAAACGAAGCTGCTCCGCGCCTGGGATTACATCCCGAAAGAGGGCACCGGCTTCCAGGCAACGTGGGAGAAGTATCAGACGTTCGGTGGCCTGAAGCTCGCGACCGAGCACCGCTTCAACGACAAAGCTGTCCGGTTCCGCGACGTTGAAGCCGTGACGAAATAGCTGCGCCTAACCAGTGCCGAACAACCGATCACCGGCGTCACCCAATCCCGGCACGATGTAGCCGCGGTCGTTTAACTCAGGGTCGATCGCGGCGGTGAAAATCGGGACGTCGCCGTGCTGCGAGTCGAGTTGGGCGATCCCTGCGTCGCACGCGACGAGGCAAAGGAGCTGGATGCGATCGGCGCCGGCCGCTTTCAGGATCGCGACGGCTTCGCACGCGCTGTGGCCGGTGGCGAGCATCGGATCGAGGAGCAACGTCTCCGAGCTGGCGAGGTTAACCGGCAGACGAGAGAAATAGCTGACCGGCCGCAGCGTTTCTTCGTCGCGGTAGATGCCGATGTGGCCGACGTTCGCTTCCGGGGCGACGCGCAGAATGCCGTCGAGCATGCCGAGGCCGGCGCGGAGGATCGGGACGGCAGCGACTGCGCGCTGCAACACCGCGCCGGGGCAGGAGGCGAGCGGTGTCTCTACCTCAATCGGCGCGGTTGACCAGCACTGCGATGCTTCCGTGAACAACAGAACTGTGATCTCTTCGACGGCGCGGCGGAACTCGTCGGGCGCCGTAGTTTTCGCGCGAAGAATGGAAAGCTTGGTCGCGACGAGCGGATGCTCGCTCACGTGAACGCCCGCGGGTTTATTCGCCGCGTCGTGCATCACGGTTTCTCGGCCATTTCGCGCATCCGCACCGGCGACGCTGGGATTTTGTCGAGCACGATCTCGCGGCGCTTCGTGTAGCGGCCGAAGGCGAGCACGCCGGTCGGACATTCGGTCACGCAGGCGGAACATCGGACGCACTCGGGATCTTTCATCGGCAGTCCTTTGTTAGCGAAATTCATGATGTCGATCCCTTGATGGCAGACCGACGTGCACACGTTGCACGAGATGCACTTTTTCTTGTCGGGAAAAATGCGGAAGCGCGAGAAGCGCGCGTAGATGTGCATGAGCGCAGCGAGCGGACAGAAGAAGCGGCACCAGACGCGGCCGCTGAACCAGAAGTAAAAGCCGACGCCGATCATTCCGGCGAGGAAGAGATCGACGAAGAAGTGGTAATTCAGCAGCGGGAGCTTGTTAAACAGTGACTCGTACACGCCGGCAAAAAATGAGCCGGGCACCAGCCAGCCGGCGATACGGAAGAGGAGAATGAGAAAGGCGAACGCGAGGATGACCTGGCCTGCCATGTTGAGGCGGTTCCACTTCGGGCCGTGCGGCATCTTGTGGCGGTCCTCGTCACCGAGCGTCTCGGCAAGCGCGCCGCACGAGCAAAGCCAGCCGCAATACGCGCCTTTGCCCCAGCGGAAGATCAGCAGCGGTATGATGACAAACGTCTGGACGAAACAGATTGCGATCCAGAGCCAGAGCGGGCGATCGGTGAAGACGTTGTAGACGTTGAGCGGCCACGCGAGAATGAACCCATAGGCTCGCCAGTACTCGCGGCCATTGCCGTAGTTGCACGGCGGAAACAAGCCGTCGGCGATCCAGTGATCGGTTTTCGTCTCATCGCGCACGTATTTGCGCGCATTGCCGAGATCGAGCGCAATGCTGTGCTGGCCGCTCGCGTCTGACGCGACAACGCCGGGCCAGGTTTTCTTCCACGTCGTGCCGGTCCACGCCGTTGTTTCCGGCGGAACAGGACCGGATGCGAGCTGTTGCTGGTTTCCAGCGACAAGCTGATTCCACTGTTGCACCTCGGCTGATGGCATCGGCGAAATGGTCGAGCGCG
>CADDYX010000002.1 GCA_902810735.1 Verrucomicrobiota bacterium | reverse complement strand
GTTAATGCTTGCCCTGATCTGCGCGTTCTGGACTGCGGCAACAATCGCCGTGGCGATGCTGCGGCGCGTCCCGTTCGCCGACAGTCTTTGGACAAACGAGACGGCGATCCGGGATGCGATCGTGCGGAAAGGTCGCCGCACCGCAGAGCGCACCGATTTCCTCTTTCTCGGCATCGATGAGCCGAGCAAAAAGCTCGACCAGGTGAGCGAAGAAGAGGTCGCGGCATCGCCGGCACTGACTGCAATGCGCCGCGGCTATCCGTGGTCTCGCGATGTTTACGCACAGTTGCTCGATAGACTTTGCACCGCTGGCGCGCGGCTGGTGCTGTTCGACGTCGTCTTCAGCCCTGTTCGCCCAGGCGATGATCAGTTCGCGCAAATGCTTCAGAAATGGCGCGATCGCGTTGTGATTGGAACAAACATCGCCGGCGGCGGCAACACAGCGACCGGGCAGACCGACGTCACCTTCGTGCTACCGAACAGCGCGCTAATTCCGAATGCGCTGAGGGACGACCGCGTCGGTTTCGTTAATTACTGGCCAGCCGGCGACGGGGTGATCCGGGACGTGAACTACACCGTGACCGATTCGCAGCTGGTCGCGCTGATGCAAGAGCGTGCGGTCGAAGCCGGCCAGCCGGGTGAGAACCGATACGAATCTTTTGACGCGCGTGCTCTGCGAAAGCTCGGCCACCCCGAGAAGCTGCCGCTCGACGGGTTCCCGCGCGCGATTCGTTTCGGGCCGACTGACGGTTATCGGCCGCACTCGATTTTCCAAGTGTTCGTCCCGGCGATGTGGGAACACAATTACGGCAACGGCGCGGCGTTCAAAGACAAGGTCGTGCTGGTCGGATCATCGTCCGCGATCGACCACGACGTTCATCCGACGCCGATTAGCGACGAAACGCCGGGACCGGTCATCCATTTCCATTCGATCGCCGCGGCGTTGAAAGGCGAATTTCTGCACGAAACATCGCCGGTCGCGAACCTCGCGTTGCTGGTTGCAGCGGGGTTGATCGCGTGGGCTCTGGTCGCATTCGTCCGGCAGACGCTGCTTGCGCTCACTCTCGAATTTGCCGCGAGCGCTGCCTACGTCGGCGCGGCGCTTTACCTTTCCGATTCGCGCAACCTCTTCATCCTCACCCTGCCTGTTCTCGGCGCGTTCAATCTGAGCAGTCTCTTTTCGCTTGGCTGCGACTTTACTCTGGAGCGGCTCGAAAAACTTCGCACCCGGCGCACGCTCGAGCGTTACGTCTCGAAGAATCTGGTGAAAGAAATTCTCGACAATCCGCATGGCTATTACAACGCGCTGAAAGGCGTGCGCGTACCGGCGACGATGCTCTTCTCGGACCTCGTCGGTTTCACGACGTTGTCGGAGCGCGCCGATCCTGAAGCGCTCGTCACGCAACTGAATGAATACCTCAGCGCGATGACGGCCGAAGTGTTCCAACACGGCGGCACGCTCGATAAGTTCATCGGCGACGCGATCATGGCGGTGTGGGGCAACGTGCGCAGCCTCGGCGTGGCGGATGACGCGAAGTGTTGCGCGCGCGCCGCATTGGGCATGCGCGCGGCGTTGCGGCAACTGAACGACAGATGGCGCTCCGAAAGCCGGCTGACTCTTGGGATGGGCGTCGGGATTAATCAAGGCGATGTGATTGTCGGCAACATCGGGTCCGCGCAACGCGCCGATCCGACGGTGATCGGCGATGCGGTGAATCTCGCGTCCCGCCTCGAAGGGCTGACGCGCATCTATGGTGTGGATATCCTGGTTGGCGAATCCGCCGCCGCGTTGCTCGTCGACAAGTTCCACCTCCGCAGCGTGGCGCGTGCGCAGGTAAAAGGAAAAACGCGGCCGGTCGACGTCTTCACATTGATCGGCGAACGCGGAAAAAACGAGAACGCGGAGCTGCTGACGTGGCTCGCGACCTACGAAGACGCGTTGCAGAAGTTCCGCAGCCGCAATTTTACCGACGCGAAGATTCTCTTCTCGCGCTTCCTCGAATTCTATCCCGACGATTTTCTGGCCAAGATGTATCTCGATCGCGCGCTCGAATACGAGCAGGCGCCCCCGGACGAGGAGTGGAACGCGGTCGAAGTCTTCAAGAAGAAGTGACGGCGCCGAGTGGCGCGATTCACGCGCTCGTCGTCGGCGCGGTGATTAGGTTTCAATTCGCGAAACCGACGCGGCAGAGCTAAGGACTGCGACGTGACAGACGGCAGGCGTTTTCATTTCCTGGGCATCTGCGGCACCGCGATGGGCGCGGTCGCCGCGGCGTTACGCGAGCGCGGCATGGTCGTGACCGGTTCGGACGAGAACGTCTATCCGCCAATCTCGACATTCCTGGAGAGTCGCGGCATTCAGCCACGCGAAGGATATCGCGCTGAAAATATCCCGGCCGATGCCGACGTGGTCGTGATCGGCAACGCAACAAAGCGCGGGAACCCGGAAGTGGAAGCGGTGCTCAACCGCAAGCTGTTCTATCTGTCGCTGCCGGAAATTTTGAAAAACGAATTCCTTCGCGGGCGGCACAACCTCGTGGTGACGGGCACGCATGGGAAAACAACGACGACTGCGTTGCTCGCCTGGATTCTGAAGACGGCGGAACTGGACCCGAGTTACGTCATCGGCGGAATCCCGCGCAACCTTGGACAGGGGGCGCATTTCACCGAGTCGAAATACGCCGTGATCGAAGGCGACGAATACGACACGGCGTTTTTCGATAAGCGGTCGAAGTTCGTGCATTACCTGCCGGAGCTGGTGATCGTAAACAACATCGAGTTCGATCACGCCGACATCTTCGCGGACCTGAACGCGGTGAAGACGACGTTCCGTCACCTGCTCCGGATCGTGCCGCAAAACGGGATGATTTTGATCAACGGCGACGATCGCAACTGCGTGGAAGTCGCGGAGGAAAATCGGTTTGCGCAGCTCATTGAGGTCGGCTTTTCCGCCAACTGCGCGCACCGCATTCGAGACGTTTCGTATTCGGATGACAGCTCGCGCTTTACACTCGTCGAGGACACCTTCGAGGTGCCGCTAATCGGCGAATTTAATGTGCGGAACGCCGCGATGGCAGTGTCAGCCGCTAAATGTTACGGCGTTTCGAATGCTGCAATTCAGGCGGCGCTCGGCACATTTGAAGGCATCGCGCGACGGCAGGAAATCCGAGGCGAAGCGGCGGGCGTGACGGTGATCGACGATTTCGGCCATCATCCCACCGCGATCGCGCAGACACTCACCGCGTTGCGCCAACGCTACGACGGCCAGCGGATCTGGGCCGTTTTCGAGCCGCGCTCGAACACGACACGGCGCGCCGTGTTTCAGCGTCAGCTGCCGCAAGCGCTACGGCTCGCCGACGGCGTTTTGATTTCGCAGGTGGCGCGGCTCGACCAGCTGCCGGCCGACGAACGACTGAATCCCGAAGCCGTGGTGGATGAAATCGTGGCGGCCGGCCGGCTTGCATTCTACGAAGCGGATGCGAGTCACATTATCGAGCGGCTCGTGCCGCTGTTAGCGCACGGCGACGTGGTGGCTGTTTTCAGCAACGGCGGCTTCGACAATATCCACGAGCGGCTTCTGCAGCGGCTAAGAGATATCTCACGCGATCAGGGACGCAAGTGCTGACGCGTTCGTCGGTCGCGCCGAGGTCAGGGAAGAAACGGACTACGCTCCGCTTGTAAGCCTTTGAGGCTACGCAGCTGGTTGCAAATTCAACAACCGCTTTCGAACCTCGATCGCGGCACTTTCTACTGAATAAAGGCGCCGCATCTCTTCTGCCGCGCGTCGACCTTTCGCGCGCGCAGCGGCCTGATCGTCGTACACCCGTCGCATCAGCCTGGCCGCCAAGGCAACGTTTGGATCGCAGGCCCGAAACTGGAGATCGCCGAAAGACGAGCGAACACGGTAGGAACGCTGACATGCACACGGATAACTATTCCGCTCATTCATCAGTTCCAGGTTAGCCTGGTGCGCCGTCGCAATCACCGGCACCCCGGCCGCGAGCGCACGGCCGATCCGCGACGGCCGACTTTCCCACCGGCTAAGGGATACATAGCAATCACAAGCGGCGAGCAGCGAATCCGAAGATTTGTTCTCTGCGCAGCTAACCAGGGCAATGTCAGTGCGATTCCGACGGGCATGTTGCAGTTTCTCAAGCGCGAGATCTCCAACCACGGAACGATCCACTTCCACGCGAAGCTGTGGGCCTTCCTCTTCGCGGAAAGCAGTGCTGAATGCGGCGATCGCCGCGACCGCGTTTGTTCGCTCGGTGTTGCGGTCATGACTCGTCACCACAAAAGTAAATCTCCGGTCAGTTGACGCGGGAGATCTCATGTCGGCGCGGTTTGGATCGCCAGTCACGATTGGCAAGCGGATCGTCGCTACCGGCTTCGGAGCGATGCGGCGGAGCGCGTCCCTGACAAACCTCGTCGGAACCCAAATTTCGTCGAGCAAATGGAAAGCTGACGCGAGGTCTTGTTGCAAATCTTCTATGTCATCAAGCCAGAGGCCGACGATCACTCCTTCGCGCAGCTTTGTAGCAGCGTTCCCGATGCGCCGCGGCAAATCAGCAGCGGATGTAGTCCAGCAAACGGTCACATGATTCGGCCGCAGCTTAGCTAGGTCGCCCGAGGCAGCATCGCGATCCGAAACGAAATTGACCGGTGCGCCTGCGACTGCCAACGCCTCGGAAAAATCCCGCATCGGCTCGATCTCAGAGATTCGCGATGCAAATCGCCGAGACAAAAGATCTTCATCGCCGTTGCGGCTAGCTAACTCCGCCACTGGAGCGACTCGACTGACACTCGCCGGCATCAGAACAGCTTGGGCACCAGCGTCGATTTCGGCGCGCGAAACAAACCAGTCGTGAAATGGTTGCGCATCAGCTCCGGTCGGATCGGGATACTTCTGCTGCAGAACAGGAAGCGCGGCGTGCACCGCGAGCATGTAGCGGGTGACTGCAGGTTCATCGCGCATGGCTGCACGAATCCACGCGGTAAATTCCGCCTCGTCTGATCCATCCCACGGGTTCGGTGGCTCTGGCGCCGCCTCCGCGTCGTAGTCCATCAACTCGCGCCGATACTCGCGTCGAATGTAGCTGTCGAGCTTCACACCATTGTGCAGAGCAGCGAAACCGTAACTCACGCTTTTCGCTTTGCTGAAACCAGCGTCGAGAAGCTTCCGCGAGTATTCGCCGCAGATCGTCGCTACGGCTGGACGCTCGCTAAGAAGAACGCGCGGCTCAGCACCTTGATACTTGCTCAGCAAGTGAGGCTGGTCTGGATCGTATCCGCTGAAGTGGAAAAAGCGAAGCGGTCCGCCATTGACTACGTACCCGCCGTCTTTGATCTGAAGATGCCGGTTGTGCAAATTCCAATACGCGACGTTGCACCCGACATCGCGAAGGATGTGGTGTTGGTACAAAGCCGGAACGAAGTCAACCCACCGCTGATCGGTGAAGCGCATCCGCGTCGGATCAATGATGCAATCGCGTCGCAGCCGTTCCGCCCACCACTCGAGGAACGACACGCTTTCCGACGACACCGCAATAAACCCGAGGTTGTAGATGCCGGTCGCGAGCAAATCATCCTCGCTTAACCGCCGGCCATCGCGCGGCATCGGTGCCGTCACATGCGGCGTCAGGATGATCGAATGCTTCCGCGCGAGTTCGGCAATATCGTCAAGTGGCGTAAAAATCTCGATATCCGGATCGAAATACGCCACCGGCAGATCGCCGCGTTTTACTAGCGTTCGGAGTAGCCACGGCTTCACGGCGGTCGACAGCTCCGTCACGTCGTACATCGTTGCCATCCGATGTTGCTCCTCTACGGACAAGCCGATATCGCTCAGGCTAAGGAACTCTATCCCATCTGCAGAATCAGTTCGCTCACCGTCGATCAGAAGTACCGCCAATCGCCCACCCGGATAGAATCGCCGGAACGACGTCGCGAGCACGCGCGCGTGCGCAATGTAATTGCGCGCTGCGATCGTGCACGGCTGTATGGTAAGCCCGCTCATCTGTGAGAGCGACAAAGACAAATTGCACCCGCAGCGGCGACGCGCCGCGATCGGCTACTGAAGAGCAGGTGCTCCTGACTGAGCGACATTTGCTTCGTCAGTAGCAGTCCCTTCGACTGCGGCGATTAGCTGTCTGCGCTCCTTTCACTAGTCGATCTCGTAGTCGGATGGCGAGCTATCCGCTTTCGGTTTCCGTGCGACCATGACAATCCGCGACATGTGTTCCGCCAGTCCTTGCCGTGGCACGACTTTTAGCAACTCGACGATTTCACAAAAGCCCAGCAGCGTGAGCCACTTCGTCAGAACCGCAGTGCTCAAAGCCCAAAAGTTCGTACGATCATTGTTTTGCATGTGCATGAAATAGCAAATGTTCGGATCGTCTGGATGATCGTACACCTGTGTTTCGAGCGCGAGATAGCCCCCGGCGCGCAAGTTATCAAACGTGCGCTGCAACGAAAGTACCGGGTTAGGGAGGTGATAAAGCGTCCCAAAATGAAGCACGACATCATATTCGTTCGGACGGCTGAATGTTTCCGCGCTATCCAAAATAAATTCCGCGGTAATTCCGGCGAGTTCCGAAAAGAAACGCGAGACTTCCACATGTCGTTGCACCACATCGATGCCGGTGCATCGCATTCCGTATTTCGTCGCCGCATTGATCGAATTGTAACCGGCATTGCAGCCCACATCCAGCATGCTGGCTCCGGAGAGCTTTGCGAAAGGAATTACCCGTTCGACGACGTTGAACTTGCCGAGCGGATACTCTGCGAATGGAACGCGATGCTTAAAATCCTTGGTCGAGATCCCATTGCTAAAATCGACGCGAATGCTCCATGGTTCCCACCGCTTGAGGCGGGCGGATAGCTCTTCCGCGGAAAGCGTCGTCTGCAGCGTTACCAAATTCGCTTTCGATTCGTTTGCCATGCTGAACCAGAGACGATAGCTGCGTTCTGCAGCTAAACGGCCGCATATCGTTGTGTCACAGTCGAAAATCTGATGCTACCGCATCCTGATAGAACATCTTTACCGTACTCAGCGAAAGTTCCTCCAGGTCCATACCTGCGAGCTTCAGTGCCTTTGCCAGAATATCATGCGGTACAGTTACGATATGGCAGCCGCAGTCGACGGCTTGAAAGATGTTGAGAACCTCGCGAACGCTCGCCCAAAGCAGTTCTGCTTGCGGCAGGTGCTCCAGCAGTTGCCGGGATTCCTTCATCACTGGAAGTGGATCGACACCGCTATCGGCAATCCGCCCCGCAAACACCGATACGACAGCCGGCACGTGTGCGGATAGCGCAGCTGCAACGCCGCTTACCTGGCGGCGCGTCAAAATTGCGGTGACGTTTACTTTAACTCCCTCGGCCGCTAGGTCGCGAATCAACGGAAGCGCGGACTCACCCCGCGTATTCGTGATCGGAATCTTCACATAGACGTTGTCCTGCCAATTTCGAATCTTCAACGCCTGCCGTCGCATTTCGGAGAACTCGTCAGAAAACACTTCAAACGAGATCGGCTTGTCGGTGACGCTTGCCAAAACTGAGCGGGCAAACGTTTCGTAGTCGCTGATTCCTACCTTGCGCATTAGCGTAGGATTGGTTGTCAGGCCTTGGATGAAAGGCTGGCGACAGAGATCGATAATCCCTTCGAGATCAGCCCCGTCGGCAAAGATCTTGATTGGCAGTTGTTCGAGCTGGGCGGCGCTCACGGGTGCAACTCTAGCCCGCAACGGCTGCCGGCGGCAAGGCGCTGTTCAGCACCGCATCGACCGCCGCGGCGAACGTCTTGACCGTGAGGTCCGGCAGCCCGCGCAGCCGCTCCGCATATCCGTGATCGATGAATATCGCACGGCAGCCGGCAGCACGCGCACAGTCGACATCCTGCCACCGATCTCCAATCATGAAGCTCGCCGAGAGATCGATGTCGAGCGCGTCGGCTGCACGGCGGACCATGCCGGGCTTCGGCTTCCGACAATCGCACGGCTCGCCATGCTCGCTCCCGGCGTGAAAGCAAACCTCAAATCGACGGAGCGCCGGGATCGCCCGCGCGATCGCTGCATTGATCGCTTCCACGACCGCGCGGCTCTGCTTCCCTCGCCCGACGTCCGGCTGGTTCGTCACGACAACAAGCAAAAATCCGGCTTTCTCAAGCTGCTCACATCCCGCCATGACGTCCCCGTAGATCTCGAGTTCGTGCACCGATTGTGGCGGATAAGGCCGACCGTCTCGCACGACAGCTTTGTTCAACACTCCGTCACGATCCAGAAATACGCCGCGGTTACGTAGTCGCCTTATTTCGTGCTCTCCCACTTCGTCTCAGAAACTTTGAGCTTAGGATGACTTACAAAAAGATGCCACACGACAGCCTGAAATGCTTCGGCGTGCGGTGTGACGTTATCCGCGTTGACCGTCGGAATGATTACCGCCACATCGGCTACTTTGGCGGTGTAACCGCCATCACGCCCGACAATGCCTAGCACCTTCGCGCCGATTGCTTTTGCTAAATCTAAAGCTGCTACGAGGTTGGGACTCACGTTTCTCTTCAGGTCCCCGCCGCCTACGGAGAGAACGAAAAGCGCATCGCGGTGGTTCAGGCGACTCCCTTTCAGCCACTCGACGAATACAGTCTTCCAGCCGTCGTCGTTTGTTCTCGCCGTCAGCTCTGAAACGTTGTCCGTTGGCGCGTAACACTCGAGGCCGGCGATCTTGCGAAGATCGTTGACCGCATGCGATGCGTTCGCAGCGCTTCCGCCGACGCCGAGGACAAAAACGCGTCCGCCATTTTCCCTCACCGAAACGAGCAGCTCGACCGCTCTTTCGCATGCCGAGGAGTCTAGCTTCGCAATGATTTCTGCAGCCTCCCGCAGATGTGTGTCCGAGTAAGTCACGATGTGAGAATGCGTCCCTGCTGAGAAGCGTGAACGCCATCGTCGAGAGCGTCACCACCTGCGCCGCCGCGTTCGACGCGTGCTTGCTTCCGCGCGTTGCGCCATTCCAACGTGGCTGCGAGGAGCAGCGCCGCAACGAGTAAAGTTGCAAGCGAGATCGGCTGAAGGAGCCGCACGCTATCGCCGCCGAATAGCATCGCAACCGGCAAGATTACCGAAATGTGGGTAAACACCAGCACGGCATACTTCCGACCGCGGGACAGGAAAAGAGCAATACCCGCCGGAAAAGGTGCGAGTAAAAGGACGAAATAGTATGGCCACGCCCACTCATAATACCGTTGCAGCACGCTCTCGTGCTGCAGAGCTTCGTCGTATGCGAGGTGAAACCGCGACGCAAGCAGCGACACGAGTTCGCCCTTTGGCGGACGTCGAAATGAGAAATCCGCTTCGACGGAACGCTTCATTGTCGCCACGTTCCAGTAATCTGCGTAGACCGACCAGGCGATCTTCGCCACGCCCACCGGATTGCGCTTTAATGCGTGAATCGCCGTCCTGCGGGCGAGTTCGTCGATGTCCAACCGCGCACCGTCGACGGCCTTCAATCTCGCAACCAAGCCATTCGGGCTAAAGCGTTGCGCGTTGCGCGTGTGGAAATTCTTCAGGCCAAGGCGATCGCCATCTTGAATCAACTGACGCAACGCGGGATCCGTGGAATCCTCTGGCTCGAGAGCTGGCGAGCAAAAAGCCAGCAGAGTAACTCCGGTCGCGTACAAATAGGACGGCTGACGGTGGGAGAGCCAGCCATTAACGTGCTTGTAGTTCGTGTGAAGCAGAAGCGCGACCGCGATGCTCACAGCAAGATGGCCGCCACACGCCTGGATGGGTCGCCAACGGAGAGCACGGCTCGCGCGGCTTCGGAAGCAATGCCAAGCAAGGCCCGAAAAGCCTATCAACGGAAGTAAAACGGTATCGATCTCGACGAGCATCAGGTAGCTAATTCTGAATGCAATCAGGATTACAGAGACGACCTGAACTAGCACGAGGTCCATTAGGCGGCGGTCTCTGATGTACAAAAATGCTCGATGGAGCATGACAGCATACAGGCAGAGGCTGATCGCCTCCGTCATCACATAGCGCTCATATAGCAACTGCAGCGGATCCAATGCGCAGAGAAGTCCGAGCAGATAAGAGAACCGAAGCGAAAGGCCGAAAATGAAGCGGATGATCGCGGTAAAGACAATTGCGGTGACCGCGCTGAGACAGAGTTGAAGGACGAGCAGCGACGTCAGGCTGCCGGTCCAGAGCGACGACCACCGAATGACCAAGCCGTAAAGAAATGAACGATCCGCCGGAATCAAACCGGTGAGGGCGGTATAGAGGTAAGTACCTGAATCGCCCATCATGAACTTCGGAAGGGGATCGACCGCCAGAAGCAGTACTTTGACGACGAAAATGGCGAACCAGAACAGCACCCACGTGCATGGCTCGCTGAATGCGATGCTGCGGTTCGTGCGTGCCGAGTTTAAGCGCATGCAGTTGCTCCCCTCCGATGCCGCACGGCGATGCAGGGCGCAACGGATTTCGTGTCTGTGTCGTTAGCGACGGCGTGCAGACGCTGCCGGATACGGCTGCTCGTTCTCTCGCGGATTTCTCTCAATGCGCGTGCTCTGCGGCTAAATTGCGGCTCCGGGAAGGCGAAAAATGACTGGATAGCCACGGACTTGGTGATTGATTCCCGCGTTTATGGAAACTGTTTTGGTCACCGGAGGCGCCGGATACAAGGGCTGTGTCCTCGTGCCGAAGCTGCTCGACGCCGGGTATGCCGTCGTTGTTTACGACCTGATGCTCTTCGGATCGGCGGGATTGCCTTCCCACCCGAACCTCAAAATCGTCGAGGGCGACATTCGCGACACCGCCAAATACGCCGACGCGGTGAAGGGCTGCGATCATGTCATTCACATGGCCTGTATCTCGAACGATCCGAGTTTCGATCTCGATCCGTCGCTCAGTCGCACGATCAATTACGAATGCTTCGAGCCGCTCGTGATCGCAAGCAAAGCCGCGGGCGTGAAGCGGTTTGTTTACGTTTCGAGCAGCTCGGTCTACGGCGTGAGCGATTCGCCGGAAGTGACGGAGGAGCATCCGCTGGTGCCGTTGACCGACTACAACAAATACAAAGGTCTCTGTGAACCAATTCTGTTCCGGCATCAGTCACCTGAATTCATCTGCGTCACGATCCGCCCGGCGACGGTGTGCGGCTACTCGCCGCGCATGCGCTTCGATCTGACGGTAAACATCCTGACAAATCACGCGTATCACCGCAGCCTGATCACTGTTTTCGGTGGCGACCAGCAGCGACCAAATATTCACATCGACGACGTGTGCGAGCTGTATGTCGAGTTGCTCTCGATGCCAGCGCAGAAAATCGCCGGCGAAATCTTCAACGCCGGCTACCAAAATCAGACTGTGAGCGAGCTGGCCGAGATTGCAAAACAGATCGTGGAGCAGGAATTTCCGGAGAAGAAACCAATTCGGATCGAGCGCACGAGCAGCGATGACCTCAGATCCTACCGTATCACGTCTCGGAAAATCGCGGAGCGGCTTGGGTGGACACCGAAAAGAAGAATCGAGGACGCGGTGCGCGATCTCTGCCACGCATTCCGCGACGGTAAATTCAAAGGTGACACGCTGAAGGACGACGAGTTCGTCAATGTAAAGACAGTCAAGGCGCTTCACCTGGCGTAGCGCCTGCAAAAAAATGACATCGCGCAGAATCGCCGTCGTCACGGGGGGCGCCGGTTTTATCGGCAGCCACATGGTGGATCGGCTGCTCGACGAAGGCTTTCGCGTTCATGTGATCGATAATCTCGTCGGCGGGCGGCTGGAGAACCTCGCTCATCGCAAGGGCGAACGAAATTTGGTCGTCGAGACGCGCGATATTCGCGACCTTGCTCCGGAAGACACGCTGTTTTCGGGCGCGGAATACGTTTTTCACTTCGCGGGAATCGGCGACATCGTCCCGTCGATCGACAAGCCGGTCGATTATCTCTCCACGAACGTGATGGGCACGGTGAAGGTGCTGGAGTGCGCTCGCCACGCCAGGGTGCGCAAGCTCGTCTATGCCGCCTCGTCTTCCTGCTACGGCATGGCCGATGTGCCGACGGCCGAGAACGCGCCGATCCAGCCGGAGTATCCGTACGCACTAAGCAAATACATGGGCGAAGAAGCGGTCTTGCATTGGGGCAAAGTTTACCGGCTGCCGGTGAATTCGCTTCGGATTTTCAATGCCTACGGCACGCGTTCGAAAACTTCCGGCGCGTACGGGGCGGTCTTTGGTGTGTTTCTCGCGCAAAAGATTGCCGGCAAGCCGTTCACTGTCGTGGGTGACGGCACTCAGCGGCGCGATTTCCTCTTCGTCACGGATGTCGCACGAGCGTTTTTCCTCGCGGCGACCACGGACCGCGTGAACGAGATTTTCAATCTCGGTGCTGGTAATCCGCAGACGGTAAACCGTCTCGTCGAACTGCTCGGCGGCGGTGAAGTGATTCGGCTGCCGAAGCGGCCCGGCGAACCCGACTGCACCTGGGCAGATATCACAAAAATCCAGCGCGAGCTTGGCTGGAAACAGCTGGTGTCGTTCGAAGATGGTGTCGCGCAGATGCTGAAGAATATCGACTATTGGCGGCAGGCTCCGGTCTGGGACGCCGATTCGATTGCCGCCGCGACGAAGAACTGGTTCGCTTTCCTCGACGCCAAAACGGCATGAACATTCCCGCGCAGCAGAACGATTTCCGTCGCAAGATCAAGACGCGCGAGCAACTGCGCGATGCGATCGGCCCGCGTCCGCGAGCGCAGACCGTGATCATGTGTCACGGCACATTCGACCTGGTTCATCCCGGGCATATCCGACACCTGATGTACGCGAAGGACCACGCCGATTTGCTGGTGGCGAGCCTCACTTCGGATGCGCACATCAACAAGGCGAACTTCCGGCCGTTTGTGCCGCAGGACCTGCGGGCGATGAATCTCGCCGCACTTGAGTGCGTCGACTACGTGATCATCGATGAAAACGCGACGCCGATCGAGAATCTGAAGTTCATTCAGCCCGATTTCTTCGCGAAAGGTTACGAGTACTCCGCCGAAGGCATCCACCCGCGGACGCGGGAAGAGATGGCAGCGATCGAGTCGTACGGCGGCGAGCTTCTCTTCACCCCGGGCGATCTTGTCCTTTCCTCGTCCGCAATCATCGAGACGACGCCGCCGAACCTCGCGACGGAAAAGCTGCTCGCCCTGCTCCGCTCCGAAGGCCTGAACTTTGAAGACCTAAAGAGCGCACTGGCGAAGCTCAGAGATGTCAAAGTCCATGTGATCGGCGACACGATCGTCGACTCCTACACTTACTGCACGCTGATTGGCGGCACGGCGAAGACTCCGACCTTTAGCGTCAAGCACGAGCGGGAGGTGAATTTTCCCGGCGGTGCGGCCGTGGTCGCGAAACACTTGCGACGGGCGGGCGCCGAGGTGGTGTTCTCGACCGTTCTCGGAGACGACGCGCTGAAAGACTTTGTTTTGGCCGATCTCGAGGCGAACGGAATCGAGTGCCACGCAGCCATCGACCCGACTCGGCCGACGACGCAGAAGAACGCCTTTATCACCAACGGCTATCGGATGCTGAAGGTGGATAAGCTGGATAATCGGCCAATCTCCGAGCACACCGTCGATGCGTTAAAAGCGGAGCTGGCGAAGCACGCCGTCGACGCGGTGGTGTTCAGCGACTTTCGCCATGGCATCTTCAACAAGGTCACAATCCCGCAACTCGCCGCGGCGGCACCGCGAGGCGCCATTCGCGTAGCGGACAGCCAGGTTGCGAACCGTTGGGGCAATATCCTGGAGTTTCAGAATTTCGATTTGATCACACCGAATGAACGCGAAGCTCGATTCGCGCTCGGCGATCAGGATTCCACTATTCGCCCGTTGGCTCTCGACCTGTACAAGAGAGCCGGTTGCAAGCTATTGATTCTGAAGCTGGGGGAACGCGGGATTATCACCTACCGCGCGCCCGATCCGGAAGTGCGGTCGTTTTTCACCGTCGACAGCTTCGCTGATAAGGTGGTCGATCCGGTCGGCGCAGGCGACGCGCTTCTCTCTTACGCGACGCTGTCGATCGTTGCGACGAAGTCGAATGTCATCGGCTCGATTCTCGGGGCGCTGGCCGCGGCTGTGGCGTGCGAGCACGACGGCAATAATCCCGTGGCGCCGGAGCAGGTGTTGGCGAAGCTGGACGCTCTCGAAAAGCGATCGCGCTTCGAATGAGAGTGGTGATCGTCGGCCTCGGCGTGCAAGGCCGGAAACGCCGCGCGATCGCCGCCGAACAGGTCGTAGCCGTCGTCGATCCCGTCGCGGCCGGTGTCGATTTCCGACACATCGACGAGGTGCCGCTGTCGTGCTACGACGCTGCGTGCGTCTGTGTTCCCGATCAGGAAAAAGGCGCGATCCTGCGTTATCTACTCGCAAACGGCAAACATGCATTGGTCGAGAAACCGCTGCTCGGGCGTGAAGGTGAAATTCGCGAGTTGATCGAGCTGTCGCAGTCGAACGGCGCCGCGTGCTACACCGCTTACAATCACCGTTTTGAGCCTCACATTGCCGCGCTTAAACGCATTCTCGAAGCCGAGACACTCGGGCAAACGTATTTCGCGAAATTCTTCTACGGTAACGGCACCGCACGTGACGTCCGCAACTCGCCATGGCGGGACAAAGGCCTCGGGGTTTTCTCCGACCTCGGTTCGCACATGCTCGATATGGCGCATTTTCTTTTCGGGCCGCACCCCGAGAAAGGGCAGGTCTGGAGCGCAGATCGTTTTGAAAACAAAGCCGCCGACCACGTGCTCTTCGGCTACCGCGGAAAACGCGTGCTGGAGATGGAAGCGACGCTGCTCTCGTGGCGCAACACGTTCCGCCTCGACGTTTTTGGCGAACGCGGCAGTGCTCACATTGACTGCCTCTGCAAATGGGGGCCGAGCACGCTGACTGTCCGCACGCGCGTGCTGCCGAGCGGACGCCCCAGTGAAACGGTGGAAACGCTCGAGCAGCCGGATCCGACATGGCAGCTGGAGTACCAGCATTTCCTCGAGCTTTGCAAAACAGGCGGCACGAATCTCGAGAACGACCTCTGGATCGCTGAAAAAATCAGCGAACTTGCCGAGTTGATCGCCTGCAATTAGCGATGCTCGAGAATCTGCACGTCTCGCCGCGGAAGCCGGCTCGCGTTGTTATCCTCGGTGCGGGAGGATTCATCGGCGGAGCGGCCGCGCGGCGTCTTGAAGCTGCCGGGGCCACAGTCACGCGAGTGACTCGGCAAGATTGCGATCTGCTCGCGGTCGACGCCGCGGATCGTCTTACCGCGCTGCTACGGCCAGGCGACGCGCTCGTCTTCGTTTCCGCGCGTGCACCGTGCAAGACGCCAGCCATGCTGACGCAAAACATTCGGATGGCCGAAGCGGTATGCGCCGCGTTAGCACGCCAGCCGGTTGACCACGTGATTTATGTTAGTTCGGACGCGGTTTACAAGGATTCGGCCGAACCGCTGTCGGAAGAATCCTGCGCCGAGCCTGGCAGTCTGCACGGTGTTATGCATCTCTCGCGCGAAGTGATGCTGCGGAGCGAATTTTCCGGACCGCTAGCGATTGTCCGGCCGACACTCACTTACGGCATTGACGATCCGCACAACGGCTACGGTCCAAATCGTTTCCGGCGGCTGGCGGCGGAAGGCAAAGAGATTGTCCTGTTCGGCGCAGGCGAGGAACGGCGCGACCACGTGTGGGTAGATGATGTGGGAGAATTGGTAGCGCGCATCGTGCTGCATCGCAGCGCCGGTATCGTGAATGCCGTTACGGGTGAGGCCGTCTCGTTTCGCACTTTGGCGGAATACATTGCGGATCAATTTCCGCAACGCGTCGCGATCAAGGGTTCTCCGCGGGTTGGCCCAATGCCGCACAATGGACTGCGCGCCTTCGCTCCAAGCGCAGCGGCGACCGCATTCCCCGGGTTCGCGTTTACCGGATGGCAGGAAGGTCTGGCGCGGATTTGCGCTGATCACCGGCAGGTGACCGACCAATGATCGGTTTCATCGGCCTTTCGCACCTCGGACTAAACTACAGTCTCGCCACGGCGGCACGCGGCTTCGACGTGCTGGCGTATGATGCCGATCCAGCGCTCACGGCGCGCTGTAGCGCCGGCGAATTTCCAATCGAGGAGCCCGGTTTCGCGGAATTGTTTGCGCAACATCGCGGCCGGATTCGATACAGCTCTGCCGCAGCCGAGCTCAGCGCATGCGACCTCGTTTTCTACTCGCTCGATGTGCGCACGAATGAGCGCAACGAAAGCGACCTCGGTCCTCTGAGTGCACTCGTCGACGCGACGGCACCACATCTCGCAGGCGGCAGCGTCGCCGTCGTGCTGAGCCAGGTCGCACCCGGTTACATGCGCAACCTGTGCCGCCGGTTGCGTTCACGCTCGGCCGCCGCGTTCTATTATCAGGTTGAGACGCTGATCTTCGGGCGCGCAGTGGAACGGGCAATGGAACCGGAGCGGTTTATCGTCGGCGCCGCGGATCCTGCCGTCGCGCTTCCGCCGCAGCTCAACCGCTGGCATGAAGCTTTTGGATGCCCGGTGCTCGTCATGCGTTTCGAAAGCGCAGAACTGGCAAAGATCGCAATCAACTGTTTTCTCGTCTCGTCCGTCGCTACCACCAACACGCTCGCCGAGCTGTGCGAACGCATCGGCGCTGATTGGGAAGAGATCGCGCCCGCGCTGCGGCTCGACAAACGGATCGGGCCACACGCGTATCTCGGCCCCGGACTCGGGATTGCGGGCGGAAATCTGGAACGCGATCTCGTCACCGTTCAGGCGCTCGCGGCGCAGCACGGGACGGATGCGGCTGTCGTCGCTGCGTGGCAATCGAACAGCCGTTACCGCCGCGACTGGGCGCTGCGCCAGGTGCACGCACATGTGCTTTCGCAGAATCCGAAACCACGACTCGCGTTTTGGGGCCTCGCTTACAAACAGGACACGCACTCCGTCAAAAATTCGCCGGCTGTCGCGCTCGCCGAATCACTCGGGGCGTTCGAGAAAATTGCCTACGATCCGCAGGTGAAATCACTCTCGCGATGCGTGCCGAACCTATCGATCGCCGCTTCAGCACTGGATGCGTGCACGAACGCCGACGCTTTGATCATCATGACGCCCTGGCGCGAGTTCCGCGGCGTCGACCCCGCAATCCTGCGTCGCGCGTTGCGCGGCGACGTCATAATCGACCCGTTTCGACTGCTCGATCGCACAGCGTGCGTTGCGTCGGGATTTGCGCCTCACCAACTCGGCTGCTGATCCCGTGGTCCAACGCCTGCAAACGATAGCCGCCCCACCGGCGCGCGTGGTTCTTTTCGGGTCGTCCGGATTCATCGCGAGTGCGCTCGCGCGGGCACTTGCACGTGAGAAAATCGAGCATCGCGCAATCAGCTCGCGTGAAATCGATCTGCTTCGGCCAGCGAGCGTAAAGCAGATTCAGGCGGAGTTGCGCCCCGACGACGCGTTGGTCGTCACGTCAGCGTTGACACCGGACAAAGGGCGGGACGTCTCGACGTTGATGAAGAATCTCCAGATGGCTCAGCATCTTGCCGAGGCGCTCCAAGGTTCTGCGTGCGCTCACCTCATCTACATCAGCTCGGATGCTGTCTACGGCTCGCGTGAAACGTTAATCCGCGAATCGTCCGCGCTCGAACCGCGTGATCTCTACGGTTTGATGCACGTGGCACGCGAGCAGATCATCGCGGCGACAGCTGAACGAACAAGCATCCCCGTCTGCATCGTGCGCCCCTGCGCAATTTACGGCGCAGGCGACACGCACAACAGCTACGGCCCAAACCGTTTTCTGCGCGCGGCGATGCGCGAGCGCAAAATCACGCTGTTCGGCGCTGGAGACGAGACCCGCGACCACGTGTACATCGAAGATGTCGCGCATCTGCTCATCCTCTGCCTGAAGCACCGATGTGCTGGTACTATCAATGCCGCGAGCGGAGCGGCCGTGCCATTCCGCGCCGTCGCCTCCATCATTACCGACCTCGTGGGCGACGACGTTGAAGTCGAGCACGTTCCCGCTTCGGGAGCCGTCACTCATCGGCATTTCGATGTGACGGAACGGATTCGCGTATTTCCGGATTTCACGCCCACGCCTCTCGCGGAAGGCATTGCGGAATCTTTGCGACGTTTGACAGAGCCACAGCGGGACTGAATCATTGGCTTCCCCGTGCCTGCGCCCGTTGTCACCATCACCAAAAGCGTCGTCGGAGTTTTGCTGCTGCGCTCTGACCGCGCTGCCTTGCTCCAGCTGCGTGACGATTCTCCAACTATCAACGATCCGGGTTTCTGGGCCTTGCCAGGCGGCCACCTTGAACCGGGTGAAAGCGCGAAGACAGGTGCGATTCGCGAGTTTTATGAAGAGACAGCCTATCGCTGCACAAATCTGCAACCGCTTCTTCGACTGAATGCGTCTCAGCGGAGCGACAATAACGACACAGACTTGATCTTCTTTTGGGAAACATATGACGGCCAGCAGCGGATTGAATGCCGCGAAGGTCAGGCATTGCGCTTTGTCCCGCGGTCGGAGTTGTTAAGCCTGAAACACCGCGATTATCTCGGCCGGGTGTGGGACCTTGGCATCGCTGCGCAGCCCGCATCGCAACTATGAACGCGGCGCCTTCTCGGCTGAGTCATCGGACGATCACTCAAATCGGCCGGTATGAGGCAGTCGACCTTCACGGGATCGACAAAGATCTCGCGCTGACGCTTTATAGCCAGATGCTGCGCTTGCGTCGTACAGAGGAGGCGCTGCATCGCGAGTATCACCCGGCAGAGGAGATGCGCTGCCCGATTCATTTTTGCATCGGCCAGGAAGCTGTTCCCGCCGCGCTTTCAGCGTTGGTGCGGCCAGACGATTTCATGTTCAGCCATCACCGGTCGCACGGGTACTACTTTGCCAAAGGGGCGCCAATGCGCGAGCTGTTCGCCGAAATCTACGGCCGGGAGACCGGTGCAAACGGCGGTAAGGCCGGATCGCAAGACATCTCGCACTCAGGATCGCACTTTTATAGCGGTGCCATCCTTGCTGGCGCGGTCAGTATCGCAGTCGGCGCCGCTTTCGGCTTTCAGCATGCGAAGACGCGGCAGATCAGCATCTCCGGCTTCGGCGAAGGCGCGACGGATGAAGGCGCGTTCTGGGAAGCAATGAACTACTCGGGAAAGAAACGTTTGCCGATCCTGTTTGTCATTGAGAACAACCGCTACGCTACCTTCTCCGATCAGCTGAAACGTCAGGCGGAGGATAACATTGTCGAGCGCGTAACACCTTTTGGAGTGCGCGCGACACAAATCTTCGGCAATGACGTGGCGCTCGCCTGGCGCACGTTGCACACCGAAATTTCACGTTTGCGTGAGGGTGACGGTCCGGTGCTAGTCGAGGCCTACACCTACCGCTGGAACAGCCACGTAGGACCGGAAGACGACAGCGCCAATGCTTATCGTTCAGGCGATGAAATCGCATTCTGGAAGACTAACTGCCCGATCGCACTGTTTGAGAACAAACTGCGGTTACAGCACTGGCTCAACGACGATGAGAAGGATGCGATCGAGCAGGAGATAGCCGGTGAAATTGCCGCGAATTTCCAGTTTGCCAAGGACAGCGCCTTTCCCACTGACACCGATTGGCACCGCATGACGTATGAAGACGCTAGCCCGTTGGCCGATGCGCTGCTCGGTACCGCCGCAGGCGGGAATTTTGACCATTATCAGGCGGACGCGAAGCTCGGGCCGTACTAGCGTTCGCGCCTGCGAGTTCGCATAACTTTCCGATGGCTCGGCAGCTTTCATACGCCAATGCGATCCTCGAAGCGACCGACCAGGCGATGGCGCTGTGTGACAAGGTGGTCGTTTTGGGTCAGCTGGTCGATACCCAGTCCGGCATCTTCGGGACCACAACCGGTCTTGTCACCAAGTACGGGACCGAGCGCGTGCAAGACTTTCCCGTGGCCGAGAACCTGATGACTGCGACTGCCATGGGGGCGGCGCTTACCGGCCTGCGGCCCGTGGTGTGCCACCAAAGGTTGGACTTCATGATCTACTCGCTCGACGCGATTACAAACTGGCTGGCACTCTGGCGTTTCAAATCAAACGGCAAATCGGCGATGCCGGTAACGATCCGAACTATTGTTGGCAAAGGTTGGGGCCAGGGACCGCAACACTCGAAGAGCCTGCACGCCTGGTTTGCTCATCTGCCCGGCCTGCGCGTTGCTGTTCCGTCGACCGCTTACGACATCAAAGGACTCCTTCTCGAAAGCATCCTGGGTGAGACGCCGACTATTTTCGTGGAGGGTCGCGGTCTCTACTCTATGACGGATCACGTGCCAGAGCAGCCCTACCGCGTACGATTTGGTCAGGCAGTGGTTCGCCGCCACGGTCGAGACGTAACCCTTGTAGCAATCGGCAGCATGGTGCCAATCGCCCTTCGCGCCGCAACCCTGCTTGAGAAAGAAGGAATCGATGTCGAAGTGCTAGATCCCCGCACCCTCACGCCGCTCGATCGCCACTCGATCTGCCAATCAGTTGCGAAAACGCGAAGGCTCGTCGTCGCGGACCCGGCGTGGCATTCATTCGGCGCCGCCGCTGAAATTATTACCAGCGTCTCCGAGGAAATCGGGGATCAACTCAGAGCCAAACCGATTCGCGTTACCTTGCCGGACAGCCACACACCGATGAGCATGGCCCTCGAGCCCAGATACTACCCAGCTGACGACGATCTCGTCGTCGCACTGAAACAAGCTGTTTCGTAGTTCAGATGCTATAGCTGTGACATGTCTTGATTTTATCCAGCCGCTGCATCGGGCGACAACGCGCGATTATCGCGGCCGGTTCGCTGGTGAGGACAAGGCCAGCTGTGCGACCAAAGCAAAAGCCTTCGGATTTGAATACTTCGATGGCGATCGGCGTTACGGTTACGGCGGCTATTCGTATGATGGCCGGTGGCTGCCTGTCGCCGCATCGATCGTGAAACACTATCGCCTTTGCCCAGGTGACCGCGTGCTCGACGTGGGCTGCGCGAAAGGTTTTCTGGTGCATGATCTCCTCAAGGTGCTACCTGGTTTGCAAGTGTCCGGCATCGACATTTCCGAATACGCGATCGCCAATGCAATGCCGGAAGTAAAACCGCATCTTCGCGTCGCCGACGCGGTGGCACTCCCCTACGCTGCAGGCAGCTTTGACCTTGTCGTGTCGATCAATACCGTTCACAATTTGCGTCTGCCTCAGCTCGAGACGGCGTTGCGCGAATTCGAGCGCGTCGGAAAACGCAAGTACGTCGTAACCGATTCGTACCGCAACGAATCCGAGAAGGTAAATCTGCTCGACTGGCAGCTAACCTGCGAATGCTTTTTTACTCCGGAAGAGTGGCTCTGGGTTTTTCATCACTGCGGATATACCGGCGACTACGGTTTCATTTTCTTCGAATGACCTGCGATACACCGCGCTGAGACGAGTCTACGTCTGTTTTCATGAAACCGCCAAAGACCCGCGAAACTCAATATCAACGCTCGATTGAATTGCAGGAGAAAGGCGTCGCGCGGCTCGGTCTAATGACTAACCAGGCATGGCACGATGACCCAAAGCACCTGCTGTTTACGTTGTCGCGATACAAATTTGCGGCCAAGATGCTCGCCGGCAAACAGCACGTTCTGGAAGTAGGTTGTGCCGACGCCTTCGGAACGCGACTGGTAGTCCAAACGGTTAGTAGCCTCACCGCCGTCGATTTCGATCCTGTTTTTGTGGCCGATGTGAACGCACGCATGGATGCCGCCTGGCCGTTCGAATGCAAAGTTCACGACATCTTGCTCGGGCCGCTGGAACGCAGCTTCGACGCGGCGTATGCGTTGGACGTGATCGAGCACATTCCTGAAGCCGACGAGGAGCGGTTCGTGCAAAATCTCGTCGCTTCGCTCAACTCGCACGGCGTGCTGATGCTCGGCACGCCATCCCTTCAGTCCCAGGCTTACGCTTCACCGCCGAGCAAAGCGGGCCACATCAACTGCAAAGACGCTCCGGGTTTGAAAGCGCTTTTAGCTCGATTTTTTTACAATGTCTTTATCTTTTCGATGAACGACGAAGTTGTCCACACCGGCTACTATCCGATGGCCCATTATCTCTTCGCCATAGCTTGCTGTAAGCGGCCGTAGTCTTGCATGGCAGGACAAAGCACTTCGCCGGAAACAACCGGCGACATAGACCTGACAATCCTGGTACCATGCCGCAATGAAGAGGCGCGCGTGGTGCCAACGCTCGAAACGATCAAAGCCGCGATGACGGTTGTCGGCTGTTCATACGAAGTGATTGTCGTTGACGATGGGTCTACCGATGCAACGTCAGCCGTGGTGGAGCGCTTTATCCAATCAGCCCCTGACATGTCGCTAAATCTGCATCGCAATCCGCGAAACCTCGGCCTCGCACGCACTTTTGTCGACACAGCATTCCGAGGCCGCGGCAAATACTACCGGCTCGTTTGCGGCGACAACGTCGAACCAAAGGAGACAATGGTTGCGATCTGCAGCAGGATGGGCGCTGCCGATGTGATTGTGCCTTATTATCCGCGGCTGCCGGGCAAAAGTCAGCTTCGGCGCGGCATTTCGAAGGCTTTCACCTTTCTTGTCAATACGTTGAGTGGGTATTCCTTGCGTTACTACAATGGTTGCGCGCTTTACCGGCGGTTCCATGTCATGCGGTGGGCACCTTACAATTATGGATTCGGATTTCAGGCCGATTTGATCACTCGACTCCTCGATGAAGGTGCCACCTCGTGCGAGGTCGCGGTGACAGGTTACCACTTTACGAAAACGAGCGGACAGAGCCCGCTCACGTTTCGAAATTTTGTCTCCACAGCGCACACCCTTTTCGAGATTTTTCTTCGACGTATCCGACGCGTGATGTTCGAAGGCAAGCACCCTCCCTCTCCTCTATGACGAGCAAAACTGATGTCTCTGCTCGACCCGAGGTCGTCGGACTCGTTGAGAAATACCTTGTCTGCCCCCGCACGCACGACGCACTCACTGTCGACGGCGGCATGCTGACATGTGCGAACTGCGGCTTCCGCTGCTGCATTGAAGATAACGTCGTGGTGGTGACGCCGAATGAGAGTTCGTTTTTCGACAGCACGTTCGAGATCATGCAGCAGGGGCACAATGAAAGGGGGGAGAACTGGAGGTTTTGCTATGAGCGCCAGGTAAAGCTCGTCGAGTCTCTTTTTGTGCCGGGGCAGATTGTTCTGGACGTCGGCTGCGGTCCGCTCCTTCCTTACACCCCTGCGCCAGGAGTATTCGTAATCGGGCTGGAGCCTTCGTTGGCTTCGATTCGGGCGAATCGCCAGGTCAATCTGGCCGTCTGTGGAACCGCCACGGCGATTCCGCTAGCGACAAAATCGGTCGACATCGTTATTGGATTTTACGCGGTTCACCACATGGTGGGCGAGAGCGTTAAAGAGAATGATGCGATCCTGCGGCAGGCTTTCGCTGAATTGAGCAGAGTTATCAAGCCCGGCGGCTTGCTGCTAATCTTCGAAGCTACGCCCTGGAAATCGACGGCAGCTGTTCAGCGCCTGCTTTGGAACATCACTAAACGCCTGATGGGAGATCGGCTCGACATGTATTTCCGATCGCGTAAGTCAATAAAACAGCTCGCGCAGGAGACGTTTCCCACTGCGGTTGGCGAGGAAATCGACTTTGAAATTGGCCAACTCGATTGGCTGTCGCCGATTTTCAGCATTCCGCGGCTGCGGATCCCGAAGTTTCTCTACCCCCTTCAAATGCGGCTATACAAATGGGAGTTTCGCGCCGCTTGACCTATTGGACCCTCTAAACGTTGTCTGTCGAGTTGCCGTCGCTCCAGGTAAGCTTTCAACGACTCTATTTCCCTGCCGGAAACATTTGTGTCAATCACCCGAAAGCAGGCGGTCTTTCTTGTCGCAAAAATTGCATTTGCGGCAGTCGTTATAACGCTGCTGTTGCACCGGCTTGACCTTTCGCGCATATGGAGCGCATTACGTGCAGCTCATCCAGCACCGTTCGGACTCGGTGTTATGCTCTCGTTGTCGACTGTTCTCATCGCGGCGTGGCGGTGGCATCGACTGCTCACGATTTTTGACATATTCATTCCGCAAACGTCATTAACGTGTATTGTCCCGATCGCGCAGTTCTTTTCCTTGTTTCTGCCGGGCTCGAGTGGTGACGATCTCACCCGCATGCTTTACCTGTCTCGGCTGGCGCCCGGACGCGGTGGTGAGGCTTGCGCGACCGTCGTGCTCGATCGCTTGATCGGGCTGACGAGTGTGGTTTTGCTCGGAAGCTTTGGCGTCCCCTGGCAGTGGGCCCTTTTATCAACCACGCGTGAAACGCATTGGTTGGGCATTGCCATAATGGCAGTTGCAGCACTGGTCTGCGCGGCTGCCGTTATTTTTTTAATTGGCGGCCGGCCAACGCATAGATGGTTCGAAAGGCGGCTGCGATCCCGACCCGCTCATTCGCTGCGCGATGAGGCGGCGCGAATATGGGGGCTCTTGTGTAACAATAAGCGAGTGGTCGGTAAGCTGCTGACAGCAGCCCTAGTCGCGCAGCTGATTCAATGCGTCAGCTTTTACCTGGCCGGCGTAGCGGTGGGTATAGATCGGCCGTTTTCGGTTTGGATGACTTTCCTGCCGATAGTCTTTGCTGCCCAAGCCCTTCCAATAACCGTCGCGGGAGTAGGCATTCGTGAATATTTGTTGATTCTGTTCCTAAGCGTAGTGGCAGGAGTGGAGCGTGAGAGGGCTTTCGCCGCTTCTTTCGCGATGTTCGCAATCATGTTGAGTGTTTCGTTTGTCGGTGGCGTCCTTTACATTTTTTATCGTCCAAGGGCGAAGAGCACCTCCGGCAGCCCCGAAGCTAGTGAATTGAGCGCTACTTTCAGACCACTGTAGCGGCTATTTGGTCAACTACATGTCGAGCAAAAGCGATTGAGCAGGTCCAGCCAGGCGAGACGGCATTCAGCAGATGAGTCGACTTTTCGTCACCTTCGATGACGAAATCCATCTCGAGCTTGCGCTTTTTTATGTCAAGCAGCTGCGCGCGGATACCTGGCTGACCCCAACGCGTGTAATGCTCCGCCCGCACCCCAGCGGCAAGTCGCGAGGCCAAAGCAATCATGCGTCGTCGGGAGTATTTCTGGACCTCACTCAACGCAAGCTTTTTGAAGTCGAAGCTCGACGAGAGAACCAAGCCGGCCTCTCGGAACAACACCTCTGCAAACTCGCCGAATTTGAAATTATCAAAGCTTCGATACTGCTCGCGCCACAACGCCGGAATTGCAGTCGGCCCAATCTTCACGCGCCCGTCGTCTCTGACTGTGAAGTGCACGCCGAGGAAAGGATTCCGCAGATCAGGCACAGGATAGATATTCGTCCGAAGCGCGCCCGGTGCTTCGGAACTGTACAGATACAGTCCCTTGAACGGAAGTATCCGGTAATGCTCCGAAAATCCAAAGTCTCGCGCAACCTTGTCTGCGTAGAGCCCAGCTGCGTTGATGATGTGACCGGCGCCGACCACACCCTGCGAAGTCTCAACCGTATCATTTCTGCGGCGGAGGTACATTGCGTCCATGCGGACTTCAATGCCTTCATCCCGAGCGTCCTTTTGCATGGCGCCGATCACGCGAACGGGATCAGCCGAACAGGTAGTTGGAGAAAAAATCGCGCGACGAAAAGTTCTCGCGCGCGGCTCGATCTGCCGCGCCTGCTCCGCGCTTACCTCTTCCAATGGGACACTATTTGCTTTTCCGCGACGAAGTAGCTCGTCGAGCTGCGGCAACTCCTCCTCATTTTGTGCCACGACCAACTTTCCGCAGCGATTTACCGGTATCTTCTTCGATTCGCAGTAGGCGAGCATCGCCTGATTGCCAGTGCGGGTTAGCTTCGCCTTCAAGCTGTCCGCCGAGTAATAGAATCCTGCATGAATAACACCGCTGTTACGTCCGCTTGCGTGTAACCCGACGGCGCGCTCTTTCTCGAGCAGCAACACCTTCGCGTCAGCAAATCGTCGCTTGATCTCCCGGGCAACAGTCAGTCCGATAATGCCGCCTCCGACGATGAGAAAGTCAGTCACTTCCATTTTTGCAGTCGCGGCCGCTGTGTCTGCTGAACAATCACGTAAGCCTTTCTCGGCTCGTTGGGAGATACGTCCGCCCTGTTACACCCAGCGATCTCATCGTCGAATTCAAACCTTCATCGAGGTGCGATGCAACCCGGAGCACCGCCTGTAGCCTTCGACGCTGGCACTGCGGTGTGGTCGCGCCGAGCGCAATGAGCAGACGCCGAACACCGCTCGCGAGCTGCGCCGGACAGCGCGCCGCGATGCATCGGCGATAACCACAGTTGCGAAACGTGCGTCGCAGCGCACGTTGGGCGCAAATCTGACGATGGCCGAAGAGAATCTGCTCCAACTTCCCGGAAACACGTGCGCGTATGAGCAGTATGATCCGCGCACCCTCGAGCCTCTGAATGACCAGACGCAATTGCGCCTGCAGGAACTCGGATGGTCGCGGGAGGATTTTGCAGGACGGACTGTTCTCGACGTTGGATGTAATTCTGGTTTGCTCACGCTTCACGCGTTGCGACTCGGCGCGAAGCGCGTGATCGCTTGCGACGTTCAGGACCCGTTCATCGCATTCTTCTCCGCCGTCGTCGCATCGCGCAATCTTCCGGTGGAGGTACGGCGAACCGGTTTGCTCGATTTGCAAGCGAACGATTCAGCGGCGGACGTCGTTCTGTTCATGGAGGTTCTGCACTGGGCGGTGGCGCAGGGCTCAGACCTGCGAGATGTGATTCGCCGGATCGCTGCTCTGAGCCGCGACCTTCTTTACATCGAATTTCCGTGGTCTGTCGACGAACCGTCGATCCAGAACCAGACGAAGCTCACGAGCGAAAAATATTCCGCCGAAGCGGCGCTCGATGAATTAACCCGGTATTTCTCGGACGTACAGGTTGTCCGATTCATGCACTATTTCGGCTTCCGGTCAGGTTCCAAACGCGTCTTGGTCAAAGCGCGTGGGAAACGGCCGGAAGCGGAATTGCTGGCGCAAATTCGTGACGCATACAGCCTCGACGCGAGTCTAAGTCGAGGCACGAACCAGAGCTATCTCATTTCCACACCCGATGGGCCGCTTGTCGCGAAGTCGCTCGCACCCGGCGCGGCGTTAGGCAGGCTGCCACAAGAGCTTTGCACGGCGCTCTTCGACGCGATCCGATCAGCAACACCATCTACCGTGCTGATGCCGGAGAAGATCAACGGCTCTTACATTCTCCCATCTACCGCGAAAAGCCGGTGGATGGTTTTTCCGTTCGTCGGCCGTTTGCCGGTCGCCGGTGCAGCAGCGCCGCCGCCGAATGAATTATCTGCGCTGATCCGTCTGTTCGTGGCGGTGCGGAGAGATTTTCGCCCGGTACCGGAGCAGTTGATTGCAGCGCTTCGCCGTCATGGAGCATACCCGCCGCTGGAAGGTCTTGCCTCTCCGGACGCGCCATGGGCCGCAGATCCGCAAGAGTTACACGATAATCGAGACGCCCTGCGGCAAGCGCTCGGGTTGTTACCTGATCCGCCGACCGACGCGTATGACGCGTTGTGCCATGGCGATCTACAGACAGGCAACTTTGTTACAGATGAAGCTGGGGGGACGAAAGTCGTCGACCTCGATAATCTTTGCGTAGGACCGCTCTACTCTGATGGTCTGATCGGTCTGATTTGGCGTGGCGCCGACGAGGCTACTCTGCAGCTCTTCTGTGATACGCTGCGAGCCGAGGAAACCCGAGGCGCAATGCGGATCGACGTAGCGCATGCTATCGCGACAGGAATCGCGTGGTTTTCCGCCGTCCGGCCGAAGCGCTCCGATGGGGTTATTCGCCAGCAAATCACCCGACTCGTCTCCGGTCTCGAAGCCGCTCTTCAAGTATTGCCTACGCTCCCTGCGTGATCGGCGCACAACAGCCCCATTCGATCCAGGAGCGCAGTCAAATTGCGCTTCGCTGCATCAAAGGAAAAATGTTCCCGCACGTTCGCCTGCCCTTGCTCCGATAGTCTCTGCCACAGGGCAGGATCGCGGCACAAGCGCACGACCTGGCGCGCGAACTGCGGCGAATCGTCGGCGAGCAGGACGTTCTCATCGTCAACCAGGTACATTCCTTCCGCCGCAACACTCGTAGCTACGACCGGCACGCCGTGGCTCATGCTTTGGTTAATCTTACCTTTGACGCCGGCGCCCCATCGCAGTGGTGCGACGGACAACAAGCACTTATCGAAGAACTCCACCAGATCCTCCACATAACCGTGTGTCACGACGTGCTCGTTTTCCAACGTGCGGATGCTCGCGGGCATGTTGCTGCCAACGATGTGGAGCTTCGCCTCGGGTAGTTCCTGGACGATCCGCGGCATGATCTCGCCGCAAAACCAGACCATCGCGTCGATGTTTGGAGTGTGTTCGAACCCACCAACGAAAAGGAAGTCCCGCCGCATCTCGAACCGCGGAATTCGCCCGACGCTGCACTCGTGGATGTTGGAAATTACCGCTATTTCGCGGCCGGGGCATTTCTCGCGAAGCAGTGCCTGTTCGACGGGACTGACAACAACGGTTGCATCACACTGCTCAACGAGGCGCAGCTCAGTTGCCTCACGAACACGAGCCTGACGGCGCTTTGTCAGCCGAGCTTCAATCTCCGCCTCCCGTTGCTCGCGAAGAAAATGAAGATCCACGGTATCAAAAATCACCGGCACTGCTGGCGCGTGCCGCCGACATAGTGGCAGCACCGACCACGCGACTCCGGCACGCGAAAGGATGATAAGATCGAATTCCGCTCCGCGGCACGCGAAGAACTCGTCCAGCTCGCCGGCGTGCGGACCATAAAGACACTCGACTCCCAGCTCCTGCATCCGCTCGGTGTATGGAGAAACACGTTGCCGGTTTATTGGCAGAAACGTTGGCTGGAAGCTGAAACTTTGTAGAATGCGCAGCAGATTCCACATTCGGAGCGAACCAGAGTCGCGATCCGGCTGAAGCACTCGGGCGTCGACGACCAGAGCGCGCCGCTGAAGACTGCGATCACGAGCCCTGGTGACGTTCGACTGCGCACGTGGCAAATGGGTCGCCAGCTGTGGCTGCCACTTCCGGAAAAATTTCTCCTGGTTCACGAGCTGGTACCTCTTTACGCCAGTAGAAGTGTCTCGGCCGGATGTCTGGCCTTCGTGGTGGATGATCGACGCCGCCGGCTGATAATAAACGGCCAGGCCAGCCTCACGGACGCGGAAAGCCAAATCCGTGTCTTCGTAGTACGCCGGAACGTAGCGTTCATCGAATCCACCGAGCTGTTTGAATAACTCGCGCGGTGTTGCGATGCATGCGCCGGAACAGTAATCGACCTGACGCAGGTAGTTGTACTCTGGTTTGTCGGGATCGTCACCGTTCCCATAGTTTATTCCTGACGCGTCCGACCAAATAATTCCTCCCGCCTCCTGCAACCGACCATCAGGATAAATAAGCTTCGCGCCGACGAGCCCGCAGTCGCGGCGTTGATCAAATACGCGCAGCATCGCCGATAGCCAACCGTGTGTTACTTCTGTGTCGTTATTAAGAAAGACGAGGTATTCTCCTTCGGCAGCTCGTGCGCCTCTGTTGCAACTGTGCACAAACCCAAGGTTCACATCATTGTGAATCAGGCGAATGCCTCGCACTTGGTCGAGCAACAACCGCGTCCTCTCGTCTGAATTGTCATCAACGACGATGACTTCATAAGCCAGACCGCGTGTATGTCGCTCGATCGCTTTGAGGCATTTCAAGGTCACGGCCGTCTGGCCGAAGACCGGGATAATGATCGAGACCTTGGGCCGGGTTGACTGCTGGATTCGAAGCAACGGGGCACGAGCCGCGTCGAGCGCTTTGAAGAAAGCGGTCTCGGATCGGCCATTCACGTACAAATCTTTACTGTTACGAGCCGCGACGACTGCTCCGTCGAGGTGCGCTGTTAGGACGAGCTTCTGCGGACCAGCTGGGAGCCAGGCATCGCACTCGAATCCACAATGCTCGGCGTGTGCGATCTTGCGAAACCGCGCTGCTATGTCAGGTCGTGCGATGCCATACCGGCAGGTGGTCGCCGCTTTGCCGACGTTCAGGATCAATGTGCGAATTCTCTCCTGCGGTTGCAGCGCCCAACCCGTGATGCGGACGAGTCCTTCGTCCACAGTTTGCAGCTCCGGCGACTCAATACCGGCCTCAAGCGGCGCGGTTTCTCCGCACAGTGGCAGCGTTTTCAGCAGGACCCAGCCGCTGTCGCCAAGCGACGCTTCAACGCGTACTGCGTGGTAACCTCGCGGAACCGGAACATCCAGATGGAACCGAGCATTAACAGGAAAATCGGCCGAGTTGTGCGGCTCACCGACGATTACAGCAGTTGAAGAAACGTGACGCTTGCCGCTAACATCTACGCGAACTGCCGCCGGCTCGCGCGTCACTTCATCAAAGCACCAACCGGAAAGTGTAAGATAGCCATCAACTGCATGTGATGGCAGTCGCCCTTCGATCGAAAGCGTAAATCCGGCGCAGACCGTTGTCACGTTGGTGACTCTTCTGCGGGCTTGCCACCGACGCCTGCCTCCCGCCGCTCGTTCGGCTTCCGCGGCACTGATGCCTTTAAGTGGGCGCTGATGCTTTTAACCGTATCGACAAGACGCGACTGATCGGCTGTTGCGTTAGACTTACTATTGCCAACACTGCGTCCGCGGTCACGAGCCGTATTGGAGTTCAGCGCATCTGTCACCACGCGCAGGCAGCGGCGCGTCTCCGCGAGTAAAGAGTTGGTCGCGGTCAGGTGGTCTCGCAAAGCCGCCAGCCGCGTTTGCGCGATTGCACAGTTGTTTTCGCTCTGCGCAAGCCGGTCAGACACCATAAAGCTTTCCTGCTCGACGGATCGGAGCCGCTCAATGTCGTTTTCGAGTTGTTCGATCATCTCGCCGAGTTCATCGCGCGCCTTCGCTGCGACGTGGAGCTGAATCTCCAACTCGGTGATACGATTTTCGGCTTTCTGGGTTGCGTCTTTGCGTATCAGCAGATCTTCGCGTTGACGCAAGACATCCCAGCGGGCGTCGGCTAACTCAGCCGCCATCGAGACCGACTCGGCTTTAAGTTGCTGCAACTCGTTGTGCGACTGAGCGGCCGCACGATTCGCTTCGTCGAGGCGGCCGCGCAGATCAGTCATAGATTGCACTTCATTCGCGAGCCGAGCCTCAGTTTGTCGCGTTTGCACAAGTGCAGCGGCAAGTTCGGTGATTCGCGGCTGAAACAGATTCGCGTAATGGCGAAACTCTGCGACCACGGCGTCGAACCGTTGCAAATCTCCTGCTTCCAGCGCTGAATAGATGATATCTGGAATGCTCGCGGATGCTGCCATGTCGCCGTCGCGGCGATGATGCCGCAATGAAGGGGGCAGTTGCTTCAGCGCTTCTTGTTCTTCTGACCCGCCGATCGGGAGGGCGATCTGTAAGGTTTTTCGAATCGAGTCGAGCACCTGCCGTGGCTGCTCGAGGAGGCGATCGAACGTAACGATCGCGCGCATTTCGTTTCGCGTCTGCATCTCCGCGTCGATCGTGTAACGCAACCAGAGCAGATAGCTCTGCGCCGGGGAAAACGCGTTACGCTCGGCAAGCGACGCAGCTACCTCTGCCGGGTGACGGAGCATTAACAGAAACCGTGCTGCTATACCGAGATCGCGGAAGATACCCGTCCAGAGCGGCACCAGCAGAGAAAGCCGCGGATCCTTGAGGCCGAATACCGGAGTATTCCGGAAGTCACGCTGTACAACCGCGGCCAGCGCCGCCTTGATCGTGCGCACCTCGCGGTTCTGTAGCCAATCGGCGGGAAGAGGGCGCTCGTCGTCCCAATTTGAACCGAGTGCGCGGAGCAGCTTGTTGTGCAGGCTCACGATCTCTTTGTGTTCCCAGAAGCCGCGCACGTTATCTGGCGCTGCTTCGGCTAAGCGATCGCCAAACATGACGCCTAGCTTTTCGAGGAAACTCGCCATCGCCGACGTACCGCTGCGGTGCATTCCGACGACGACGATCGCGGTGCGGCCGCTCGCCGAACCAGCAGCCGTGCCGGACGGCCGATCCTCTGGCAATACTGTATCCATTGACCGGAACTGGCGAATCCGCCGACAGACAATTTGCGGATTAGTCCGACTGGCACAAGCGTAAACGCCCTCGCGATTTGTTTCCGGTGGTAAACTCCTGATTTGTTGCTAAACAGGGTACGTCCAACCGAGCCGCGCCTGGATCCGTTGAGCACGCGCTAATGCTGCCGGCGAATGCACAGCGGCCGTAATTTCGCCCATCCGGATGCCACAGCAGCAGTCAGACGCCGTGCGGGAGCGCGCAACGAATCGAAGAAACGGTGCGCTCATCGCGACGCTGTTCGATGCCGAGTGGTACTTGGAGGAAAACCCCGACGTTCTCATCAACGGGGCCGATCCCCTTAACCACTATTTAGCGATCGGTGCGACGGAAGGGCGCAATCCGAATCCGCTTTTCTTGTCATCCTGGTACTCGAAACAAGCCGGTTTGTCGCCGGAGCTCAATCCTCTCGAGCATTATGTTCAAATCGGGCTCGACGCAGGTTGCGAGCCGAACCCGATTTTTGATTCGACTTGGTATTTGGGCCAAGATCCGGCGCTGAGTCACGACTCGGAAGTTTTGCCGATCGTGCATTATCTCGTTACCGGTGCACGAGAAGGACTTGATCCGCACCCCCTCTTCGACACCGACTGGTATATCGCGCAATACCCCGAGGCCGCCACGGCGGCTAATCCGCTCCAACATTATCTGCGCTGGGGCGCGAAGCACGGACTCAACCCGCACCCGCTGTTTGACACCGCTTACTACACGTCGACACGAGAGAGCGACCTAAACGACATGTCGCCGCTCGAGCATTACCTTGCGCGCGGTGCTGCCGAAGGAGCAAGTCCGCATCCGCTATTCGATACGCGATTCTACCGGCAACAGCTGACCAGCATCACGTCGGGCGAGGTCAATCCGCTCGTTCATTTCCTGACAGAAGGCGCTTGGCAGGGGCTCGACCCGCACCCGCTGTTTGCGACGGAGTGGTATTTATCCCGCAATCCAGAACTCGCGGAGGCCAGAAGAAATCCGCTTGTCGACTACGTGCTTCGCGGCTGGCGTGAACGCCGGGCACCGCACCCGAACTTTGATGTCGAGTTTTACCGCCGCCAGAATGTTTCACCTGATATTGGGAATCCTCTGCAGCACTATATCACGGTCGGGAAAGCGCGCGGGCTGACACCGCGTTACGCCGCGACATTTAGTTTCGGCAAGGGTACCGATGCTGACGAAATCAAGTTAGCCGGATGGCACGAGGCGGAGAAGGACTTCACATGGAGCGACGGCACAGATGCCTCGATCGTGGTCGACATTCCGGTCGTCTCGCAGCCTGCAACGGCGTCAGTCACCTTCATTCTCAACGGCATGATGGCGCCGCCCGAGCTGCGGTATCAACCGGTGGCGGTCTACGTCGAGCAGACGAAAGTTGCCGATTGGGAGGTCGGCGAAAAGCAGCGGTTCAGTTTCGTGGTTCCGGCGGAACTCGCGGAGAGAGGCGGTGCGATTACGGTGAAACTCGCGACGCCGCGCGCCGATTCGCCCAGCCGACTCGGCACGGCCGATGATCCCAGGACGCTCGGCGTCTGCTGTTGGGAAGTTCAGGTGGAACCGGGAATGCCGAGCCGGACATCGGTTAAGCGCGCAGGATGAAAAGCGACCCAAATGCCGGCGCGCAGGACGACGCCGGCGTGTCAGCTGATGTCCCGGCGACAGCCCCTGGACTGGTCAATTCAGAAGGTGACGCGTTGGCGACAGCGCTTCGCGACGCGCTCGAGCGCGCAGCACGCCGGCGGTCGATTGTCTCACGTATTTTTGGTTATCAGCAGCGCGAGTATCGCAAAGTTATCGAGTTGCTCGCACGTGCACGCGAACGCGATTCGCGGGTGCTGCAGAATGCCCTCACCAGTCTGGCGACGCAATTGTCGGCAATGCAGCAGCAGGTCGAGCAGAATCAAGCTGATCTGCGGCGGACCGTCGAAGATTGCCGCACAGTTGATGACGATCTGCAGACTCAGCTCGCCCGATTGGGCGAGCACGTGCGCAATCTGCAAAGCCACGCCGATCACAGCACCGAAGTGTTCAAAACTCTAGAAGTGATGGAACGGGACCTGATTCGGCTTCGTCACCAGGCGAACTGGATCGGCCGGATGGTAAACAACCTCCAGCTTCGCGGCACCGCTCGTGCCGCATCCGATCCGTCACAGCTCCCGATGCGTGCACCAGTGCAGGACGAGCTCGGCCGCGCAGGCGCCGAGGATACGCACCTGCCTTGAGCTAGCTGCGGTGACCGCGCAAATGGCCGCCGCTGGTTTTGCGCAGGACCGCGAGCATTTCGGCGATGACACTCACCGCGATCTCGGCCGGAGCGTCGGCGCCAATGTCGAGCCCAATTGGGGCATACACGCGGTCGAGATTCGCCGCGCCTGGTGTGTCCTTCAGACGGTCGAAGACCATCTGCACTTTGCGGCGACTGCCGATCATTCCGAGATAACCGACCGCAGGGACGCTTAGGGCCGCTGCCAGTGCTTCGCGGTCGATGTCGTGTTGTCTACTGACGATCACCAGCGCCTCATCCTGCTTCCAGTTGCGGCTGCGAATAAAGGCTGGTGGCGCGACATCGGAAACAATCGTCACACTCGGCGGCAGATCGCTGAGCAATTCGCCGCGGTCGTCAACGACTGTAACTGAGAGACCGCACTGTGCGGCCAAGCTTGCGATCGCCTGCGCACAATGGCCGCCACCGATCAAAAAAACCGCCTCGCGAAGCGCCTGCGGCTCGATCAGGACCGTCGCCTCGCCGCCGCAGATCGCTCCAAACGAATCGGGTTCACCTTCGCGAAGCGGATACGTCTTGAGCAGCGGAATTTTGGAGCGAATGCTTTCCTGCGCGTCGGCCACAACGAGCGCCTCGAACTTTCCGCCGCCAACTGTCCCACTGATTTGACCGGACGGATAAACGAGCATTTTTGCGCCTGCTGCTCGCGGCGCAGATCCCTTCGTCGCGGCGACGGTCACTAATGCACAAGGAGTGCGAGACCGCCGCGCGGCAAGCAATTCCTCCAGCAGCGCATCAGTCATCGCGCTCGATGATCGCCTCGATCTGGCCGTGCGGCTCTTCGATCGGGACAAACACTTCGTTGTTGTTCGTGAGTCCGAATGGCGACAGATCGATCAGCAGGCAATGTTTGTTCGGCATCGCTAATTCTAATCGACAAATCTCGGCGCAGCTTGCCAGCGCAGCTTCGCCCATCTGGAAGAGCGTCGTTTGAGCGGAAGGACTGTAGCGCGTCGCAAACACCCTCAGCATCGCCGCGAGGATCGCTGCGTTCGCTGATGAATAATCGCCCGGCGTTTTGGCGTAGGTCCACGTGCCGGTGAAAGAAGTCGCGAGGATGCGGTCGGCGGTTTCGCGCAGCGTGGTGAAGTCACATTTTGGATAACCTTCAAAGCCGGATTCAGTCGACTTGAGAACGACGAGGCCGCGAATGCCGGATCGCACAACGCATGAATTCGCGTCGCACCGGACGCGCGTAAAGACGCGCGCATCGCTTCCGCGCTGAAATGCGTGCGGATGCGGTTCGTCATCGATCTGTAAACGTTGCCAAGCTCGTTCATCAACAGTGATCTCAGCGCTCCGCACCTGTTGGTACTGATCGATGAAATGCTTCCCGAGTATCTGCGCGAACAGCTCGATCTCATCGCCGAGATGTTGCTTCGCGAGCACATTGATCGTGTTCTTGATCGTGTCAGTCGGAACCACTTTGCTGTTGTCACCGGCCGTGTACGACGTTTCGAAATCGCCCTTCAGCAGCGCCGCAACCTCGATCTCCTTGATCGTGTGCGTCTCGCCGTTACGCAGAATCTTGAGCACCCGCACGCGTGCTTTGCCGTAGCGGTGACTCCCGAGTTTGGGCATTGCTCGTCGTAATTAATTGATTTAGTGCGGTAGCGCGATGCCAAAGCTCGCCGAGATCAATGCGCTCGGCCGTAACGAATTCACCTCTGTGGTTGGTCCTGTTTTCGAGAATTCGCCGTGGATTGCAGAGCGTGCGTGGGCGAATCGACCCTTCGCGTCGGTCACCGATCTCCACGCCAAGCTCTGCGCGATCGTCGATGCGGCGAGCACCAGGGAAAAGCTGTCGCTGGTAGGTGCACATCCCGATCTTGCGGACCGGCTCGACCTCACGGCGGAATCGGAGCGCGAACAGCGATCAGCTGGACTCCGCGAGCTGACAGATGACGAGTTGGCGAGATTTCGGCACGCGAATCGCGGTTACCGCGAGAAGTTTGGGTTCCCGTTCGTCATCTGCGCACGCATGAACGACAAGCAGACGATGCTGGACGCCTTTGCAGCGCGCCTGCAAAATCCTCCCGAGGTCGAGCTGAACACGGCGCTTTCGGAAATCTTCAAGATCGCCAAACTCCGGTTGATGGACCTCATCGAATGAGCCGGCTGACGACTCATGTGCTCGACACGATGCGCGGCTGTCCCGCCCGCGACATGCAAGTCGAGCTTTGGGCGATCGGCGGCGACGCGCCGAACCTGCTCAAGAGCGTGCGCACGAACAGCGATGGCCGGACGGACGCACCTTTGCTGGACGCAGGCGAAATGCTCGCCGGAAATTACGAGCTGATATTTTTCGTCGGTGACTATTTCGGCGAACGAAAATTTCTCGACCGCGTGCCGGTGCGTTTCGTGATTTCGGATGCGGCAGCCAAATATCATGTGCCGCTGCTAGTTTCGCCGTGGGCCTACAGCACGTATCGCGGCAGCTGAGACGAAGTCGGAATGAGCGAAGCGAATTCGACTCCGCCCGGTCTGGTTGATCTCGCATCTTCACGCCTCGGCGGCATCGCATTGCTCGCGAATGACGAATTTTTCGCCGAGAAGGAAAACCTCCTCAAGCCCGCGCGTGCGGTGTTTCTCCCGGATAAATACACCGACCGCGGCAAGTGGATGGACGGATGGGAGACGCGTCGGCGGCGAACTCCGGGCCACGACTGGTGTGTAGTTCAGTTGGGCGTGCGCGGCATCATCAAGCAAGTCGACATCGATACGAGCTACTTTCTCGGCAATCATCCCACCGCGGCATCGCTCGACGCGCTTTTTATCTCCGGCGGCTTCGTCGCTGATGTGGCCGCAGTGGAACGGCTTTCATGGACCGAAATCCTTGGCCAATCTTCGTTGAATCCCGGCTCGCAGAATCTGTTTTCCGTCACGAGCGACGAAACGTGGACGCACGTCCGGTTAAATATTTTCCCGGACGGCGGCGTCGCGCGTTTTCGCGTTTACGGCATCGTCGTTCCCGACCAGAGCAAGCTCAGATCCGGTGAGCTCGTCGACCTGGCCGCGATCGAGAACGGCGGCGTCGCACTCGCCTGCAGCGACATGTTTTTCAGCTCGATGAACAATCTGATCATGCCGGGTCGCGCCGAAAACATGGGCGATGGCTGGGAAACGAAGCGGCGCCGTGGCCCCGGATACGATTGGCTGATTTTGAAGCTCGGGCTCGCCGGGACGATCCGCAAAATCGAAGTCGACACGAATCACTTCAAAGGGAACTACCCCGACATGTGCTCGATCGACGGATGCGTGGCGCGCGACGCGTCGATCGATCAATTGACCAGCTCGGACACGACGTGGCGAGAGGTCCTTCCGAAAACCAAACTGCAGGCCGACACGCGTCATTTTTTCGAGCACGAGCTTTCCTACATCGAGAACTGCACCCATCTGCGGCTGAACATTTATCCTGACGGCGGAGTGAGCCGCTTGCGCGTTTGGGGAACGCCTTCGTGACTAATTTCGCGAATGGCTGAGTTCGACGTGCTCGTGCGCGGTCAGGAGCACGACATTGCGGTCGTCGATGGAAAGTTCGCCGCGATCGGAGCTGCGCTGAGCGGAAGCGCGCGCGAAGAAATCGACGCGACAACGCTGTCGATTCTGCCAGGCGTTATTGATTCTCACGTTCACTTCAACGAACCGGGACGCACCGAGTGGGAAGGATTCGCGACGGGGTCAGCGGCCGCGGCCGCCGGTGGTACGACGACTGTTTTCGACATGCCGCTCAACTCACACCCGCCGACGATCGATGCCTCGAGCTTCGACGCGAAGCGGGCCGCTGCTGAAGCGAAGTCGCTCGTCGATTTCGGATTGTGGGGCGGCCTGGTACCAGGAAATCTCCGGGAACTCGAAGCGCTGCGCGATCGCGGCGTCGTCGGAGTGAAAGCGTTCATGTGCGATAGCGGCATCGACGATTTTCCGCACGTCGATTTCACCACCTTACGTGAAGGGATGCGGATCGCCGCGTCCCTCGATCTGCTTGTTGCGGTGCATGCGGAATCGCAGGAGCTGACACAGCGTCTGACAACGGAAAAACTGAACGCCGGCAAAACAACGGTTGCCGATTATCTCGACTCCCGACCAGTTGAAGCGGAGCTGGATGCAATTCGTCACGCGATCGACTGCGCGCGCGAGACCGGTTGCCGGCTGCATGTTGTTCACGTGAGTTCCGGTCGCGGGGTTAATCTGGTGGCTGCAGCGAGCGCCGGTGGCGTCGATGTGACGTGCGAGACGTGTCCGCATTATCTCGCCCTTACGGCCGCGGAGATGGAGCGCATCGGAGCGCTCGCGAAATGCGCGCCACCGCTGCGCGACGGCGGCCAGCAGCAGGAGCTTCGGACCAAACTGGCAGACATCGCCACCGTTGGTTCGGATCATTCGCCATCTCCACCCGAGATGAAGCAGCGAAAAAGTTTCTTCGAGGTGTGGGGCGGGATTTCCGGTTGTCAGCACCTGCTGGCCCTGCTGATCGATGCAAAACTGCCGGTCGGCGAAATCGCGAGACTAACGAGCGAAAACGTCGCGCACCGCTTTCGGCTCGCGGCAAAAGGCGGGCTCGAGGTGGGTAAAGATGCCGACTTCTCGATTATCGACGCCGATGCGGCGGAGATTGTGACCTGCGACTCGCTGCATTACCGGCACCGGCAAAGTCCGTACGTCGGAAGAAAGCTGCGCGGCCGGATCGTGCGCACGATTTTGCGAGGACAAACAATCTGCCGCGATGGTAAGCTCCGCACCCAAGCTGGCGGCAGATTCGTTCAGCCGGCACGACGATGAATGAAACTTTGCCTCGCCCGAGCTTTGATCCGAGCGAACTCGGCGGAGCCATTGCACGATTAAGCGAAGCGAATCACGACTTCCTGCGGCGGTATCCCGGCGACTCGAACCGGCGACAGGCTGTGCAAACGGTCTACGGCGGCGCGCACTTGTTCAAAGCTGATTCGGCAAAACGAATCGGCGAAGTCGCGTTGCGCTCATTGAAGGAATACGCGCCTGACGCGGCAAAATTAAGCGACGCGCTTGCGATGTCGGTGGATGCGCAGCTCGGAGCGAAAATCTACGAACAGATCGTGGAGAAACTCCAGCGCGAGCCGGTGGAAGATTTCCGGCTCGATTTCGAAGACGGCTACGGCAACCGCGCCGATGAAGAGGAAGATCAGCACGCGCATTCCAGCGCGCTCGAAGTCGCGCGCGGGATGAAAGCGGGCACGCTGCCGCCGTTCATCGGCATTCGAGTCAAACCGCTGAACGAAGATTTGCGTGCGCGCAGCGGCCGGACGCTCGACGTGTTTGTCACAACACTCGCGCAGGAAACAGGCGGCCGGCTTCCGCAGAATTTCGTCGTTACCGTGCCGAAAGTGCAGTTGCCGGAACAGGTCGGCGCGGCGGTCCGCCTGTTCGAGCTGCTCGAGCAAAAGACCGGCCTTCCCGCCGGCGCGTTGCAGATCGAGTTGATGATCGAGACGCCGCAGTCAATCATCAACCAACGCGGCGAGGTCGCGCTGCATTCGCTGGTCGATGCGGCCGAAGGCCGGTGCGGAAGCGTTCACTTCGGCGTTTACGATTACACCGCTTCGTGCGGAATCACCGCCGCTTATCAGGCGATGCAGCATCCGGCCTGCGACTTCGCCCGACAGATGATGCTGGTGTCAATGGCCGGCACGGGAATTCATCTTTCCGATGGCGCGACGAATATCCTGCCGGTTGGGCCACATCGCGCGGCCGAAGGAAAGGGGCTGACACCGCAGCAGATTCAGCAGAACCGCGAGGCGGTGCACGGCGCCTGGCGGTTAGGATTCAATGACAATCTTCATTCGCTGCGCACAGGATTTTATCAGGGCTGGGACCTCCATCCCGCGCAGCTCGTTACGCGTTACGCCGCCGTCTACTGGTTTTTTCTCGCCAGCTTGCGAACAGCCTCGGACCGCCTGAAAACGTTCGTGGAAAAGGCGGCGCTTGCGTCACTATTCGGTGACGTTTTCGATGACGCTGCGACGGGCCAGGGCCTGCTGAATTTCTTCCTGCGCGGGATTGCCTGCGGCGCCATCACCGAAAGCGAGGCGCTCGAGACCGGCCTCACGCTTGACGAACTGCGCTCACGTTCGTTTTTGAAGATTCTGCAAAATCGGAAACGATAGGATGAGCAAGACGCTGGAGTTTCGGCTGAACGGCAAATCAGTTCGCGTCGATTCGGTTTCGCCAAATACCACATTACTCGACTGGTTGCGGACGAGCGGTGTCACCGGCTCGAAAGAAGGATGTGCGGAAGGCGATTGCGGCGCTTGCTCTGTCGCGATCGCCGACCGCGACGCGCGCGGAAAGCGCTGTTATCGCGCGATCAACAGCTGCCTTGTGCCGCTGCCGCTGATGGCAGGCCGCGACATCCTCACGGTGGAAGGCGTTGCCAACGGAACACTGCATCCAGTCCAGCGCGCGATGGTCGAGAATTTCGGATCGCAGTGCGGCTATTGCACGCCGGGGTTCATCATGTCGTTGTTCGAAGCGTACACGCGCCGCGATCTCAAAACCGCTGCGCAGCTCGACGAGCAACTCTGCGGAAATTTGTGTCGGTGCACCGGCTACCGGCCGATCCGCGATGCGGCCGCGGATGCACTTGCCCAACGCGACGGCGAGGACCGCTTCGATCTGGAACTGAAGAAGGCTCGCACGCGTCTCGGCGCAATTCGTTACGCGCACCGCGACGAGAAATTCCTCCGGCCAACGTCGCTGCCGCGGCTCTTCGCGATGCTGGGGGAAAATCCGAACGCGCGCCTCATCGCCGGCGCAACCGAGCTGGGTCTCGATATCACGAAGAAGTTCCGCAAATTTCCGCTGCTCATCTCGATCGAAGCCATCCCGGAACTGACGGCAATCACTTCCACCGAACGCGAATGGACGATCGGCGCCGCCAGCACGTTGACGCGTCTTGACGAAAAGCTCGGCGCCGAATATCCCGAGCTGCGCGAGATGCTGCTCGTGTTCGGCTCGCGCCAGATTCGTAACCGCGCGACCGTCGGCGGCAATCTGGTCACGGCATCGCCGATCGGCGACTGCGCGCCGGTCCTGCTCGCGCTGAATGCGCGCGTGGTAATTGCCTCTCGCGCCGGCGAACGAGTCATTTCCCTCGACGATTTCTTCGTCTCGTACCGCAAAACCGCGCTGCAAGCGGGCCAAATTCTGAAATCGATCATCGTGCCGCGGATCACCGGCGAGACGCGATCGCTCCGCAGATTCTACAAAGTCTCAAAACGACGAGAGATGGATATCAGCACGGTCGCAGCCGCGTTTCACGTCAAGTTGACGGAAGGCGGCACAATCGTGGAGGCGCGGCTCGCGTATGGAGGCGTGGCTGCCACGCCAATGCGGGCGCGCGAAACCGAGCGAGCGCTGATCGGCAAACGGTGGAACATCGAAACCTGCGAGGCAGTCCTGCCGTTGCTCGAGAATGAATTCACACCCATCTCCGACGTCCGTGGCAGCGCGGCTTACCGGCGTGAATTGACGAAAACTCTGCTGCGCAAATTCTTCGCGCAGGACGAACCGATCGCAAACACCCGCGAGATTCGTCGCGCGTTACCTCACCGTGACGAAGCGCTCCCGCACGAAAGTGCGCATAAGCATGTCACCGGTGAGGCCATTTACGTGGACGACGCTGCGCAACCGCAGCAGCTGCTGGAGCTGTGGCCGGTTTGTTCGCCGCACGCGCATGCGAAAATTTTGCGACGAGATGCATCTGCCGCGCGCGCGGTGCCGGGCGTTCACACCGTGCTTCTGGCGGAGGATATCCCGGGATTGAACGACGTCGGCGCCGTCCGGCACGACGAGATTTTGCTCGCGGACAAAGAAGTATTTTATCACGGACAAATTGTTGCGCTGGTGGTTGCCGACACGGCGGAGATTTGTCGCGCAGCCGCTGAATTGGTGATCGTCGAATACGAACCGCTGCCCGCGATCTTCACGATCCAGGAGGCGATCGACGCCGATAGCTTCCACAGCGAACCGAACTTCATTCGCCGCGGCGATTTCGCTTCCGCATTGGCGGATGCGCCGATGCAGTTCGACGGCGAATTCTCGATCGGCGGGCAGGATCATTTCTATTTGGAAACGCAAGCTGCCTGCGCCGACGCCGGTGAAGACGGAACGATCTTCGTCAGTTCCTCGACGCAGCATCCATCGGAAGTGCAGCACATCGTTGCGCACCTGCTCGCGCTGCCGATGAGCAGCGTCGTGGTCGAATGCCCGCGCATGGGCGGCGGTTTCGGTGGCAAAGAGACGCAGGCGGCGACGCTGGCCGCACTGGCTGCGCTCGCGGCAACAAAGACGCGTCGCAAAGTGCGGATTCGTTTCAATCGCGATCAGGACATGATGATCACGGGCAAGCGGCATCCGTTTCTCGGGAAATTTTCTGTTGGTTTCGACGAGGCTGGCTTGCTCATCGCGGCGAAGATTGAACTGGTGTCGAATGGCGGCTGGTCGCTCGACCTCTCGCGAGCGGTGACGGATCGCGCGGTGTTTCACCTCGACAACGCCTACTACATTCCGCACGTCGAATTTAGCGGCGTGGTCGCGAAGACGAACCTTGCCTCCAACACGGCGTTCCGCGGATTCGGCGGACCGCAGGGAATGCTGATCATCGAGGAAATTCTCGATCGCATCGCGCGGAGACTCGGGTTGGCGCCTGAGCTGGTCAGAGAACGAAATCTTTACCGTGGCCGCGGCGAGACCAACACGACGCATTACGGACAGGAGATCGAGGACAATCGGCTCGAGCGGATCTGGAACGAACTCGTGAAGTCGAGCGGCCTTGCTGCGCGGCGCGAGGAAATCCGGCGCTGGAACGCTGAGCACGAACATCGGCAACGCGGTATCGCGATCACGCCGGTGAAATTCGGGATCTCCTTCACGACAACGCACCTCAATCAGGGTGGCGCGCTCGTGCTCCTGTTCCAGGACGGAACCGCCCAGGTGAACCACGGCGGCACCGAAATGGGCCAGGGCGTTTACACGAATGTTGCGCTCATCGCTGCGCGGGAACTTGGAATCACGCCAGATCGCGTCCGCGTGATGGCGACGCGCACCGACAAGGTGCCGAACACTTCGGCCACGGCAGCTTCCTGCGGCACCGATCTGAACGGCGCGGCAGTAAAAAACGCCTGCGACATATTGCGCGAGAGATTGCTGCCGTTCGCGATCGAAATGTTACGCGAGAAGGGTGGCGCGGAAATCGAGCCATCGCGGATCCGATTCACAGAGAATCATGTCTTCGACTGTGACGCGATCGACAATCGCGTGTCGTTTGCCCATTTGCTCCAGCGCGCCTACTTCGCGCGGACGAGCCTGAGCGCGACGGGTTTTTATCGAACGCCGGATATCTGCTACGATCGCGACGCCGGACGCGGCAAACCGTTCCACTACTTCGCCGTCGGTGCCGCGGTCACCGAAGTCGAGGTCGATGGTCTCACAGGCATGAATCACATTCGCCGTGTCGACATCCTGCACGACGCCGGCGATGCGGTGAACATCGGCGTCGCGCGCGGCCAGATCGAAGGCGGTTTTGTGCAGGGTGCCGGGTGGTTGACGACCGAGGAGCTGGTCTGGGATTCAGAAGGGCGACTGATGACGCATTCGCCCGACACCTACAAAATACCTGCGATCGGAGATACGCCCGATGTGTTCAACGTGACTTTTCTGGGCGATGCCACACAGCAAAACGTCATCCACGGCAGCAAAGCGGTGGGCGAACCGCCGTTGATGCTGGCGATCTCGGTTCGTGAGGCAATTAGGGACGCCATTGCCGCGTTCCGCCGCTCTAGTGGCGAGATTCCGCTGCCATTACCGGCCACGCCGGAAGCGATCTTCAATGCAATTCATCGGCGCGTCGCAAGCGAAGCCGCGGCTGAGACGGCCGAGCACGCGACCGCCGAGCAGGTCCTCGCGTGAGGAAAATTCAGCACAAGCTCAGCGTCGCCCGCGGCGAAACGCGCGCTGATCTGGTGTTCAAGAACGCGCGGGTTGTAAACGTCTTCAGCGGCGAAATTCACGACGCGAATGTCGCAGTTGATGACGGTCGCGTGATTGGCTTTGGGAATTATGACGCGAAGGAAACCATCGATCTCCGCGGCGCGTATCTCGCTCCGAGCCTGATCGACGCGCATTTCCACGTTGAGAGCACGATGGTGACGATTCCGGAGCTGGCGCGCGCCATCGTTCCGCACGGGACCGGCGCAATGGTCATCGATCCACACGAATACGCCAATGTCCTCGGCATGGACGGAATCCGTTACGTGCTCGAATCGAGCAAGGGTCTGCCGATTGATTTCTTCGTCATGTTGCCGTCCTGCGTTCCGGCGACACCGCTCGAGACGGCCGGCGCGCGATTCACAGCGGACGATCTGCGCCTGATGATCGGTGACGACCGGATCACCGGCATCGCCGAGTTAATGAATTATCCCGGCGTCTTCCTGGGTTTCGAAAGTGAGCTTGCGAAGATCGATGCCGGCCGTGGCAAGGCGATCGACGGTCACGCGCCGGGACTTCGCGGGAAGAACCTGAACGCCTATGCGCTCGCCGGCGTTCGGTCGGATCATGAAAGCACCGAGATCGACGAAGCACGAGAAAAGCTTCGGCTCGGCTTGCATCTGCTCATTCGGGAAGGGAGTACCGAGCGCAATCTGCAGGATATTATTGCACTCGTTAGGCCGGAGAATTCCGCTAATTGCTCGTTCGCCACGGATGACAAACTGCCGGGCGACCTGGTCAAGGAAGGCCATATCGACCACTCAATCCGCGAAGCGATTCGCCATGGCGTGCCTCCGATCACCGCGATCCAGATGGGTACGATCAACACGGCGAGGCATTACCGATTGAAGAACCATGGCGCGATTGCGCCGCGTTTTTGGGCGGACTTCATCGTGTTCGACGATCCAAAGAACTTCGCAGTCAGGCGCGTTTACAAGAAAGCGACGCTTGTTGCGGAGGACGGAGAATATCTCGGCCGGAGCGACGCCGATGAATCATTGCCTCGGAGCACGATGAATCTGAGTTACCGCGCTCCCGACCTGGAGCTGCGCAGCGACAGCGCGAAACAGATTCGCGTGATCGAGATCGTGCCTCACCAGATCGTGACGAAGGAAATCCACGACACGCCGAAAGTTGTCGGCGGAAAAATCGTTTCCGACACTGCGCGTGACATCCTCAAGCTGGTTGTGGTCGAACGGCATCGCGCAACTGGCAACGTCGGCATCGGTTTCGTGCGCGGCTTTGGGCTAAAACGCGGAGCGCTTGCTTCCACCGTCGCGCACGACGCGCACAACGTGGTCGTTGTCGGCACAGACGACGAGGAGATCGTCACGGCGATCAGCGCGCTTGAGAAAATGCATGGCGGGCAGGTCGCGGTTGTGAATGGTGAAATCGAAGCGTCACTCCCCCTCCCCATTGCCGGCCTCGTGTCTGATCAGCCACTGGAAGTGGTGATCGACAAAATCGGTGAACTAAAAGCGGCTGCAGCGCGCCTCGGATGTGATCTTCCGGCGCCGTTCATGACGCTCTCGTTTTTGAGTCTTTCGCCAATCCCTGCACTGAAGTTGACTGACCAGGGCCTCGTCGATGCGGTAAATATGAAACTGACAACAGTCGTGGTGGAGTAACTCATTAGGCGAGATGGAGACGCGAATCAGCATTCAGGAAACTCCCGAATCGGGTCGGGACGCGCGCGTTCACGACCAGTGGATGCGTGAAGCTGTCGAACTGGGCCATCGCGGAATGGCGGAAAACGGCGGCGGTCCGTTCGGCGCGGTTGTTGTCACTGGCGGCAAGATCGTTGGGCGCGGCTGGAATCAAGTCACCTCATTGCTCGACCCGACAGCTCACGCCGAAGTCATGGCGATTCGCGATGCCTGTCGCGCGTTGCAGCGTTTCGAACTTCGCGGTTGTGAATTGTACACCAGCTGCGAGCCATGCCCGATGTGTCTTGCGGCAGCGTATTGGGCGCGTGTCGAGCGGCTGTTTTACGGATGTACGCGGGGCGATGCCGCGGGAGCCGGCTTTGATGACGAATTTATTTATCAGCAGATTCCGCTCGAACCAGCAGCGCGTTCCCTGCCAATGACGCCGATCTGCCGCGAGTCTGCGCTCCGATTATTCGACGAGTGGAAAAACAATCCGGACAAGACGCCGTACTGAGGCCACGTTCGTCCTTCTGGCGCTGAATTTCTGGCGGTGAGGCCACCGATCCGCCGCAGGTGCAAAGTTCCGCGTTGTGCAACGCCGTCGCATCGGTAGTTTCCGATTCCTCGCAGGTAAACGGCTGACGACGTAACTTTCGGCCATCGTGCCAGAAACACGGCGATGGACGTTGCGGCCCGATTGACCTGGGAAAGAGCGCGTTTGCCTCGTGGTGTAATGGTAGCACAAGTGACTCTGAATCACTTTGTCTAGGTTCGAATCCTAGCGAGGCAGCCACGCCGGCTCCGACATCGGGATTGACCCTCCCGATTCAAATAAGAGAGTCG
>CADDYX010000001.1 GCA_902810735.1 Verrucomicrobiota bacterium | reverse complement strand
TCTTCAGCTCGATCTGCGTCCGTCACGTTGGCTTTGTATTACAAAGTGATTCGGCGTGCAAGTGGTATTTTGCCGGACATCAGATCGGTGGCGGCGCGTTCATCAGGAAAATGACGATCATCGCAAGCGCGAGAGCCAACTTTACCAGCATGCCCGCGATCGTTCCGAGCAGCGTGCCCCAGCCTGCCTTGCCCGCCGCGATCAACCGCCGGTGGCGGATGAATTCGAACACGATCACGCCCGCGATCGGACCAATGAACAACCCCGGCAGCCCGAAAAAGACACCCACAATTGCGCCGACGATCGCGCCGAAGCTGCCCCACCGAGTTGCGCCAAACCGCTTGGCACCAAAGTAACTCGCGAGAAAATCGACCGCGTACGACGCGGCGGTGAGCGCCGCGAGGAGCGCGATCACGATCCAGCTCACGCTCTTCTCAGCCGGCAATAGAACACGGTGAAGGACTGCTGCGGCGAGGATGATTGTGGGTCCGGGAAGGACAGGGACAACCGTGCCGAGCAGGCCGACGGCGAAAAGCACGATGACTCCGAGCCAGCAGAGCAATTCCACCCGCGCAGTCTGCCAACGTTTTGACCGGCCTCACCACGTTTCTATAGTGAATCTCTTGCCATGGCACTCGCAGTTGGAACCAAAGCGCCCGATTTCACGCTCCCCACCAAAACCGCCGACGGGCCGCAGCTCGTCACGCTGAGCGACAACTTCGGCAACGGCTGTACGCTGCTCCTGTTTTTTCCGATGGCGTTCACTGGAACGTGCACCACCGAAATGTGCGGCATCAGCATGGATCTGTCGGCTTACAGCAGCCTCGGCACGACGATTTACGGGATCAGCGGCGACAATCCCTTCGCGCAGGAGGCATGGGCGCAAAAAGAGAAGATCACCGTCCCGCTGCTGAGTGATTACGAGCACCAGGTCGCCCGCGCTTATCAGGTGGCCTACGATTCGTTCCTGCCGCAAGTGAACTTGCCGATGGGCGGAGTGCCGAAGCGCGCCGTTTTCATCATCGACCGGCACGGCGTGATTCAATACGCGGAGAGCAACGACGACGCGCGCGCGCTGCCGAACTTCGAGAAAGTAAAGGCGCGGCTCGGGGAACTGAAATGAACAACGACTTCCATACGCTTCAGACATTCGACACCGGCAAGGGGCGCGAGGCCAAATTCCATTCGCTGCCGGCGTTGGAAAAAGCGGGTGTCGGCGCCATTTCGCGGCTGCCGGTCAGCATTCGTATCGTCCTCGAATCGGTCTTGCGGAATTGCGACGGAAAGAAGGTGCGGCGGAAAGATGTCGAGACGCTGGCGAATTGGAACGCGAAGGAGCCGGCGAACGAGGAGATCCCGTTCGTCGTCGCGCGCATCGTTCTGCAGGACTTTACCGGCGTGCCGCTGGTGGTCGATCTCGCGGCGATGCGTAGCGCGGTGAAGCGTGTCGGCGGCGATCCGAAGATCATCGAGCCGCTCGTGCCGGTCGATCTGGTCGTAGATCACTCGGTGCAGGTCGATTTCGCGGGCAGCGCGCAGGCGTTGCAGTTGAACATGGAAATGGAATTCAAGCGCAACCGCGAGCGCTACCAGTTCCTGAAATGGGGTCAGCAGGCCTTCAAAACCTTCGGCCTCGTGCCGCCCGGCATCGGCATCGTGCACCAGGTAAATCTCGAGTATCTCGCGAAAGGCGTGCTCGAGCGCGATGGTATTTATTTCCCGGACACGCTCGTCGGCACCGACTCGCACACGACGATGATCAACGGCCTCGGCGTTGTCGGCTGGGGCGTCGGCGGAATTGAGGCCGAAGCCGGTATGCTCGGTCAGCCTGTCTACTTCTTAACGCCGGAAGTCGTCGGCGTGCACATGAGCGGCGCGTTGCGCGAAGGCGTCACCGCGACCGATCTCGCGTTGCACATCACGCAGATGCTGCGCGCGCAGAAAGTGGTCGGCAAGTTTGTCGAATTTTACGGCGAAGGCGCGGAGTCACTCCCGGTCGCGGATCGTGCGACGATTGGCAACATGTCCCCCGAGTACGGCGCGACCATGGGCTTCTTCCCCGTCGATCATGAATCGGTCGCCTATCTGCGCGCGACCGGCCGCAGCGAAGAGCAATGCGCCGCGTTCGAAAAGTATTTCCGCGCGCAAAAGATGTTCGGCATGCCGCGCAAAGGGGAGATCGATTACAGCGTTGATCTCGAGTTGAACCTTGCCGACGTGCAGCCGAGCGTCGCAGGGCCGAAGCGCCCGCAGGACCGCATCAACCTGCCGCAACTCGGCGAAACGTTTCGGTCGCTGTTCGCGAAGCCGGTAAAGGACGGCGGCTACGGCAAAAGCGAAGAGTTGTTAGGCAAGCGTTTTCCGCTCGAGCTCAACGGGCACGCACATCCGAGCGACGGCGAGCTGGAGCCGGCGAGCGTCGCGGGACCGACTGACACCGGCAAAGGCATGGGCGCCGGCGAGGGCGAGAAGATCGGCAAAACCGTTGGTGATAGCGAGATGATCACCAACCGTCCGACTGCGACGCCGGCCGATCTGTTGGCGGAAACGGATGCGAAGGAATTCAAGGAAGGACATTCCGAGATCGGCCACGGCAGCGTGCTGATCGCCGCCATTACGAGTTGCACAAACACGAGTAACCCCAGCGTGATGCTCGCGTCGGGATTGCTGGCGAAAAAGGCGGTCGAACGCGGGCTGCGCGTTGACCCATCCGTCAAAACGTCGCTCGCGCCGGGCTCGCGTGTTGTCACCGATTACCTCAACAAAACCGGGTTGCAGACTTACCTTGATCAGCTCGGGTTCAACGTCGTCGGCTACGGTTGCACGACGTGTATCGGCAATTCGGGGCCGCTCGATCCGCACATCGAGAAGGCGATTAACGACAACGACCTGATCGCCGCCTCCGTGCTTTCCGGCAACCGCAATTTCGAAGCGCGCGTCCACCAGAACATCAAGGCGAATTTCCTGATGTCGCCGCCGCTCGTCGTCGCGTTCGCGCTCGCCGGGCGTGTCGATGTCGATCTTTCGAAGCAGCCGATCGGCAAGGACAAGGACGGCCGCGACGTTTACCTCCGCGATCTCTGGCCCAGCTTGCAGGAAATTCGCGACGCGTTGCGCTCCGCGCTCAGCCCGGAAGTCTTTCGTCGCCTCTATCGTGACTTCGCGGCGCAAAATCCGAAGTGGAACGAGATCCCTTCGAGCGTCGGCGAAATCTACGAGTGGGATGAAAAGAGCGATTACATCCACGAGCCGCCGTTCTTCACCGACTTCGGCATGGAGCCGGGCCGGATCGAAGACATTCGCGACGCGCGTGCGCTGGGGATTTTCGGCGACTCCGTCACGACCGATCACATCTCGCCGGCCGGCGCGATCAAGCCGACATCACCGGCCGGCCAGTACCTGATGTCGCGCGGGATCAAGCCGGCCGATTTCAACAGCTACGGTTCGCGGCGCGGCAACGATCTCGTCATGACGCGCGGCACGTTTGCGAACGTGCGGATCAAAAACCTGATGGTGCCCGGCACCGAGGGCGGCGTCACCAGGCACCAGCCGGAGGGCGAGCAGATGTCGATTTACGATGCCGCGGTGAAGTATCAGAAAGACGGCGTGCCGCTGGTGATTCTCGCCGGCCACGAATACGGCACCGGCTCGAGTCGTGACTGGGCGGCGAAAGGCACGCGCTTGTTAGGCGTGAAAGCCGTCGTCGCGGCGAGCTTTGAGCGAATTCACCGGTCGAATCTCGTCGGGATGGGCGTGCTTCCATTGCAGTTCCTCGACGAACAAAACGCGCAGTCGCTCGGCCTCGATGGCAGCGAGACGTTCAGCGTGACCGGGTTGTCCGACGACATCACTCCAGGCCAGCAGGTGACGCTCGAGATCGCGCGTAACAAGGAGGAGCGCAGCTCGGTCCCCGTAAAGCTGCGGATCGATACGCCGATCGAGATCGACTATTACCGCCATGGCGGAATTCTACCGTTCGTGTTGCGCGAGCTGATCGCGCAAAATCAGCCGTCCCCTTCGGCGGAACGGCGATAGACCGTCACAAACGATCCGTCCGCGATGAACGCCGAAACCGGCGGAGCCGCGAGCACATCTACGAAGCGCGTGCCGTATAGTGTCGCCACGTCGGCAGCGAAATCGTGCGACTGGGCCGGCCAAATCTTCCAGCGCGGATGTTCGACCTGGTACTCGCTCGTGCGCTCGCTGCGCTTCGTGTAGCTCCAGCAATGCCCGGTGATGAATTCCTCGTGTGAACCCGCTGCGACGGTCTGCGCTTCTCCGCGCGCGGTCATCGCGAGCCGTTCCCATCTCGAGCCGCGCCGCCACTCGTAACGCGCGCTCACTTGGTCGTCGCGGTCGATCACTTCGCTGCGCATCGGAAGCGCCTGATACGGTTCGCCGTGAAACACACGCGCGGTGACCGGGATTGCGATTTTCGGCACCAGCTCTCGAATTGAAACAATGCCGCGGCGCCATGTATCGCCGGATTTTTTCCGCACGTAGAAGCGGAGGCTTACGTCTTCGAAGTTGCGGTGCCGCGGGATCGGCAGGCCGATCACGATCGTGTGGTAGAACAGGAAGCCGACGATGCTGACATAAGTTTCGCCGTTGTAGAAGTCGACCTCAGTGCCGGCGGGCAGGTGTGCTGCGATCAGGTCGGCGTCGATCCGAAAGTTGAGCAGCGCGAGGTACTGCCAGTTCGCGGTCAGGACCGGCTTCAGCACGAAATCACCTGTAGCGGGCGCTCAGCAACCCGCGCTGCAGCATTAGCGCAGCAGCTTTTCCAGTGATGGATCCGCCTCCGCCCCGAGCTGCGTCGCCTTTGCGTAATGCTCTTTCGCCTGTTCTTTCGACGGCGGCTGCGCGGTCGCGTAGATCACGGCCAGGTTATAATGCGCGTCGGCGTAATCCGGATTCACCGCGATCGCCTCCTGCATCTCTTTCTCGGCAGCTTCCTGCCAGCCTTTCTGGCTCGCGGTGATGCCGAGATAGTTATGAGCGATGAAGCTCTTCGGATTGATCGCGAGAGCGCGCGTGAGCTCGGTGACTGCATCATCGAATTTTCGCTCGCCGTAATAAACAATCCCGAGCGTGCGGTGCGAAAATTCATCCTGCGGATCGAGCACCGTAGCTTTCTTCAACGTCAGCTCGGCCGCTTTCAATTTGCCGGTGCGAAAATAGACGACGCCGAGATTCGACAGCGCATAGAGATTATCCGGCACCTTCGACAGGATCTTCTGATAACCCTTCTCGGCGGCGTGATATTTGCCGTTGTCGAAGCTCATTTTCGCTTCTCTTGCGGTCGGAACGAGCTCCTCGGGAACCGCCGGTTTCGGCATCGTCTGCACGGAAGACGAATCATTCGCTCGCTTTTCCGGCGCGGTGCCGGCCGAATTTGCGCCGGCCACTGCTGCCGGTGTGCCGGACCCGTTCGGCTTCGGCGCGTTCTCAGCACCCGCAGGCTCCTGCTTCGGCAATGTGAAGCTCGCCGTCATAGTCCCGGGATTGTTGTCTGAAATTGCAACCACCGGCTGGCGCAACAGCGCGAGCTCTTCCGGACTTAACTTCGTCACCGGCTGCGCGAGTAACGCGATCTGCTCGTTCAACGTGTCGGATTTGATCTGCAGCTTGTTGAATTCAGCCAGCATCAGCTTCTTGGCTTGTTCGCGACGCGCTTCTTCCTGCCGTTCGCGCACCACGATATTGCGAAGGATTTCGTTCTCTTTCGTCAGCCGCGCGGTCTCTTCCGGGTTTGCGCCGGTCAGCTTCGCTTTGCTCAGCTCGGCCGCGCTATCGTCAAGCTGCGACCGCAGATCCGCGATGGTCGCTTCGAATTCCTTGTTCTGTTTGTCCTTCGCGGCGAGCTGCTGCCGGAGCTGGTCGACCTGCTGTTGAACCTCCGCGACCTGCTGTTGTTTCTCCGGACGATCGCTGTTGATCCCGCGAACCGCCTTTTCCGCATTCGCGAGTTTCTGCTGGAGATCGGAATTTTCGGCGATCAGCGCCTGCACGCGGTCCTGCGCCTGTTTGCCAGCCTGCAGCTGCGCGATGAGCTGATCGCGCTCTTTCGTAACGCTGGCGACGCGTGTGTTCGCGTCATTCAACTTCGCCGTCGATTCCTCCTTCTGCTTCTCCGCGCTCACCCTGCCCTGCTCGGCCGTAGCGAGTGCTTTCTTTAAATCGGCGATCTCCGCCCGGAGCGCTTCCTGCCCTTTGGCATCGGAGGTGGATTTCAGCTTTTCAAGCGATTCCTGTGCGGCGGCGAGCTGGCCGCGGACCTGTTTCTCCGCGGCTTGCGCGGTCTCGATCTCGTGCTGCGCTTTCTGCAAACGCGAGTTCGTTTCCTGCAGGCGACCGTTGAGGTCATCCTTCTGTTTTTGGACGGCGGCGTAGTCTTTCTTTGATTTTTGCAGCTCGGTCTGGAGCTGGTCGACCCGGGCGCGCAATTGCTTGGTCGTTTCGCTGATCGTTGCGTCGGTCACGATTGGCGCCGCGATGTCATCTTTCCGGGCGGGGGCGCTCGGCGGTTTAACAAGCTGCACGTTTGGATCTGGCGCGCCGGCGTGTTCCGGTAGCACCGGCGCAGTATTCTCAGCCGGCGACTCCGCCTGCGCTTGGACGGGAGGGCCGCCATTGCCGGGAAGAACCGGCGGGTTCACCGGGCCGGGATCGCTTGCGCTGACCAGGTCCTTTTGCGCCGCCATTTTATCCTGCAACCGCAGGATGCTTTCGCCGATTTTGCGGCTGCGATATTCAACGATCGCCGGCTGCCAATCGGCGTGCGTTTTCTTGAGTTGTTCCAGCAGGCTGCCGGCGAACCGGAACTTCGCGAGCGCGGGGTCGAACTGATTGTCGTGCTCGAGTTTTTCGCCCTGTTGCGAGCTCATGTAGGCCTTGAGAAAAATCTCGCTCGGGTCGTCGGATTGCGCCCGGATCGAGGGCGGCATCGCGATCAGCGCGACGATGCCAAGGAGCAGCAGACAGATCTTCGTGCGTCGCACGGCAACGACGCTAACAAAATGGGTCGGGGTTGCAATGGTTCCAGCCATCACGCTGTCTATAGAGCGACCGCCATGCCAAACGCGCGGTCGGCGCGTTTTGCATTCGAGCGATTCGCGGTAAAATCAGCCCACACGGTGGCCGTAGCTCAATGGTAGAGCTCCAGATTGTGGTTCTGGCTGTTGCGGGTTCGAGTCCCGTCGGCCACCCGGATCACAGTTCGATTCCGACTGCCGATTTCCGCGTGCGGCGGGCCGTCGCTGAAGTCGGTGGCATGCGCGTTGCTAAAGAACTGTTCATGCCCCAAATCGACTTCTTCGGCGACTCTGAATTCCGTGCCACACCGCCTCCATTCTGGCAGCGCATTATCAATGACGAAGCGCTCGCTGATTGCGACGATCTCGCGAAACTCATCGCGGGCTGCGAATTAATCGCTGCGCTCGACGATTTCGAGCTGCTCGCCGCGTAATCGCAAAGGCGGCTGTGTGAGCCGCGTGAAACATCCGTCAGTGTGGTGCTGGCGTTGCTTCGGGCAAGGCCGCGCCGCGCGTGGTGATTCCTTGTGCGACGTCGAGGTGGAACGTCTGCTTCATTTTCGTTCGCCCAAAGCTCAGCTCGGCCGTGTAATCGCCGCTCGGCAGCAACTTCTTCGGATCCTCGCCTCCATACTTGGTGACCACGTCCTCGGTTGGACGCATGTCCCAGCTCAATCGTGAGAAACCCGCGACGCCTGGCGCCTTAAGATTTGCAACCGGCGTTCCGCTCGAACTAGCAATCGCGATCTTGATCTCGTCGCCGGTGAATTCCTTCACCCAGACGGTGAAGAGCGCGCCTTCCGGTGGATTCTGGCCGCGGAAATTTCCTTTACCCGCCCATTCGGCCCAGCCGGCAGCCTGATACACGCCTGTCGCCGGAGGCACGCTGAATAAGTGCGCCGGCTCGGCTGCGATCTCGGGCGTGAATTCCCGGAACGGCCGCACGTCATCGAGAATCGCGACGCTGCGCCCATGCGTTGCAATCACGAGATCGTTCGTGCGGGGATGGATCTGGACGTCATCGACTCGAACTGCCGGCAGCCCGCCGACCTTCACCCAGTGTGCGCCCCGATCGAACGACGCGAACAAACCAAAATGCGTGCCGCAATAAAGCAGCCGCGGGTTGCCCGGATCTTCACGGAGGACTTCCACCGGCGCGTTCGGCGGCAGACCTTCCCCCACAATGTTCGTCCACGTTTTGCCGCCATCAGCCGTGCGCGCGATAATCGGCCGATCGTCACCGACGCGGTACCCGTTGGCTGCGACGTAGGCGACGTTCGGATCCTGCGCTCCGGGTTCAATCCGAACGATCCACTGTCCGCGAACCGGCTCGGGCAGATTGTCCGTCATCTCGGTCCAGCGGCCGCCGTCGTTGTCCGTCACCCACAATCGGCCGTCGTCGGTTCCGGCCCAAAGCAGCCCTGCGCGCATCGGCGATTCGGCGAGTGAGTAGACGACACCAAAGTTCTCTGCGCCGCTCCCGACTGCATTGCCGCGGTCGGCTAGGTTGTGGGTTAGGTCGGGGCTGATCTCCGCGTATCGCTCCGCGCGATCCCAGAGGCGAAAGACGTGGTTACCGCCGAGATACAGCACGCCCGGTTTGTGCTTGCTCACGATGAGCGGCGAGTTCCAATGAAAACGGTAACGCGGCTGACCTTCCGCCGCTTCCGGCCGGATGCCTCGCAGCTCCCCCGTCCGCATGTTGAACCGCGCGATGTTGCCGCCCTGGTTGACGCCGTAGAACGTGTCGCGGTCCTGCGGATCGAACTGCACGTAAAACCCATCCGCGCCGGTGAAAGGCGTCCAATCGGAATTGCGAATGCCTTCCTTGCTCGCGACGCCGCTCGGTCCGATCCAGTTGCAGTTGTCCTGTAAACCGCCGGCCACGCGGTAATAGGGACGCGTGTCGTCCATCGCGATCCGGTAAAACTCGCCCGCCGCAATCCGCGCGAGATGCTCCCACGTTTTGCCGGCGCTGTAGGTCTGGTAAACACCGCCGTCGTTGCCGATAATTACCCGCTCGCAAACTCCAGGTTTTTGTCCGCCCTTGCCGGAGTTTTTGTCCTCAGGTTTCGGCGGCTTCGGCGCGGGCGCGCTGCCCGGCTGGATCGCGAGCGCGTGCTGGTCGGGGTGCAGTTTTTCGGAAAAATCTTCGCGGAAGCTGTGGCCGCCGTCGTCGGAGACGAGAAGCGCGAAGCCTAACAAGTAGACGCGCTGGTCATTCGCCGGATCAATTCGGATTTGGCTGAAGTAAAACGGCCGCGGATCGTAATCACTCACGCGCGCCCATTTTTCACCGCCATCTTCGGAGCGAAACACGCCGCCGGCTTTGCTGTGGATGTCCGTGAAATCGCCGGCGCCGCCTTCATTGCTCTGCACGACCGCGATCACGATCTTCGGATTTGCCGCGCAGACAGCGAGGCCGATCCGGCCGGTTGCGCCAGGCAGACCGGCGGTGACCTTTTTCCAGGTCGCGCCACCGTTCGTCGTCTTGAAAATGCCGCCGAGGTCCTGACCGCCAGTGAGCGCTGGTCCGAAAGTGAAGCTCCACGGCGTCCGCCGCCGCGCATACAGTGCCGCGTACAGCACCTCCGGGTTCGCCGAATCCATTACAATGTCACTGCAGCCGACGACCGCGTTGGCCGGTTGCGGCGCCTGTAAGACCGGCTTCCACGTTCTGCCGCCGTCAGTCGTTTTAAACACACCGCGCTCACCGCCGTCTGCCCAGAGATTTCCTCCGGCGGCGACATACGCGATGTCCGGATTGGTCGGATGGACGACGATTCGACCGATCGTGCGGCTGTTATTCAGGCCGACGTGCTGCCACGTTCCGCCCCCGTCGGTTGAGCGATAAACGCCATTGCCCCACTCTGCCGTGTTGCGATCGCTCGCTTCACCCGTGCCGACCCACACCACATCGGAATTCGACGGCGCCACGGCTACGGCACCAATCGATTGCACTGCCTCGCGGTCGAATACCGGCTCGAACGTGACGCCGTTATCGCCGGTCTTGAACAAACCGCCGGTGCTGAAGCCGACGAAAAACACTGCCGGATTGCGCGGATCGATCGCGATCTCGGAAACGCGACCACCCGGGGTCGCCGGTCCGATGCTGCGCGCCTTTAGGTTCTTGAATTGAATATCGCTGAGCGGCGGCAGCACGGGCACCGGGTGCGGCGGATTCTCGACGGTTTGCTGCGGCGGATTGCTCGAGGCGGTTTGCGCGGCGGGCGGTTGCTGCGCGGGAGCGGAGTTGATTGACAACAGGGCAATCGAGGCGATGGCGAGTGCGCGAGAAGCAATGCTCATGACAACGCACTGTCCCGCGCGCGCAGCGTGTGTAAAGCAGGCTGGTGCGTGAGCTCGAGCTTCAGTCGTAAAACATCGGTTGCGACGGCGACGTGCCAAATAGACCGTCTACATCACCATGCACCGCAACCGTTTGCTTCTATCGCTCGTTGTTTTCTCGACGTCGCTTCTCTTCGCGATGGCTCCCGCGTCCGCGCAAGGTTTGCCGAAGACGACTCGGCTGCTGCGATTCCCGACAACAAACGGTCACCAGATCGTCTTCTGCTATGCAGGGCAGCTTTACACCGTCGGCATGGACGGCGGTATCGCGCGCAGACTGACGAGCGGGCCCGGTTACACGTCATTCCCGCGGTTTTCGCCTGACGGCGCGCAGATCGCGTTCACCTCGCAATATGACGGGAACACCGAGGTCTACGTGATGCCGGCAGACGGCGGCGAACCGAAACGGCTGACCACGTCGGCTACGCTCGGACGTGACGACATCTCGGATCGCATGGGTCCGAACAACATCGTGATGGCGTGGGAGAATACGAAGCCGCTCGTCGTCTTCCGCTCGCGGATGAAGTCGTTCAACGATTTTATCGGTCAGCTGTTCACCGTTGGGCTCGACGCCGAGCTGCCACAGCAACTGCCTCTGCCGCGCGGCGGCTTCGTCTCGTTTTCGCCTGACGATTCGAAGATCGCCTACAACCGCGTCTTCCGGGAATTCCGCACCTGGAAGCATTACCGCGGTGGCATGGCGGACGATGTCTGGATCCACGATTTCAAGACAGGGCAGACGGAAAATCTGACCAACAACCCCGCCCAGGACATTTGCCCGATGTGGGGTCCCGACAATCGAATCTACTACGCGTCCGATCGCGATGGCCGCATGAATCTGTTCTCCACCGATCTGACGAGCAAGGAGACGAAGCAGCTCACGTCCTTCAAAGATTACGACGTGAAGTTTCCGTCGATTGGCAGCGGCTCGGTGGTGTTCGAACAGGCGGGTTACATCTGGCGCCTTGATCTCGCGAACGGGCAGGCTGCGGCGGTCCCGATCGACATCAAGGAAGACTTTGCCGCTGGACGCTCGACGCTGGTCGATGCCTCGAAGCACATTGAGTCAGTCAACCTTGCGCCAGATGGCGAACGCGTTATCAGCGTCGCACGCGGGGATGTGTTTTCAGTCCCGGCAAAGGACGGCGCCGCTCGCAATCTGACTCGGACATCGAACGCGCATGAACGAGACGCCGTCTGGTCGCCGGACGGTAAATGGATTGCTTACAACTCCGACGCGACGGGCGAGAATGAGTTATACATTCAACCGCAGGACGGCAAAGGACCTGCCACCCAGGTAACGAATGGCGCAGACACTTATTATTACCAGGCCATCTGGTCCCCTGATAGTAAGAAACTGCTCTGGGCCGACCGCCTCCAGCGGCTGAGGTATGTCGACGTAACCAACAAGGTTGTCACGCAGGTTGACCAGGATCCGACAGGCGAGATCGGCTCCTATGATTGGTCGCCTGACAGTCTGTGGGTCGCGTGGTCGCGCCCGGAGGAAAACGGCTTGCCGACAGTTCACCTCTTCTCGACCGCGGACAAGAAGCAGGCGGCGGTGACTGACGGCTGGTATGGCTCGGGAAATGTGAGTTTCAGTGACGATGGTAAATACCTGCTCTTTAGTTCCGCACGCGACTTCAAGCCGCTTTTTGGCGAAGAGGAATTCGAGAACGTCTATCGGGATATGGAGCGCGTCTACCTCGTCACATTGTCGAAAGACACTCCATCGCCGCTTGCGCCCAAGAGCGACGAAGTGGGTGACGCCGAGAAGAAACGCGAAAAGCACGGCGACAAAGACAAGACTTCGCCATCTCCGGATAATAAAAGGTCTGCCGACAAAGAGGCGGCTCAGAAAAAGCCGGTCGTGGTCAAAGTCGACGTCGACGGCATTCGCGACCGGATTGTCGCCTTGCCTGTTCAGCCGGGTAACTACAGCGACATCAGATCGCTCGAGGATCGGGTATTCTATAGTCGCCGAACTGTCGGCGATGACAGCGGCGACGACGATGACGAGGCTGGTCCCGGCCAGCCGCCAAAGTCGCACCTTTGCTCGTTCAGCTGGGAAGATCGCAAGGAGACGGTGATTGGCGACATCAACGGCTATCAGATCAGCCAGGATGGCAAGAAGATGCTCGTCCGGATCAAAAAAGATTACGCGATCATCGATCTTCCAAAGGACAAGATCGAAACCAAGGACCACGAGCTGAAGCTGGCCGCTTTGGATGTATGGCTCGATCGCCATGCTGAGTGGACGCAGATCTACAACGAATGCTGGCGACAGATGCGCGACTTTTTCTATGCGCCGAACATGAACGGCGTCGACTGGAAAGCGATGCGCGACAAATATGCCGCGCTTGTTCCATTCGTGAACCACCGGAACGACTTAACCTACTTACTTGGTGAGTTGATCGGCGAGCTGAACAACGGTCATACCTATGTCGGTGGCGGCGAGCGGCCGGAGACGCCGCGCATCAAGCTTGGGTTGCTGGGCGCCGAGTTCTCGCGCGACCCGGCGACCCGCGCCTACCGAATCGATCGCATTTTGCCGGGCGAAAACTGGGACAAGCATGCTCGTTCACCACTTACGGAAGTGGGCGTGAACGTGAAGCCGGGAGATTACATCCTCGCGGTCAACGGCATTCCCGTTTCGAAGCTGGCGAACATTAACGACGCGTTGATCGATACCGCAGACAAGCAGGTCGTGCTGCGCGTCAACTCCAAGCCAACCGACAATGGCGCGCGGGACGTGACGGTTGTTCCGACGGCTGATGAGGCGCCGCTGTATTACCTCGCGTGGGTTCAGAAGAACATTGACGACGTCAGCAAGAAAACGAACGGCGAAGTCGGCTACCTGCACATTCCGGATATGGGCCGCCCCGGTCTGAATCAATTTACAAAGCTCTACTTCCCGCAGATTCGCAAAAAAGGGCTTATCGTTGACGTGCGCGGCAACGGGGGCGGCTTTGTCTCGCCACTGGTGATTGAGCGGCTGCGCCGCGCGCTGGTGATGGTCGAAATCGCGCGGAATGGCACGCCGCAACCCAACCCGCCGCAGACGTTCCTCGGGCCAATGGTCGCGATGTGCGATGAGTTCTCTGCCTCCGATGGCGACATTTTCCCCTACCGCTTCAAGTCGATGGGGCTCGGCAAACTAATCGGCAAACGGACGTGGGGCGGCGTGATCGGAATTCGAAATCCGCTGCCGCTGGCGGACGGCGGACAGTTCTTCAAGCCGGAGTTCGCTCCCTATTCGAAAGAAGGCAAGGAGTGGGTCATCGAAGGGCATGGGGTCGATCCCGACATCGTGGTGGACAACGACCCGGCAAAGGAGTTCCACGGCGAAGATCAGCAGCTGGATCGCGCCATTCAGGAAATCGAGGAAGAGCTGAAAACAAAGCGCTATGACTTACCGCCGGTGCCTCCGTTTCCGAATCGCAACCCGGCGAGTGGTAGCTGATGGCCGCTGCAGCTTAGCCGCTGCACGAACTGGAGCTACGGTTGCTGCGCGGCGGGCGAGACGAACCTTCCGTCAAACGACGACGGCGTCGTCGCGACGTTTTTCTTGATCAGGTACCAAAGGGTGGTCGCGAGTAGCAGGGAGATCAACTTCGCGCGCCAATTGTTCAGAAGTCTCTTCTTCATAAGGTCCCTGCAGCAGGATTTCGCTGATTCTCTTGCGGAATGTTTCTGGTGTGAAGTTGCGTTCGATACGCCGGCGGTGGCAAATCGAAATCGCACCTGTTTCTTCGGAAATCACTACTGCGACGGCGTCCGACTCTTCCGTAATCCCGAGACCGGCCCGATGCCGCAGACCGAGACTGCGGTCGAGCGTCTCACGCTGGCTCACCGGAAAGATGCATGCCGCCGCCGCGATCCGGCCGTTTCGCACGATCACGCCGCCATCGTGCAGCGCGGCCTTCGGATGAAATATCGTGAGCATGAGTTCGATCGAAAGCTCCGCGTCGAGAACGACACCCGTCTCCTCGTAAACACGAATCGATGTATCGCGTTCGATTGCGATCAGCGCCCCGAACTGTTTGTGCGCGAGCTGCGTCACCGCTTCGACCACATCGTGGACCGTCTCGCGCTTTTCGCTGGTCAGAGAAAATATTGGATGGCCGCCGAGCTCAGCCAGGCCGCGACGCAGCTCGGGCTGAAAAATAACGACGAGCGCAACGGCGAGGAACACGGAAAAACTGCGGACGATCCAGCCGATCACGACCAGGTTCAGCAGCTGCGAAATCAGCGTCAGCGTGAGGAACACGATCGCGAGGCCGGTCAGCACCTTCGCGCCGCGCGTGCCGCGAAAATAGAGATACCCGTAGTAGATCCCGACGCTGAGCAAGACGATCTCGATGGCACTACGCCAGTTGCCGAGCCACATCTTGATCAGCTCGAATTTCATGCAGTTGCTCGAAAGATCGTTTGCGCCGTGTGCAGGGCGACGGCGTTATCCGCGACATCGTGGACGCGCAGTACGTTGGCACCACGCTCGGGCAGCAGTGCCGTCAACGCGATCGTCGGCGCCTTGCGGTCTGTCATTTCGGAAGAGCCGATCAGCTTGCCGATGAAAGATTTACGCGACACGCCGACGACGAGCGGCCGATTTTCGCATCGCAGCTTCGGCAGGTTTCTGAGCAGCTCGAGATTATGCTCAAGCGTTTTGCCGAACCCGATTCCCGGATCAAACGCAATCGCCATGGGATCGATGCCAGAGCTTATGGCGCGCCAATATTGTTGTCTAAAAAAATCAGCCACTTCGGCGACGACATCGTCGTAATGCGGCGCAACTTGCATCGTCTGCGGCGTACCTTGCATGTGCATTAACACGATCGCGGCTTTGCGTTCCGCGGCGAACGCCAGCATCTTCTCGTCACCACGCCCGGCGGTCACGTCGTTGATGATCACCGCACCGGCATCGAGCGCAGCTCGCGCGACCTCTACCTTTGAAGTGTCGATCGAGATGCGCGCCGTGACTCGATCGCGCAAACCTTGAATGACCGGAAGGACGCGCGCGATTTCCTCCTCCGCTGTAATGCTCTCGGCACGCGGCCGCGTCGATTCCCCACCGATGTCGATGATCTGTGCCCCCTCCTGCGCCATTCGCACCGCATGGTCAATTGCGCGCTCCGTTTCGAAGAACTCGCCGCCGTCGGAAAATGAATCGGGTGTCACGTTGAGGACGCCCATGATCATCGGTCGGCGCGAGACGTCGACGGTGCGGCCGTCAATTTTCCAGAGCGTCGCACTCATTCTTCGTGAGACTAATACACCAGGCGGTTTATTCGACGACTGATGAAAGCTAACGACCAGCAGCTGCGCGCGAGCATTCTCGATCTGCTGCGCAGCCCGAAATACCGGCCACTCGACAAAGTAGAAATCGGCAAAACACTCGCGCGGACCGGCGGGGGTCGCGTCGCCGTGAACAAAATCCTGCAGGAGCTCGAGCGCGCCGGCGAGATCGCGCGCATCCGCAAAAATCGTTACGTCCTTCCGTCGCAGGCCGATCTCGTGACTGGGCGGATTCAAATCCAGCAGGCCGGCTACGGTTTTGTGGCGAGCGAAAAAGAAGGCCAGGCCGACATTTTCATTGCGGCGGAAAACACCGGCACGGCGATGAATGGCGATCGCGTGGTAGCGCGGATCACGCGCGACCAGGATTACGCGCGAGCGCGTGCTCGTTCAGCGCGCGCGGAAGGACGAGTGATCCGCATCCTCGAGCGCGCGCACGACACGATCGTCGGCACTCTCCAGCAGACGCGAAACTTCTTCTACGTCGTGCCGGACGATCCGCGGCTCGTGCATAACGTGTACGTGCAGGTGACGCCTGTAGCCGAGGTCGCTGGTCTCGGCCACAAGATGCGAAGCGATTCGCGGCCAGCGACCGCGGCTACAGCAAAAGTCGGCGACAAGGTGGTGGCGCGTTTGCTCGCGTGGGAGTCGCGTCACGTTAATCCGGAGGGCGAAATCATCGAAGTCCTCGGGCGCGCGACCGATCCCGGTGTCGACATGCTGTCGATCATCCGGAAGTACCATTTGCCGACGCAGTTTCCGCCGGCGGTGCTGGCGGAAGCGGAACGGATTCCGGAAACGGTCGGGCCCGAGATGCTGCGCGGCCGCGAAGATCTGCGCGGCCAATTCATCGTCACGATTGATCCCGACGATGCGCGCGACTTCGACGACGCGATCCATGTCGAGCGAGTTAATGGCGGCGGCTGGCGGCTTGGTGTTCACATCGCGGATGTCGCCGCCTACGTGCGACCGGGCAGCGCGCTGGATCGCGAGGCGGTCAAGCGCGGCAACAGCGTCTATTTACCCGATCGCGTGATACCAATGCTGCCGGAACGCTTGAGCAACGGCGTCTGCAGCCTCAACCCAAATGTCGATCGGCTGACGCATTCGGCGTTTATTCAATTCACCGCCGACGGACGCACAAAGAACGTCCGCTTCGCGCGAAGCGTGATCCGCAGCGCGCAACGGCTCACTTACCGTCAGGCCTACGCAATTCTGCAGCAGCCGCCGCGGGACGAACTCGGTCAGCGATTACACGTCGCGTGGGAGCTGGCGTCACTGCTGCGGCGCCGGCGTTTTCAGCACGGCTCGCTCGATCTCGATTTTCCGGAAGTGAAGGTGCGGCTCAACGCCGAAGGCAAGCCGATTCGACTCGAGCGGATCGAGAACGACGAATCGCATCAACTCGTTGAAGAATTCATGTTGGCCGCAAACGAAGCCGTCGCGCGCGAGCTGAAAAACCGGCTCATTCCGACCGTTTACCGCGTGCACGAGAATCCCGATCCCGACAAGCTGGCGGATTATCGCGAGCTGATCCTGAGTTACGGATACCAGGCTGGCGATCTCACGCACCGACGCGAGCTCCAGCGTCTGCTCGCACTGTTTCGCGGCAAACCTGAGGAACAGGCGCTGAAGATCGGCCTGCTGAAAAGTCTCAAGCGCGCTCGCTACGCGCCGCAGCCGCTCGGTCACTACGGACTCGCGAAAAACAACTACACGCACTTCACGAGCCCGATCCGCCGTTACGCCGATCTGGTGGTGCATCGTGCGCTGGCCGGCCGCGATTCGCCGCGCATGGCGGGCATCGACTCGACGCGCGTCGCATCGATCGCAGAACACATTTCCACCACCGAACGAGTCGCAGCCGACGCCGAGGCGGACGCAGTGAAAATGAAGAAGATGGAGTTCTTCCAGCTTCAGCTCGACGCGCGCGATCCGCAGGTGTTTCGGGCCGTCATTATCGACGTGCGAAACTATGGGCTGGTTGTTGAGCTGCCGGACGCAGTTGTCTCCGGATTGGTGCACATCTCCTCGCTGACGGACGATTTTTATACGCTGGAGCCGGCGCAGCGTCGGCTAACCGGCCGTCAATCGCGGCGCCGCTTTTCGGTTGGCGACGAGCTGCGGGTGTTCGTCGCGCGCGTGGATCTGTTCAAGCGGCAGATCGACTTCGCCCTTGCCGACGGGGAGAAGCCGAGCCGGCCACGCAAGCGTCGTTGATTCAGCGGCTTGCGTGAAAAGGCGAGCGCAGATTTTGCTTCACATCTCCCTGCGCGGCTCGCTAAAGTGCCGGCCGTTCGCATGGACAACATTATCGAGGCCAAGCAGCTCCAGATCGAGCGCAAGCATTTCCACGTCGAGTTCCGCGAGAACGACCGTGGGAAGTTCCTGCGCATCACCGAGGAAGCGCATGGCCGCCGCAACACGATCATCGTCCCGAGCACCGGCGTCGACGAATTCACTTCCGCCATTGGCGAAGTGCTCGCGCAGGTCGAAGGGGTGCAGCCGGCCTGACCGGCGGTAGCCATTTCGCGAGCCCGCGACACGGCTCGTTGACCTCTCCACTGCGCGTCATTAGCTTGGCGCGGCAGTCGCCTCAGCACTCGGAGTATGGCAAAAAATAACCGTTCCACGACCCGTTCACGCCGCTCGAATTCGTCGCAATTAAACGGTCAACGACAGTCGCGCCCGGCACGGCGCACGGCCAGCGCAACGAAGTACGTCTACTACTTCGGCGACGGCAAAGCGGACGGCGACGGGAAGATGAAGGCGTTGCTCGGCGGCAAGGGCGCGAACCTGCACGAGATGACGCGGATCGGTTTGCCGGTGCCGCCGGGATTCACGATCACGACGGAAGTCTGCACTTATTTTTACGCGAACAAGCGCACGTATCCGCCAGCGATGCAGGCGCAGGTGGAGGAAGGCGTGCGCCGGATGGAGCGCACGATGGGCACGAAGTTCGGCGATACGAATGCGATGCCGTTGCTCGTATCGGTGCGCTCCGGTGCGCGCGATTCGATGCCTGGCATGATGGACACGATTCTCAACCTCGGGCTGAACGACGAGACCGTGCTCGCGGTCGCCAAGGCAACGGCGAACGCGCGCTTCGCGTGGGATTGCTACCGCCGGTTTATCCAAATGTATGGCGACGTCGTCATGGGCGTGCAGAAGCGGCCCGACGAAGATCACGAGCCGTTCGAGACGGTGATCCACGAGCTGAAGCACGAGCGCTACCACCGCGATATCGAGGACACGAAGCTGACGGTTGAGGACCTCAAGGAACTCGTAAAGCGATTCAAGGCGCTCGTGAAGGAGCGCACCGGGAAGCAGTTCCCGAACGATCCGTGGAAGCAGCTCGAAGGATCGATTGGCGCCGTCTTCGGCTCATGGATGAACGATCGCGCGATCGTTTACCGCCGGAAATACAACATCCCGCAGGAATGGGGCACAGCGGTCAACGTGCAGGCAATGGTGTTTGGTAACACCGGCGGAAATTCCGGTTCCGGCGTCGCTTTCACGCGCGATCCAGCAACGGGCGAGAAAATATTTTACGGCGAGTTCCTGATGAACGCGCAGGGCGAAGATGTCGTGGCTGGCGTGCGCACGCCGGAGCCGGTTGCCGATCTGAAAAAACATCTGCCGAAGGCGCTGACTGAGCTGGAACGCATTCGCAAAACCCTCGAGTCACACTTCAAGGACGTGCAGGACTTCGAGTTCACGATCCAGGACGGCAAAGTTTACATGCTCCAGACGCGCAACGGCAAACGGACCGGCGTCGCGGCGGTGAAATTCGCCTGCGACATGGTGCGCGAGAAATTGATCGACTGGAAAACCGCGATCAGTCGCGTGCCCGCTGATCAGCTCGATCAGGTGCTCGCGCCGGTATTCGATCGCGCGGCGTTGAAGAGCGCGAAAGCGATCGCAACTGGTTTGCCGGCCGGCCCGGGCGCGGCGACGGGCAGAGTTTACTTCAACGCCGATCGCGCAGCGACCGCCGCGGCGAAAGGCGAGAAGGTATTGCTCGTCCGCAACGAAACGTCGCCGGAAGACTTGCGCGGCATGATCGCGGCGGAGGGAATCCTGACCGCGAAAGGTGGCGTCTCGTCGCACGCGGCGCTCGTTGCACGGCAAATGGGCAAAGTGTGCGTCTGCGGCGCAGCAGCACTGAACATCGATTACCGCGCGAAAACGATGCGGGTGGACAATCAGGTTTTCCGCGAAGGCGAAGACTATCTCTCGATCGACGGCACGAGCGGCACCGTTTACGCCGGCCAGCTGCCAACGGCCGAATCGGAGATTATCGGCGGGTTGCTGCGCGGCGATAACGCGGCCCAGAAAACCGAAACGTATCGCAACTTCACCCAGCTGATGGATTGGTGCGCGAAGATGACGCGCATGAGCGTGCGCACGAATGCGGACACCCCCGAGCAGGTTGAAAACGCAATTGCGTTCGGTGCGAGCGGTATCGGGTTGTGCCGGACCGAGCACATGTTTTTCGAAGGCGATCGGATCGACGCGATGCGCGAGATGATCCTCGCGCGGAAAGTGGACGATCGGCAGAAGGCCCTGGCCAAGCTGCTGCCTTACCAAAAGAAGGATTTCGTCGGCATCTTCAGGGCGCTCAAAGGTCGGCCGGCCACGATTCGGCTGCTCGATCCGCCGCTGCACGAGTTTCTCCCGCAGGATCACGGCGCGCAGAGCGCACTCGCCGACAAGATGGGAGTCAGCGCCGATGAAATTGCGCGCCGCGTGCACGAATTACACGAGCAGAATCCGATGCTCGGCCATCGCGGTTGCCGCCTCGGAATTTCGTTCCCGGAAGTGACCGAAATGCAGGCGCGCGCGATTTTCGAAGCAGCGGCGGAGGTGCAGAAGAGCGGCATCAAGGTGCATCCCGAAGTGATGATTCCGCTCGTCGGTTTCGAGAAGGAACTCGAGAACCAGGTCGAGATCGTGCGACGCGTCGCCGAGCTCGTGCAGGCCGAGAACAAGGTGAAGCTGAATTATCTCGTCGGCACGATGATCGAGGTGCCGCGCGGAGCGTTAACGGCGGACGAAATCGCGAAGACGGCCGAGTTCTTCAGCTTCGGTACCAACGATCTCACCCAGACGGCGCTCGGGATGAGCCGCGACGATAGCGGATCATTTCTGCCGCACTACGCAGAGCTCGAAATCGTGAAGCGCAATCCGTTCGCCACGATCGACCAGAACGGCGTCGGCGAGCTGATGCGGATCGCGGTCGACAAAGGCAGGAGCACGCGCAACAAGATCAAGCTCGGCATCTGCGGCGAACACGGCGGCGATCCCGATTCGGTGAAATTCTGTCACCGTCTCGGTCTGGATTACGTGAGCTGCAGTCCGTTTCGTGTGCCGGTCGCGAGGCTCGCAGCGGCGCAGGCAGCGGTCGCCAGTTGAGCGTCTACTTGCGAGTCGCAGCCGCGAACTTCTGATACGCCGCCCACGCCCGCTCCCATTCGCCTTTCGCAGCCCAGCAGTCGGCTTCGAGGTAGTAGAAGTAGGCCGGCGCGCGCTTCGATTCGGTGAAATGCCGCACCGTCAGCAGCGCATCGTCCAGCTGACCGTGTTGCCGTTGCTGACGATAGAGTGCAAATCCGACGGCATAGTTTGCGGGATCAATTGCAAGCGTCTGCTGAAGCTCGGTGGGCGGGCGATCGGTCGTGATTTGCGGCAGCGCAGGCCGCACGCCGAAGCGCAACGCGAGCTCGACCGCGCCGCGAAAATCCCGCTGCTCGGCACGAAACTTCTCAACGCCGCTGGATGCGGCAGGGAGCCAGTCAGGGTGCCGCTGGATGAGTTGCGCAAGCTGCGCCAGATCGCCGCGTTCGGACCACATCTCGAGAAGCTGCGCGCGTTGTGTGTCGCTCAGCTTTGCCAGCTCGGGATCCTTTGCGAGCAGCTCGGCGATGGCGGCGTTGAAGGGATCGCCATGCAACCGCGAGAGATACGTCAGCACGAGGTCTGAGTGCGCCATGCTTAGTTCGTGCAGGCGGGGAAGCAGGCGCGGATTGAACTGGTCTGCTTGCCGCAGCATTCGAGCATAAGCCTCGGCGCGCTCTGAGCCGGCACGCTCCAGCGCTTCTCGCCAGGCTGGCAGCGCAAGTCGCGCATCAATTGTCGACCAGACGATCCCCTCCTCGAGCGGAACTTCGTACGCGTTCGGCTCCAGAAAGCGCGCGCGGCGGAAATCATCCAGCGCGTGGCGCCTGTCGCGCTGATTCGCTTCCGCCAGAGCGCGCACAAAGTAGAGCTGCCAATCCAGCGGCGTCCACGCCAGCGCCGTTGTCGCCTGTGTCGTCGCTTCGGCGTAATTGCGGCTGCGATTCGCACTCGCTGCCGAATCGCGGAGCATTTCCGCGCCGAGCGAGCCGGGTAACGGACGCTGCCAACGGACCGACGCTGTCCACGCGGCGCCGCATACGATCAAGGCAACGGCCACAAATCGAAAGAGGAACGGCAGCCATTTGGTGCGAGCCTCAGCATCCCGCGGCAGCGCCGCACCGAGCAGGAAAACAGCTCCCATCGCCGTTCCGACGCGATGCCCAGACACATCGAACAAGCCATGAATCGCGAAGAGCGCCGCCGCGACGAAACCGCCGAGTCGCAGCCGATAGTTACGGCTTTCATCACGCGGAAACGCTCTCCACAACAGCAACAAAGCGGCGACAATCGTCAGCGTTAAAGCGATCCAGCCGAGTTCGCTCCAGAGCCAAATCCAATCGCTCTCCGGATGATGCGATCGCGTGTCGACGCGCGATGCGCTGCGGAAGATCGCGAATATGGGTTCGAAGTTTCCCAGCCCCACGCCGCTCCAGGGCGAGGCGCGAATCAGCTGCAAGGCATCGCGAAAGATCAGCCACCGAAAGTCGCTCGACATTCCCGCGCCGTCCCCGCGGAGGTGAAAGCGCTCGAGCGTCTGGCCGCCGAACAACAGGAGCGCAGCCAGCAGGACGAGCAGGATCGAAATGCCGAACGCAAGCCGCGCGGCCGAACCTTTTCGCAATGTCACAACCGCGATCCAGACCGCGACACCGAGGATCAGCAGCAGGATTCCGGCGCGGGAGAATCCGAGCGCAAGCGCACCGACGAGCACAACGAACGAGACCGCCCACGCGATCCAGCGATAATTGCGATTGCGCAGGTCATCGGCGCCGCACGCGAGCACCACCACCGCCGCCAGCGCGAAGAGATCAGCCGTCTGGTTGCGATTTGGAAACGGTCCGAACCTCCGCTCGTTGTGCCAGAACGGCGGCATCGCATGCGCGAAGTGCAGCGCCAGACACAGCGCGGCGAGCAGAACGATCCCCGCCGCATACAGGCGAATGCCGTATCGCATCTCGCGCGGTTCGGCGTCGCGGCAGCAGACGTAATAGAACCACGTCAGGCCCGCGACGAGGCTGATCGTGCATTGCAGCGTCGCCCACGGTTGAGCGGAGACGGTGTTGGGCAACGCCAGACCGAAATCGTCCGCCAGCACTGAGCGCCATTCTGGCTGGAAAAACCAATTCGATGGCAGGAACGCCAATCCGGCGCAAACGAGCAGCCCGATCGCCGCTCCGTTGATGACCCGGCCGGGCGAGAAGCGTGGCGGATCGGCAAGAACGAGCAACCCGAGCAAGACGAGCACGATGCCTTCCGCCCATTTCTCGGTGGCGCCGCCCAAGACGCAGGCGATGACCGGCAAAGCCGCCGCAACAGTGTTGCTCCAGCGTTTGGACGGAGCACCATTTCTGCGCTCCCGAGTCGGTCGAGTGGCCGGTTTTTCCATCAGCAGAAGCGGCTTGCGCTGGTATGAGATAAGCTACTCAGAACGGGGCGCAGGTGCGCGAACGGGAGCTGCATGTCGAGCGCGATCTTAGCATCAGTTGAAGCTGCGCATCCATCGCGTACTCTGATCTCCGCGCGCCGGACTTAATATGGTGACACAACGGACGGAAGGGCTCTACCGCCTGTTCCTGCTCTGCCAGATCGTGATGGTGGCGCTGCTCTTCTGGCTCGGTGTCTGGGTGATGGTCACATTCTATTCGCCGGGCGCGGTGCTCACCTGGCGCAAGTACGCGATTTATTGCGGGCTGCTCGTGCTCGGCATGACGCTGGAATCGCTGAGTCGCGATGGTTCAAAAAATTACTTCCTCCAGAACGAGTTGTTGCGGCAACACCGGCTAGCCTTGCGGCAGACACTGGCCAGTGTCGGCGCGCTCGTGTTTTACCTGATCGCGATGAAGGACTCCTTCATCTCGCGTGTTTTCTTCTTCAACTTCGTGCCGTGGCTCTATGTGGCGCTGCTGTTTTCGCACCACTACCTGCCGTCGTTTCTCGCGCGCGGCATGTTCACCGGCGTTCACAAACAGAAGACGTTGCTCGTCGGCACAACGGAAAAAGCCGCCGCGCTGCGCAGCTGGTTGCGCCGGAAATCCGAAATGGGCCTGCACACCACCGGCTTGATTTGCGACGAACCGATCCAACAAACCGAAGACGGCATTCCGGTGCTCGGAACGCCTGAGGACGTCGAGAAAGTCATCCGCGAGCGCGGCATTACGCAGATCATTCTGCTGGAATTTCCGCTCTTCAACGAGCGGAACCGCCACGTCATCAGCGTTTGCGACCGCCTCGGGGTGCGCCTGTTGATTCTCAGCGATCTTGAGGAGCGTCTTCGCCATCCCGTCACGCACTTCGAGGACGACGGTTTCCGCTTTATCGGTCTGCGCGAAGAGCCGCTCGAGAATCCGTTTAACCGCTGCTGCAAGCGGGTCATCGATCTCGTGCTCGCACTGCCGGTGATGTTAGTCGTGTTCCCGGTGCTGACGGTCATCGTGTGGATCGCACAACGCTTTCAATCGCGCGGCCCGTTGTTTCACATCCAGACCCGAGCGGGCATGCAGAACCGGCAGTTCAAGATCTACAAATTTCGAACGATGCACGTGAACGGCGAGCTCACGCGACAAGCGCGCGAAGGAGATGATCGCGTCTACCCACTCGGCAAGTGGTTCCGGAAGCTGAGCATCGATGAAGTGCCGCAGTTCTGGAACGTGCTGCTCGGCGACATGAGCATCGTCGGTCCGCGCCCGCACCTGATCGAGCATAACCAGCAGTTTTCCGCGGTGATGGAGAACTACCACGTCCGCGCATTTGTGAAACCGGGCATTACCGGGCTCGCGCAGGTGCGCGGATTTCGAGGCGAAGCGCGATCGCAATCTGACATCGCGCACCGCGTCGAGTGCGATATCGAATATCTCGAGAACTGGAACCTGTCGCTCGAGTGCGGCATCATTATCCGCACCTTCTTTCACCTGCTGATGCCGCCGCGAACGGCGTACTAGCCCGGCGCTACGACTGCGTCGAGCTCGCGGGCGAACGCGCTGAAGACGTTCGACTTCTCGAACTGCTGAACGTAAGCGCGCCCAGCCGTGCCGAAGCGCCGCAGCCGCTCCGGGTCGGCAGCGAGGTCGTCCAACAATTTCGCGAGCTCCGCCGGGTGCCCTGGCTCCACGTTTACGCCGAATCCTCCTTCGCTGACGGACAACGCGAGCTCGCCTTGCGCCGACGCGACGGTCACGACCGGTTTCGAAAACGCCAGCAGCCCCAGCAGCTTGCTCGGGAAGAATAAAGTCCCCGAGCCTGCCTGTTGCGTGATGAAGCAGAGGTCCGCATCCACGAGCAGCGCTGAATAGTTTTCGCCCGCTTGGAGCGGAAGCATCCGCACGTTCGGCAACTGCAGCTCGCCGATCCGTTGCGCGAGCGCATCGCGCTGCGCGCCATCGCCACAGATGACGATGCGGATCCGCGGATTCGTTAAGAGCCGCGCCGCATCGAGCAAAATATCGAGCCCTTGTTTAACGCCGAGATTGCCCGCGTAGACGGCAAGAAAGTCATCCCCCGCGAAGCCGTGTTTCTCACGAAATCGGCCACGCGGCCGTTGCGTTTCGTCTTGCAGTGCGATCGCATTCGGGAAGTAGATCAGCTTCGACTCAGGCACGCCTTTGTTGCGAAACGTCTCCAGCATCCCGCGCGTAATTCCCGACACGCGTGCCGCGTGACGATATGCCAAGGCTTCGAGCGCATAGAGCGCACGAGTGAACCAGCCGGCCCGCAGCATGCCGAGGCCGACGGCCGCGTCCGGCTGCATGTCCTGCACGTGGAAAACGTACCGTGCGCGTTTGATCATACCCGCCAGCCACGCAGCGGCGCCGAGCAGCAGCGGCGGCGAGACGACGACAAACACGTCAGGTCGCGTCAACGAGAGCACGCGCAGCAATGACGTCGTGACGAAACTGCCTTCGTGCAGAATGCGCTTGATCGCTGAGACGCGTGCCGGCACGTAATGCCAGCAGCGATGGACGCGGACGCCGTTTATCTCGTCGCGCCGATAGAGCTGCCCGCGATCCTCAGCGCGTTTTTGCCACGTCGGATAATAGGCAAACGACGTCACCATCTCGACGTGGTCGCCGCGCGCCCGCAAAAATTCGCACAAGGCGACGGTGTGCGGCGCGATCCCGGTAAACTCCGGCGCGTAATTGATGCCCCACACGACAACCCGCATCGGTCAGTTCCGCCCGAGTTTCTTCTTCAGCTCAAAGGTTTTCGCGACGGAAAGAAGCTCGTACATCCCGTGCAAACGGGCGAAATAGTAGCCTTCCCAACCGTCGAGAAAACCTTTCTGCCAGAGGTAGACGTAAAGAAACCGAAGCAGCGGCCGAAACGGAAGATGCTGCGAGAGCAGTTTTAATTTGCGACGCCGTTCCACCGCGCCGCTGCTCAGGCTGGCTGCGCTCGTGCCGAGGTGGCGATCGATCGCAACCCGCGCCTCCCAGTTCGAGTAGCGATTGTGTTTTTCGACGAACACTTCGACCGACGGGAACGCATAATGATCCATCTCCGTCTGTAGCCGGCCAGTCGGTCCGCGCACGATCACATGTTCGTGCACTTCGTTATCGCCGCTGTTGGTTGCGGCGTCGGTCAGTTTTTCGTATCGGCCTAACGAGTGGCGGAACAGGCGCAGGTTCCAGTTCGGATAATAGGAATGGCGCAGCCATTTGCCCATGAACATGAAGCGGCGGTTGATCCAGTAGCCGGCAATCTCGCCCGCGTCGGCAATGGCGCGGGCAAATTCCTGCTCCGCTTCCGGCGGCAATGCTTCGTCCGCGTCGACAATGAACACCCACTCATTGCGGAACGGCAGGCTTTCGAGCGCCCAGTTTTTTTTCTTCGGCCAGGTGCCGTTGAAATCGAATTGCACGACGCGCGCCCCGAACTGCTGCGCGACGGCAGCGGAATCATCGGTACTCTGCGAGTCGACCACGAATATCTCGTCAGCCCATTTCACAGACCCGAGGCAACGCGGCAGATTTTCCGCCTCGTTCTTGATCGGGACGATAACCGATACAGCGACGCTCATCGGCTGGAGTGAATTGCCAGCAGCGAATAAGGCGGCGCTGTGTCGCCGAACGGCTGTAACGTGCGGCCATCATAAAACCGAAAGCCGCGGTCTCGCAGCAACTGTGGAACGTCGGACGAAGAGTAGCCATCCACATAGAGGACCTTCATGCGTCCGGCCGAAAGCGTTTGCTCCGCGCCGCGGAGCACCTGCAGCTCGTGACCTTCCACGTCGATTTTGACGACGAGATCGCCCGCCGGAAGCGCTAACGAATCAAACGTGCGACACGGCACACGCACCGTGGTGCCGTTATCGTCACCAGCCGAGGCGCTAAACACGCCAGACGTGACTCCGGTGACGAACTCGAGCTCTGCGTCGCGCTCGGAAAGCGCTACGTTGATAATCTCCGCATTCGCATCTCTCAATGTCTCACGGAGGCGATTCGCGGTATCCGGGTTTGCCTCGATGGCGACAACTCGATTGTCGGGCAGGAGCTGGGAAACGCGTCCGAGTGTGGCGCTGTAAAGACCGACGTTCGCGCCGACGTCGACGAACACATCGCCGGGCTGAAGCAGGAGCGCGAGGTTCAGCAGCGAGGCGACTTCATCGCGGAAAATGATGTTGTTCTCGGCCGCGCGCGCTGCACGCCAGAGCCCGATTTCCGCGCGTTTGTTGACCCGCAATCTGGAACCGAATAGCTCGACATCGACGTCATCGTCGCTGACGAGCAGACGGGTGAGAGACGTGCGCAGCGCGGGAAATCGGCTGAACGTCTTCCACGCAACGTATCGGGCGAAACTCATACGCGTGGCCGCAGGACGCGGCACGGGTTTCCGGCAGCAAACACGTCAGCCGGCACATCTTTCGTCACGACCGAGCACGCGCCAACGACACTGCGATCACCGACCGTGACGCCAGGCAAAACAAATGCGCGCGCGCCGATAAACGCATCATCGCCGATTACGATCTTCGCGGTCGCAAGCGGCATCGCTGGGTCCGCGAAATCATGCGTTCCGGTGCTGAGATAGACTTCCTGTGCCACCGTCGCACGAGCGCCGATTTCAATCTGGCCTAACGAGTAGGCGTTCGTTCGGTCACCGAGACAGGCCCGGTCGTGCAGGATCAGGTTGGCAGGAATCGCAATGCGCGCGCGCTGGTGGACGAAAGGAGTGCCGTCGATTTTTGTGCCAAACACGCGCAGCCAGAACAGGCGCCATGGGTTCAACGGCTTCGGCGTCCAGATGCAAAAGGCGAACCAGCAGAATTCCCACAGGACGAAAAGAAGGCGATCGCTGACCGACCAGGGCGAGGCGAACTGCGACTCTTGTGACGGTCGCACGGTTTGAAGAGGGTCAGCCATGCGCAGGGTGCAGCAGAGTTTCAAAATCCTGCAGGTAGCGTTCGGCAATGCGATCGGCTCCGAACTCCTTCACGCGTTCTTGTGCCGCTCGGCCAACGGCGTGCAGATCGTCCGCCGGCATTTGCATTACGGCGCTCAAACGATCGACGAGTTGTTTCTGCCGAAAGACAAATCCGGTGACGCCATCCTCGATGTAATCGTCAAAGCAGGCGAGATCGGAGACGAGCGACGGACATCCGTTTGCCATCGCTTCGAGCGGCGCGACCGGCAGGGCTTCGCCCGCATCGGCGGCGCTGGGATAGACGAACAGAGCCGCCGATTGGTAATGGCGGATCAGTTCCGACTCGTCGAATACCGGGCCCATCCATTGCACTTCCAGCACGCTGCGTTCCGCAAGACGCTTTAGCCGACACACAAAATCGTCACCGCCGCCACCGTGACGGAATTCGTGGGAACCGACGAGTCGCAGCTTCCATCCGGCGAGTTGCGTCGGCAGTTCGGTCGCGGCTTGGAGCAATGACTCAAGTCCTTTTTCGGGATGAATGCGTCCAACGTAGAGCACGATTGGCGCAGCTGCGCTGACCGTGTGTCGATCACGCACCGCGAAGGGAAGCGCGTTCGGGATCACACGCACTTTCGCGGCGAGATCCGGCGCTTCGCAAATAATGGCGTCGGCAATGGCGCGCGACACTGCGAGCAGTCGCGCCGCGTGCCGGTACCAGCGCATCTGTCCCCTCGGTGCGCGCTGAACCTGGACGTGCAACAAGCCGAAGCGAATGTGCCGAATCAGTAATGGCAGCCAGAAAGTATTTGTAACCAGAATGTCCGCGACCGGAAGGATCCGCCGGACGCGTAACGAATAAATCAGATCGAGCAGTTTCAGCCAGACCAGTTGCTTCGGCTGATCGAATCCGCGAACGCGCTGGTGACGCACGCCGTCGATTACCTCCGCGTCCGGCAATCCCTCCATCTTGCGCGAGATGTGGGTCACGTCGTGACCACGACGCGCGAACTCTTTGCCAAGCGCAAACCACACCTTCTCGACTGCTCCACCCATGATCGGCGGCACCGGAAAAAATGCGCCCTGGACAATCGTAATTCTCAACGCGTACGGCTCAGGGTGAGCGTTGTCGCCGGACGTGTCTCGCGGGCGGCAAAAGAGGCGATCACGTCGAGCAGATTCTCCGTTGCGCGACCGAGCTCGAAATGCGCGGCGAAACATCCACGCGCGGCGCCGCGCATTCGCTGCTGTGCGTCTGCGTCGAGAGCAAGCCAGCGGTTGAGCAGACGCGCGGTCCCTTCGCGCGTGTCCTCGTCTGCGAATCCGGCCTCCGAGGCGACGATTTCCCGCCAAATGTTGACCTGGTTCGAAATCAACACTGGCGTTCCGCAGGCCAGCGCTTCCGCTACAGCGATCCCGAAATTCTCCTGGTGCGATGGAAGCACGAAAGCCTCTGCGCAAGCCAAGGCACCCCATTTTAGATCGCCGCTCAACATGCCGGCGAAAGTGATTGGCAGTTCCGGCGGGTCGCTCGCGCTCGCTTTCAGCTCCCGAAGGTACTCGTCGGTCGCAGCCGGCCCGGCAATCACGAGATGCAAATCAGAGTCGCGGCGCGCCTGCCATACGTCGCGAAAAGCGTGAATGAGCAGATCGCATCCTTTTTTCTCATGCAGGCGCCCCAAAAACAGCATCAGACGTTTGCCGCGCACTTGCGGAACGCGGTCGAGAAATTTCTCACGCGCAAGATCCAGGTCTACGGCCGGAGCCGCCGTGCCATAATCGACCACCACGCCGTTGCATCGATATGGCGAGAACGAGGTGGCAGCGAGCCGGCGTTCCTCTTCTGATGTGAAGAACACGGCAGCGGCATCGCGCAAGACGCGGTATTCGCCCCATCTCCAGTAAAGCAGTTTCTTCAGGTGTTTGAGCGGATAGGTACGGTTGAACCATGGATCGAGCATCCCATGCGGAAAGACGAAGTATGGAGTTGTCGTTGCGCGCAGCGCGCGCCAGACCGCGAAGCTGCTGTATTGCCAGATGCCATGCACAATCACCGCGTCATAGGCGGCGCGCCTTTTTCGCAACCACGGGACAAAGCGCGGCGTGTAGCCATAGCTGCCGCGTGCCGGGCCGAAGGCATGCACTTTCACCGCGACACTGCCCAGCCAATCTGCGTCCGGCGCGTCGAGCGTGGCAATCTCCACCTCATGACCACGCTGCGTCATCGCGAGCGACGATTGCCGGACCGATTCGATCGGTCCACCGATCTCTGGATTGAGCGAATGGATCGAGCGGAGAATCTTCACGCGCGCTTTGCTGAGTTTACCAGACGAAGCCTTCGCTGCGGGTGAAGTAACGCAGATCGCGCGGCAGCTCTTTTACCTCACGCGCCGGAACGCCGGCGTAGAGTCGATACGGTTCGGTCAGCGGTTTGTTTAATAGCGACTTCGCGCCGAGCACCGAGTGATGCGGCAGGCGGCTCCCGCCAAGGAGCACCGAGTTTGTCCCGACGAAGCAGTACTCGCCGATTTCCACCGGCCGCGCCGCCTGGTGACCTGCCTCGAGGTCGATGCTGTGCGTGACGATTTGCGATCGGAAACCGGCGAGCGTCGCGAACCCGCCGATCCGCACTCGCGCCGTGCAGTCAATAAAATGGCGGCTGCTGATCCCGCTGTGTGGCTCGAGGATCAGTTCCGGCGCGCGATCGGTCTGATGCGCGAAATGGCGACTATTGCCGAGCGGAAAACCGGTGATCCAGTTCAGCTGACCGATTACAGCATTCGCGCCGACGTGCAGAAGCTCCACGCCTTTGCATATCGTCAGATGCCCGATGCGCGAATTTTCCTCCATCACGAGTCGACGCGGCGCAACCCACGCGAACCCGATGCGACTGGAAGGATGAATCGAATAACCGAACTGTTGTTCCAGGAGCCGGCGGCGTGCACCCCACGGCAACAGCAGCGAGACGAGCATGAGCAGGTTGTTCAACATGCGGCCGAAACCGAGCGGTAAAGTTCGCGGTAGTTGTCGACCATTCGCGCAGCGGAAAAGCGTTTGGCATTTTCAAGCGATCTCCGGCTCCACAGCTCCCGTTCCCTGGAATCGCGTAGCCGAAGCAAATCCGCCGCGAAGCCTTCCTCGTCGTCCGCGTTGCGCAGCAACCCGGCGTCTCCAGCCACGTCGCTCATCGGCGGCGCGTTGCTGCAAATCACCGGGCAGCCGCATGCCTGCGCTTCGGCGATCGGCCAGCCGAATCCTTCAAAGCGCGACGGGTAAAGCAGCGCGGTCGCGCAATTGTAAAGCGCCTCCAGCTGCTCATTCGATGGTCGTGGCACATCAACCGCACGCGCCGAAATCCCGAGGTCCTCGGCCAGTGAGCGCAACTCGGTCGAAAGCGGATCGCCTGCGAAGACAATGTTCCCGTTCCATTGCGCCTCCGTTTTTGCGAAGATCCGGAGCGCGCCTTCGCGATTTTTTCGCCGCAGATTGGAGCCGACGTGCAACACGTACGGCGCGTTGTTGAGTCGCGGCATCAACTCGGCAACCCTCGCGCGAGCCACCTCCTGCGGCAGCGGCCGATAGGGAAACGCGAGACCAAGCTCTACCAGCTTCAAGATTGGCGCGCCAGCGGAGCGACCGATCAGCCGCTCGGCATCGGCGAGAGTTGCGCGTGAACTGCAGCCGACCGCAGCGGCGCGACGCAATCCGGACAGAATCCAGCGTTGCAGAATTTTCCCGGTCGGCGAAGCAGGGCAATCGGTCTGTTCTCCGAGCGCGCCGCGCACCGCGAGCAAATCGTGGCAGGTGACTACGACTGGAGCGCTGTCGATCTGCCGCGAATACATCGCGTTTGAATGGTCGCACACGTGAACGACGGCAGGCTTGCGCCTGACGTGCCGGCGCAGCGCGAACGGGAAGAGTACAAACTTGTCAATGTAGCCGAGCCATTTCCCGACGGCGGTGTTTGCTGGCGCGAAACGTCCGAACAGCGGCGTTGGCCTAACGACAGCCGCCGGAACACCGGCCGCCTGCAAGCCGTCGAGCATCATCGCGGCAAATCTATCCATGCTTTGCTGCTGGTCGGGCGGGTAATTACCGATCAACAGAACCATTCGCTCCTCCGCTCGCCGAGGTCCGGTCGTGCAGGCGTTCAGCGTAAGCCGAACGCCGCGGCAATCGTCGCGACTGCTCGGGGGGCGGCGGCGCCTCGGCTGCGACAGGACGTTTGCGGTAGTATTCCCGCTCGGTCGAGGCAAGGCACAAACCACCGAGCAAGACAGCAAATCCAAGATTTGTCGGCTGACCGAACTGGCCGTTCAGGAGCGTGAGAAAACAGGAGCCGTAGAGAATGATGGGAAGAATCTCGCCGCCGCGCAGCGAGCGATAACAGACCGAGCCAAGCCAGACAGTAAACGCGACGCGCCACCCGATGAATGCGAGACCGAGGACCGGCCCACTCTCGAGCAGCACCCGCGGCCATTCGCCTTCCGAAAGCAGAAAGATCGTCCGACCGACGAGAACCTTCGCTGCCGCGTTTGTTCCGAGACCGAGTCCGTAACCGGCCCAGGGAATCCGGTCCAGGTGCGACAGTCCTTCGGTGAATCCTTCGATCACACGGTCAATCAGGTTGGTCGCGACAGTTGTCTGCGTGGCTTCGGCCGATTCGGTGAAACGATCGCTCAAGATGTCAACGCCCTGCTTGAAGAAAGGCAGGCGGCTGGCGAGCAGCAGCAGGACGACGGCAATCAGAACATTGCGCCCGAAGGAGCCCAGCGCAGATGGCCGGGTGAAAAAGATCACAACGAGCATCGAGATGACGACAAGCTCTGACAGCAGCACCGAACGGCTACCCGACACCGCGGTCGCCACCACAAGGGCAAAGCCGCCAGCGTAGAGAAGCCAGTTGCGATAAATCCCGCGGACGAGTCCGGCATGAAGCAGAAATGCCGCGCATGCTGCGGCGTAGAAGATCATTCCGGAGACGAACGAGAAAGTGCCCGGTGGCCGGATCTTTCCGCCACCGGCGGTGATCTGCAGCCCTTCACCAGTTCCGGCCGTCCGATTAACAAACGCATCAGGCGAGGCACTGAACTGAACGGTGACGAGCGCGGCGAGTGGAATCAGCACGAGCAGGAACCACCACCCCATTCGCTTCACTTCTTCGCGATCGAATACCTTCGCGATAACGAAAATTAACGGCAGATGAAGGAAGTTTGATCGGAACCCATAGGCGGTGACGAAGAGCAGCGGCTTGATCGGGAAGTATTGCTGCAGGACGAGAACCGAGACGAACCACGACAGGCCGGCGATGACGCCGAGCGCATAGATGAAGCGGTTTTTCGGCCAGATGTGCGCCTTGATCGCGAGCACGTAAATCGCGACCACCACCGGGTCGCGGATGATGAGGAGCGGATCGGAGAGCCGCGGCACCACCCATTTGCGCAGCGCGCCTTCGAAGATCAGCAGCCAAAAATACACCCAGATCAGTCGCCTGATGTTCCGGATGACCTTGTCGTTACGCTGCGATTGCATGGACAACTTTCTCACCGTAGTCACGCCACGTTCGCTCGGCCGCCTTCGCGCGCGCGGCCGCAGACATCCGAGGAAGCTCGCCTCGATGCGCGACAAACCAGGTGATCTTCTGTGCAATCGACTCAGGTGAATTTGGCGGAACAAGGAATCCTGTTTCACCTTCATCGATCAAATCTTCACCACCGGCGTTGCGGGTAACGATCAGCGGAAGTCCGCAGGCAAGCGCTTCCTGTTGCACCAGTGCGCGGCCTTCCACGATCGATGGCAAAACGAGGACGTCGCAGCTCTGCATCAGCTCGAGCATCGCTCGGTGTTCGCGCGGCGCTTCGTATCGAAAATCGGCCAGCTCGCCGCGATAAAACGAGATCGGCGAGACGGGTGATCCTATCACAACCAGCTCGACCGCCTTCGAATCCACCAGCTTCATTGCTGCGAAGACATCGGCGAGACCTTTGCGCTGCGTCATCGCGCCCGCAAACAGTACCCGCAGCGGTCGGCTGCTCGGCGCACGCGTAACACTCGTTAACGAACTCACTTCAGGTGAGCCGAATTCAGCGACAACGACCTTCTTCCGCTCGCGAACCGCAGCGGGAAGCGTGTCGAAAACGAACTTGCTCGGCGTTATTACCACGTCGCTGAGCTCGAGTTCCTGCCGTTTGCGCTCGAGCTTCTCAGCCGAATCGCGCGTCCCGCCAAGCGTCGGTTCCCACGCCGGCCAGCGTTCTGCCTGCTCGCGCAACAGCCGCTGCGAGACCTCCCAATATGCAATCGGCAAATCGTAAACCCGCCGGAGCTGCCGCCGCTTCGCTGCCTCAAACGTGGCGAGCGCAAAATCCTCGTAACAATACACGCCGGTGAGGCTGCTCTCGTCCGTTTGCTCCAGCTTTTTGGCCACGTAACGATCCAGGTCACGCCCAACCTGGTCCATCGACGCCCAGCCTCGCTCGTGCTCGATAATTCCGCGGACGCCAAATCGCGATGCGAGGTGTCGCACAATTTCGCGCTGCGGATGCGTCCACATTTTGTCTGGCGGAAGATTAAAGATTCTTTGGGGGAATCTTTGCGCCAGCGGCGACTGCGGCGAGATGCCGATGCATGTCGCGAACCGAAGAAGCATGCCATGGCGCAGCAGCGCATCGGCTACCGCACGCACGTTCGCGTTACCCGTCGGATGGCTCATCAGGATCATCGCAGCGCCGCGGCCATTCTCTCCAGGTAAATGTCCGCCACACGCGCGACCGTAAACTGAGCAAGGTGCGGGCCGGATGCGGCACGAAGCTCTGACCGCCGCTGCGGACTGGTCAGCAGCTCGGCAATGCGTTCAGCCAACATCGCTGCGTCGCCATTCGGAAAGGTGAGGCCACATGGGCCGATCGCCTCAACCAGACCGCCGGCGGCGGAGCCGATCACGACGCATCCGCAGGCGATCGCCTCCACGGCGACGATCCCGAACGGCTCCGCCAATCGCGACGGGACGATGGCAATCTCATGCTGATTCAGCAGTGTGGCGATCTGCTCGCTCCTCTTTGCGCCGAGGAACGTCACTTGCTCGGCCAGGTTCAGGCGCTCGGCCTGCTGCTGCAGCATCTGCGCCTCGGGCCCATCCCCGACAATCGTGAGCTTCGGCCGCACGCCCCGTTCCTGGAGCAGGCGAAGCGCTTCCAACAACACATCAACGCCTTTGTCGGACACGAGGCGCCCGACAAATATCAACTCGAGCCGCCGCTCTGCAGTTGGGTCGCGGCGGAAGACCTGATCGTTATATGGGTTGCCGACCGGCAGGCAAGGAACCGCTGCGTCGCGCGCAATCGCGCCGCTGATGGCGAAGCAGGTCGCGCGTCGGAGAACGGCTCGTTTCAGCGCGTCGCGCCAGCTGCTGGGTGCACCCGGTGCTGAGATCCATGTTTGCTGCGTCACGAAAAGTGGACGTCTAATGAACGCGAGCGGCCAAACCGTCCGAAGAGAGATGTTGTTCTGGAGAAAAACGTCGCACCAGCGCACCAGCCGAATCAGCTGCAGCGCGCCGGGCCGCCGAATCACAGGGAACGGGAACGTGCTGTTGCCGGGAGTTTGCGTGACCACGCGCACGTCGTGACCGCGGCGAACGAACTCGCGCGCAAGGAGGTCGCTAACGATTTCGATCCCGCCGGTGCTCGGATAAAAATGATGTGAGCCGAGCAGGATTTTCACGCGCGCAACCACGTCCCAATGAACTCACGCAGCGTTGGACGCGACCGGATCTTCTGCGTCGCGTTTTTCTTCAATACGATTCCGAGCTGGTGGTCGATATCGAGCAGCCGGTAGCTGAGCGCGCTCACGTTTTGTCGCGCCAGCCGTTCCGTGAAGCGGCGGGTTGCGCCGACCTCCAGATCGTCAGCAACAATGATCGCTCCGGCCGACGCATAACGGAGCGCGGTGTACAACGCGTGCTCACGTTTTGCCGGATTCGGAGGGCTGTCGACCAGCACGAGCGACGCTTCAGATAACCGCCGCAACAGCTGCGGGTCTGCTTCGACGTCGAACGATTGAATTGGCCGCAGGCGGTTCCAGCAGCGGCGGAGCGGCAGAACGCGCGCACAATCTGAGGCACGCGGCTGCACTGCGGCAGGCAGGTGCTCGGTTTGTCTGAGCCAGTCCGCGGAATCTTCGACTGTGGTAACACCGCCGAATGCGCGGCGAAGAAGATGGGTCGAACCGCCGGAGCCAAATTCAAACGCGAAGCTCCCGGCCGGAAACAATTCGGCGAGCCGACGAAGGAATTCGCAGCTGCGCGGCGGCAGAATCCACTCGGGAACCGGTTCATTGGTCGTTTCGCGCGCGAATCCGGCAATCAGCGCATCGAGTCGCATCTGGCGAGATGCGATTTCGTCACTGGCAAAATCAGCGATAACCGCTCAGCGCTCCTTTCCACATCTGCACACGCGAGCGCAGTTTCGACCGATCACGGCTGAATGGCGCGGTCGCTGCAAACCAGGCCAGCTCCAAGGTGTGACGGGCAAAAAGCAGCGGCCGCAGATAAATCCGACACGAACGATTCGTCTGCTCATACAAATGGACGCGCGCGCGGTAGAGGTCGAGCACGCGAGACAGATTACCGGTGCGGCCGCCCGCGCCCTCGTGTCGGACTTCGTAACCCGTATCAACGCCGACGCGATAGCCGCGGTCGCGGAATCTGAGGCTGATCTCGATATCCGACTGGCACTGCGCATACCACGGGTCAAAACCGCCGATCGCGCGGAACGCGTGCATGTTCACCAGCGTGCAACTCGAATGCGCTGCTTCGACCTCTGCGATGCGTTCGCCGTTGCGCCGCTGCAACAGCGGTGGATGAAATTTTTCCCAGAGCGAGAAGACCTGATTGCCGGCGGCAAAAATCAACGGCGGCATCAGCGGCTGTTCGAAGGCGTTCTGCGGAACTCCCGCGAAACTGACCTGACGAAAATTAACCCACGCCCAATTATCGCGCCGGAATTCAGAGTAGCCGCCGCGGAAATCGCCGGGTTGAAAGAGGACGTCAGCGTCCACCAGCAGCGCGAAATCAGTGCGGGCCTCGCGCAACGCACGGTCCGAAGCCTTGCAAAAGCCCTGCGCCGTTTCATTGCGCAAAATTCTGACGCGGCTGTTTGCGAACGCTGGCGATTCAACGGGCGCGGCGGAAGCGTCGTCAACGATCACGATCTCGGCGACGGAGCCGACATGCTCCGCAAACGAACGCAACATCGCCGCCGACATCTCGGCGTTGTTATGCACCGTAGTCGCGAGCGTCAGATCCTCGAAGTCGCTCATTGTAATTCCGCGGCATAGGCGCGAGCGGTCGCGTCCGCTGAAGCGTGGCGATGGTACCACCGATACGTCTGCTCGCGCGCCGTGCTCACTCCGTTGTTCGCCGGAACACGACTCCCGGCGTTCGTGACGAAAAATGGCCCGGGGAACGCATCCCCTGAGACTCCGAGCCGGTCCTCTCGGTGGTGAAGCACGGGCACCGCGCCATTTGCGCAACACGCCGCGAATGATCCCGATTTAAAGATCATCCCAGGCCACACCTTTCCACTTCCGAAATAGTCGAGCCAACCAAAAGCGCACTGCTGCAGAATGCGCGACGCGTGCTCCGCGGTGATTTGCGGATGGCGGTCAACGGCCAGTGAGGCGATCGCACGGCAGAGACGATTCGCCGCGGCGGTCACCGCATCATCATCGGTTCCGCCAATCACATCCACGTGATTAGGCCGACACCACTCCGGCAGTTGATCGCTGATGGTTGCCAGCGAATTCAGCGATCGCGCGATCAATGCGTTACCGCCGCAAACCGCCCAGCGCGTTGCCGTCCGCTCAAAACTTTGCAGCTGCGGCTCGCCGAAGTTCGACATGATCGGCACCAGTCGGACTCTACTTTGCGGCGCGTGCTTTCTGATCTCGCGCGCGATCACGTCGTTGCTCACGAAACACACGTCTGAGAGTCGGATTAGCTGCCGCGCGATACGAACCTGCCACGGACGCAGCCAAAATGCGCTCTTCCACGGCGCGCCGGATGCATACATCTCGTGAAACATCGTGATCCAGCGGCCGGGAATCTGCCGTCGCAGCCTTTGAGCAAAGTCGCGCAACGTGAATGGAACACCGCGCCGCTGAAACGCGTAGTTAACGTAGTGTAAAACGACAGCGCGCGAGGTCGTGACGACCGGATCAGCAGCGTCAAGTGGCGTCAACACGTCGAAGCCTTCGATCGTCCGCACGTCGGTTTCGTTGGCGACCAAAAACGTACTCTCGATGTTGTGATTGCGACGAAGCGCACGCGCGAGGTTGAGCGCGTAATCCCCAACGCCGTCGCGCGTACCAGGCGCCTGCGGAACAATCTGAAGAACGCGGTTTTGAGTTCGCGTCATTGGCCCGCGCGCAGGTGCTGCAACGACCGCTCATATTCAGACGAAGTTCGTGCGGCGATTTGCGGCCATGAATACTCCGCCGCGGTCGCGCGACTCTCGCCAGCGAGGGCGCGATAGCGATCAATACCGCCCAGGAGAAGGTCGGCGATTTTCTGCGCAAACTGCACCGGCGCGCCGGTTGGCGACAGCAACGCAGTGAGCCGGCTCGCGAGAATATCGTGCGGACCTGCACAATCGTAGGCCACGACCGGGATGCCGGCCGCGAGCTGCTCGATCACCGCGATACCGAATCCTTCGATATAGCTCGGGAACGCTCCAACGGTCGCAGTCGACAGGAGGCGCGGCAGGTCCTCAGGCTGATAATCCGCGACGATTTTGACACCGTCGCCGCTGCCGATGTCGCGCAGGACCGCTTCGTCTTCGATCATTGTGCCGAGAAACAGAAAGCGCGCGTCGGGCACGCGTTCGCGAATCAGTGCGATGATCTGTTGCCAGTCGCGCGAGCCTTTGCGCGGGCTCCACATTCCGAGAAAGCAAACTTCACGATTTCGGAGTCGCTGCTCGGGTGGTTGGGCGTGGCGCGCGAGTGCCTCCGCTTGCGCCGGCGGCAAGCCATAGGGCTCGACCACAGTGCGCGTCGCAATTCGCAGCTCGTCGCGAACGACGGAGGCTTCCGCCTCGTTCGGCACGTTCAGAAGATCGGCGCATTCGAGCGATCGTCGCGAGGCGACGCGATTTCGCGCCTGCACAAACCGGTAGAACACTCGCCCGGCGGGCGTCCCGGCGTTGGTTGCCGGCCAGCGTTGCCGCATCTCGCGCTCAAATTTGTCGTACGAATGGTAAAGGCCGACGGAGCGCGCGACGAGTAAGCCGCGAAAACGAAGCGACTGCTTTGTGAATGGAAGTGTGCCAACCAGCGCATCGACGACGTCGAATTCCGACGCATGGGCACGCAGATACGCGGCGGCACGAGATGGGAATTTGAGCAAGCGAAGCGCGGCCAGCGGTGGAGATTTCGGGTCGCCGGGGAATGCATCGGAGAGGCAAAACTTCTCCACGCGATGTCCGGCGCGCTGCCATTCAGCGCCGAGCTCCATCCAAACCCGCGCGGCGCCGAGGCGCGAATCCCACGGCACGTTCACGACCGAGAGAATCCGCAACGGTCGCGTTTCAGCGGCGCTGATCATATCGAAGCAAGGGTCGACCAGAATTTGTGCCGCACCGGATTGACATAATGGCGCATCGCGATCGTCTCGCCCGCATAGCGGTCGGCGTAGATGAATTGATCGTCGAGTTGCAGCACGTACTTCGCCGGATCGAGCGGCACCGCGCCATTCGCGTGCATCGCGAGATGCGCCATCGTTTGGTTCGTGAAGAACGTCGGCTCGCCTTCCAAGTCGATGAATCGAGCGATGGCGCCGGACCAGTCGAGCTGCTGAAACAACAATAGAAATCCGGTGTTCACGGCTGGCGCTTCGATTTCGCCAGCCCGCAGGAGTCGCTCGTCGCCCGAGAAGCGGCAGTCGCGCAGATACATCGCGGGAGCGCTCGCCGATGCGATCACCTCCGCGAGATTCCCAGCATCAGCAAAGAAGAGCACATCCGAATCGGTGTACAACGCTTGTCGGGTGCGGGACAACGACATGATGAGCGCGAGCTGCCGGCCGGTGGGATGCGCGCGAAGATACGGCTCGATCGCGGCGGGAATTGCGTCCGGTATCCAGGCGTCAATTTCGTCAACTGCAACGCATTCGTTGATCCGCTTCAATGTGGCGATACTCGCCTGCGAATAGCTGCCATCGGACACGACAGTGAAGCGCGGCGGCCGTCCGGCAAACCGCAGGAACGACCGGATCGAAGCAATCTGCTCCGGCAACGCCGCTTCGCCCGAGTAAGCGTACACCTCGAGCGGAAAGTCCCGCGTGATTTTCACAGGCGCGCGAACAACGGCATCGGCAAAGGTGCGATAAATCGAGCGCACAGCCCGCCCTTGCGCGCGAGCGAGATGGTAACCGTAGTTTGGCATACCTACGCTGCCGCGCGGCCGAATTGGCGGAATCCGCGGTAGCTGAGAGCAAGATTCAGAAGCAGGTTCGGCAGCGCTGACACGAGGTTGAAGATCAGCACACCGCGGACGGTCGAGAAGTCGATGAACGGAATCATCGCCGCCTGCGTCGCAAGGGTGAGTGGAATGTACAACCACGATCCGGCGATCCACGCTTTCGACGCGTTCAGCGCCCACAATGCACTGGCGAGCGCTCCCAGTACCGAGCCGGCGACCATCAGCACAAGCTCCCGCTCGAGGTGCGCATACTTGTTGCCGAGCACGAACAGGAATTCGCGGGGAAACAATGCCGCGGATATGAGCACGACCGCGCTGAACGCGGCGACGCCGCCGACGATCGCAGCGTACTGCCAACGCAAGCGCCGCGGGCTTTGGCAACGCGCAAAGGCGGGCGCGAAGACGTTTGTCAGCAGGTTCGTCAGGACAGCAAAGATCATCGCGAGGCGACCGAGCGCTCCGACTTCCGCAACCGAGCTGACGTGCCGCCCGAAAAAACTGATCAGGAAGATCGTGATCTGCCCCTGAATGCAGAAGAAAATTGCGTTCGGCGCCTGGTTGCGAATGAAGCCCCGCATCGCCGAGCGGTCCTCCGCATTTTCGGGCGCGCTCGTATCGATAACCGCAGCCACGTAGCGCCGCAGCAGCACGTATTGCAGCAGCAAGGTCAGCGAGCCCACCGCGACGGCGACGCTCGCATTCAGGAAAATGACAATCAAGACCCCGAGCACCGCGAGCCGCGCGATCGCGCCGATCAGATCGATCTGCTGGATCTTGGCAAGATCGGAACGCAATCGCGGGACGACGCCGAGCACGCCGATTGAGAACTGCACAAGGAGCGCGGCAAGAATCAGCCCGACCAATGCGCCTGCGTACGCAGCGGACGCGCCGTTCTTCGCGAGCAAAAAGTACAGCACAGGCGTGACGAGAACGATGGCGGCGGCACCGAGTCTGCGGCGCATCGCGAGCGCGGTATTCACCAGCTCGCCGAAGCGGCGCCGGTTCTGCCAAACGCGGCCGCCGATCGAGATTAGCCCGATGCTGATGCCGATGTCGGCGAGCACGTTGATCGTGCCCTGCATCGTGTTTGCGATCGTGAAGTAGGCGTATTCGCGCTGATCGAGGTAGCGAATCAGCAGAATTCCGCTGGCGAAACTGATAATCTGCACGGCCGCCTGAACCGAGGCGAAGCTGCCAACGACGCGCGCGCGTTGGAGCGCGCGGCGAACGAGCGGCGCGGTCGTTTCATCGAGCAGAGGAGGCGAGATCGGGCCGAAAAATCCCATTCGTCAGCCACACATGGCGCGCACGAAAGTCTTGTGGCGTTGAAACACCACCACGCAGCTGAGGGCGAGTCGCCGACTACGACGACCTGACCTGCTTCGGCTGGTTCTGGTGCGGTGCGACGAATGACTCGTCGTGCTCCATCTGCGCCGGCGTGTTGTAGTACTCTGAATACTGGTAGTAGTAGTATTCAGGCAACGACGTGTCGACGTAGTTCAGAATGACACCCGGCACGTTCACCTGGCGATTGTAGAGCAGCTCAAGCGACTTCCTGGTCAGACGGGCTGAGGTGTAGGAAAGCCGAACGACGAACAGAGTCGCATCGATTTTCGGCGCGAGGCTTGTGGTGTCGTCAGCCGCCAGCACCGGCGAGCTGTCGATCAGGATGTAGTCGTAGTTCGCGTACATCTCGCGCAGGATCGCGTCGGTCGAGTCGCGGAGCAGATGCTCGCTTGGCTGGCCGAGCGTTTTGCCGCGCGGAAGCAGCGAAAGATTTGAATAGTGCGTTGGCACGACCACTTCCCGCCAGTTCACCTCCTGCTTGAGCACTTCGGAAAAGCCGACACGTGAGGAAACACCGAACGCTTCACGCAAAGCGCCACGGCGCAGATCGCCATCGATCAACAAGGTCCGCGCGCCCGAGAGCGCCATCGTAATCGCGAGATTCGACGAGATCGTCGATTTGCCTTCATTCGGCACGGAGCTGGTAATGAGCAACGTCTTCGGACGCGGTCCGTCATACGGCATGAAGAAGATCGATGAGCGGATGTTCCGGTATGATTCGGCGAAAACGTGACGCGCATCGTCCGCCTGCAGCAACGTGACTTTGCCCTTCGTCTTCTCCTTCGGAATCTGGCCAAGCACGTTCTCCGTAAAGTGGCCCTGGAATTCGCTGAACGACGCCATCCGATCGTCGATCCGGTCGAGTAGCAGGAGGATGGCGATACCGGCTAGCGCGCCGCAGCCGAGCCCGATCAAGAGGCTCTTGATCAATCCTGGGCGGACGGAGACGGGCGCCGAGGCCGCTTCCATGATCGCGATCTGGTCGCCGTTGTCGACACTCTGTGAAACGTTCACATCCTTGAGGCTGTTGGTGAGGCGATCGTAGAGCGTTTTCAGCCGATCGACCTTGCCTTTGATGCGGTTGAACTGCGCGAGCCGCTCGCTCATGGCCAGCGCTTTCTTTTCCCATTCGGCGATGTTCGCCTTCAGGTTTTCCATCTGCTTGCCGATCGATTTCTTGCGCGTCTCGAGCTTCTCGATCGCGTCAGCGCGGAATAGCTCGATCAGCTTTTCCTGCTTAACGATTTCGTCGTTGAGCTTGATGATTTTCGGGTGTTTCGGGCGGAGATCTTTCGAGAGCGTTTCACGCTCGGCTTTTAGCAACTGCACCTGTTGCTTGGCCTTCAGATACTCGGCTTCCGGCCCGACGCCGGTGAATGGCATTCCCTGCTGATCGTTGGCCGCCGAGTCCTTCTCCGCTGGCGACGCGTCGCCGGAGAGGTTCGCGCCGCGGTCGAGGTTCTGGTCGAGATCAAGTGTGTCGAGCAGCTCGTACTCGGTTTTGAGCCCGGCGTAATCGCGATTGAGCTTGGCGAGGTACTGCGCCGCGCTGTTCCCCTCTTCCTGGATCGAAGCGATGTTGTTCTGCTTCTGGAACTCGATCATCTCGTCCTCGCCGGCGCGCAGATCTTTTTCAGTCTGGATCAGCTGGTCGGTGATCGCGGTGGTGACGTTACTGCCCTGCTCCTGTCGCATCCCCTTTTTGAAATCGAGGTACTTCTGCATCACGGCATTCAGATACGCCTGCGTGTACTCAGGCGTACTGCCGATGGCGGAGAGATCGAAAATTGATGTGCGTGGTTTCTGGACCACGAAGATGTCGACCTTGACCGGCTGCATTTCGGGATGGGTCGCGCGGACGAGCGCCTCAGCGCTCCGGCGCACTTCGTCGCTCTGCATGAGCTGAATCTGCGTGCCGTAAAAGTTGACCGTGTCTTCGCTGTAGACTGCGTTCTGGCCGATGTTGAGCTTGCCCGCGAGCATCATCTTGCTCATCGAGAGGAACGACGGAGGCGTCTGATAAATCAGCCACGCCTGAACAAAAAGTCCGAGGCAGATTGTCAGCAGCGGAATCCACCAGCGCCGCATGAGCAGCGACTTGTAGCGATGAAGACGGGTGACAAACGTCGTACTCCAGGGTGCGGAGACGGGATGATCTGAGGGAGAAGCGGCGTGCATGAGAATTACCAGTTAATCAGCCGTTGCGGCACATTGATCTGGTCATCCGGCTGGAGCACAACGTCTTCCTCCGTGCGTCCCTGCTCGATCACGCGCCGCAAATCAATGATGTAGCTCGTCCCGTCCTTGCGGGTAAGCTTCACTTTTTTCTTGTCCGCAAAATCGCCAAAGCCGCCGGCGCGGATGATGGCTTTACTGACTGTGTATGTCTCGTCAGCTGGAATCTCCTGAGGCCCCTGTCCTTTTACGCTGCCCGTCACGTAAACCTTGCCGCGCGATTTTTCGCTGATGCGATCCACGGCCATGATGACAGTTGCATGGTAGTAATACTCGCGCTCGAGGGCCGCTTTGACCGCGTAAGCGACTTCCTTGCAGGTGCGGCCGGCCGCGGGAACAAGCCCGGCATATGGCACTTCAAGCTCGCCATTGTCGTTCACGCGCAGGTGCTGCGATTCATTATCGCGATCCTCAACCACGCGGAAGCTGACGTAATCGTTCGGGCCGAGTCGCTTCTTGTCGTCGAGCACCGACATCGAATTCGTCAGCATCACCGTGCTCGTGGTCGGGAGGTCGGTCGGCGCCGCCTTCGGGATCGATGGCATCGGTGAAGCGTTATCCTGCGCTCGACCGGAGATGCTCGTTCCGAGGGCGAAAATTGCGATGCCTGTATACCACCAACGTCTCATGTGAATTACCCGTTTATCCCTGTTTGCGATTTAGAAACTGTAGGTGCCGTCGATGCCGATCCGGTTCTGCCGATAATCGCGCAGCGGCTGATCGGAATCTTTCTGCGTGTACTGATAGCGGACGCCGAGCGTGACGTGCTTCGTCAGCTGATAACCGACCGTGAATGCGCCGCCGTAGCGGTGAATGTGCTCCGCGACGAACGGATTGAAGAAGTTGATCGTGGTTCCCGGAATCTGGCCGAATCCACCGGAATCGTCGGCGTCTTCATAGAAGAGCTCCGTCGAAAGCAGCGTGTGCAGGAAGATATTCCAGGTCGCGGTGTGACGAATATAATTCAGCGTCACGTAATTCGAGTTGACGCCGAGCTGGCTCTCGTGACCGGCTGAGAGCGTCTGCGTGATCTGCGCGTTGATCCGGTGGGAGATCAGCGCATTCGCGTAGTAGTCATTGAGGTCGTGCGGGTCGTTAACAATCCCGGTGTTGTCGAATTGGATCGTCTGGTAACCGCCGGCGACGCGCACCTTCAGATAGTTCGTAACCTGCGTCTCGAAAAACGCGCCGATGCTGTAGGTGTCGTTGTCGTTCAGGATATCGTCGTCGTAATAGGTGTGCACGAACGCGCTCTCGAGCCCGACGCCGGTCGTGTTGGTGAGGGTGAATGAGATGGTCGCAGCGAGCTCCTCCGCGTTGCGGTCCAGGTAATCGAACGCATCGGTCGTCGAGATGAAGGTGTAATGGTCGTAACCGAGCGTGACGACGGCCTGGTTCAAATCCCACAGTGCAGAGACGCCGGCGGTGTTCTGGAAGCGCCCGTAGTCAGCCACGTTGCTGAGGCCGATTTCAGCGACCGGGTCCTGCTCGAGCGAGAAGCGATCGTGGAAGTTGATCCGGAAGTCGCCGACGAAAACATCAAACGAGAGCGCTGAGTTCGGCGAAACGAGGACGCCGTTCGTGTTGTACTCCGGGTGATCGAAGTAGACTGCGTAGCCGACACCGAGATCGAGCCGCAGCGTGTTCAACTGCGTGATGGGCCAGATCAGGTCGAGATTCGCCTGCGGACGAAAAATGAAATCGCTCTGCTGGTCCGTGCTCAGGGTGACGAGTCCACCCGGGGTGAGAAACGTCTCCGTCTCGTCCGAAGCGAGATTGACGTTGTCGTTGTACTCGAAACCGGCGGTCGCGCTGACGCGCAACCGAACCGGGCCAACCATCAGGTTGTACGGGATATGGTCGATTGATTGCCGTCGCGCTTCGGAGGCGGCTTCGCCCGCCAGAGACGGACGGACTGCATCCTGCGCGCGCACCGCCGTGGCGGCGCAACAGAGTGAAAGCGTCAAAGCGAGGCCAAGCCTCCGGGCAGAGACAGCGTAGCAGTGAAGGGTTGAGTTACTGCGCATAGAGGTCAGTCCGTGTTGATCGTTAGCAGATGTGGTACCAGAAAAATGCTCGAACGGGCGACGGCGCGAGGACACGACTGCTGCGCAGCCGGCCCCATCCGCTGTTCGGATCCGTTGGTTTAAAGTTGAGCACGAGAGATTTGGGCGTCTTTTTTACCGACACTTGGCGGATGCAGCAAGCGAAATCGCCTCCGAAATGCCCTGCGACCGCAGCGTTTTGCCTCGTGGAGAGTTCCGCGGTGACTCTGCGCAGTTCAGCCGCGCGCGAAATCGTTCCTCTACTACCCGCCGGTCGCGAAGCCGGGATACAGCGTCATCCCGCCATCGACGAACAGCGTCTGCCCCGTCACATAATCTGAGGCGTCCGATGCGAGCCAAACAGCCGCGCGCGCGATGTCCTCCGGCTCGCCGACACGACCGTCAGGAATCAGCGTCAGCAACGAAGCGAGTGCTTCCGGCGTTTCCCACGCCGCGCGATTGATCGGCGTCTTGATGGCGCCCGGGCCGATGCTGTTGACGCGGATTTTCTGCGGCGCCAGCTCCTGGGCCATGCTCTTCATCAACTGCATGATCCCGCCTTTCGACGCGGCGTAATTCACATGCCCGCCCCACGGGATCACTTCGTGAACTGAGCTCATGCAGATGATCTTGCCCGCTGCGCGCGACACTTCCGGGACAACGCCGCGACGCAGAAATTCGCGCACCGCCTCGCGCGCGCAGAGGAACTGCCCGGTCAGATTGACGCCGATGACGGTGTTCCACTGTTTGAGCGTCATCTCCTGAAAAGGCGCGTCCTGCTGGAGGCCGGCATTGTTCACGAGAATGTCGACAGTCCCAAACGTCGCGATCGCCTTCGAGAACATCGCCTGGACTTCGCCTTCATCGCTGACGTCGGCGCGAATCGCGATCGCCTCACCACCGGCATCTTTGATCAGTCCGACAACGCGCTCGGCCTCTTCCGGATTCGACCGGTAGTTGACTACGACAGCGGCACCCGCCGCACCGAGTGCGATCGCGCAACCTTCGCCGATTCCCGAGTTTGCGCCGGTGACGAGCGCCTTCTGATTCTTCAGCGGCTTTGCGGGATCAATCCGATCGATGCTGCTCATGAGCGAGTGCACGATTGGTTTCGCGTGCGGCAAAAGGCAAGCCGATTCCGCAGAGGGCGCGCGGCAGCAGAGGCATAGAACTAGCTACTTGGACCTGCCGGGAACCGGCTTCCTGAGGATGCGCGCAAAACTCGATTTTCAGGCAACCGACGAAAGACCCGCCGGTCCTCACCTCGAGAAAGAGAACTCAACCAAGCCACTGCCCCACAATCATGAAAGCAAAGATCATCCAGCATCGCGTCGCCCGGCTCAAAGCGAAGAATATTCTACGCTGCTTGCGCGGGCTACGAATGATGCAATTCGGATTTGGAATGTAAAAACGGGCGAGGTTTCCTGGCCACAGGGTCTGGAAGAATTGCTCGGTTACAAACCGGACGCGGCGACGGCAACGGTCCGCTTCTGGCAGCAGCAGATCCATCCCGACGATCGGTCGCGCGTCGCGCGCAGCATCCACGAAGCGCTTAGCGGCGACGCGGCGCTCTGGAGTGGCGAGTACCGCGTCCGCCGAAGCGATGGCTCATGCGCCGATATTCTCGAGCGCGCCGCCATCACCCGCGACCAAACTGGCGCGGCAGAGCAATTCGTCGCGTCGCTCATGGACATCACTGCGCGCAAGCATCTGCACGATCAGATGTCGCGCGCGCAAAAGATGGAGGCATTCGGCCAGCTCGCCGGCGGAATGGCGCATGATTTCAACAATTTTTTAACGACAATCCTTGGTTACAGCGATCTGCTCCTGAACGAGCTGAAGCTCAGGGGCGCGGTCGCCGATCACGTCAGCGAAATCCGCAACGCTGCGGGGCGCGCGTCGGCCCTGACCAGCCAGCTGCTCGCATTCAGCCGGAGGCATCCGGCTGCGCCACGCGTGGTCGAAGTTAACTCGGTCGTGACCAACCTGGAGCGCTCGCTCTTGCGTCTGCTTGGCGAAAACATCCGGATCGTGTGCGAATTGCATCAGCATCGACACGGCGCGCACATCCAGGTCGATCCGAACGACCTCGGGCAGGTGATATTGAACCTTGCCGTAAATGCTCGCGACGCGATGCCTCGCGGCGGTCAGCTGACGTTGCGGACGTCTGTCGCGCAGATCTCGAGTGAGACAATGCCGGGCATGGGGTACGAGCCGTTGCCGTGCGGTGAATACGTCGCGATCAGCGTCGGCGACACGGGTATCGGCATGAGCGAGGAAGCCAAGGAACACTTGTTCGAGCCGTTCTTCACGACGAAGCACGAGCAGGTGGCGAGCGGTCTCGGCCTCGCAACAAGTTTCGGTATTGTGCGGCAAAGCGGCGGCGATCTTTACGTGAACAGCGATGCCACGCACGGCACGACGGTCACGATTTACCTGCCGAAAGTCGCGCCGCCGCCGCCGCCAGCGTACAAGCGTGCATCGGCGAAAAACCTCCACGGCGGTACTGAAAGCATTCTCGTCCTCGAAGATGACGTCAGCGTCCGCCACGTCTCCGTCCGGGTCCTTCGTTCGCTCGGCTACGATGTCATCGAGGCCGCAAAAGGGGATGACGCGCAGCGGCTGATCAGCGAACGCGGCGACAAACCTGTCGATCTTCTGCTGACCGACATCATGATGCCGGAGATGAGTGGTCGCGATTTCGCCAAATGGCTTGCCAGGACCAGCCCGAACACCAAGGTGATCTTCATCTCAGGCTATCTCGATCAGGCGCTCCAGTTCGTCCAAGGTTGCGACCAGGAAATTTATTTTCTGCCCAAGCCATTCGATCCGGAGCAGCTCGCGACCAAGGTCCGCCAGGCGCTCGACGCCTAATCGGCGGGTCGCGCTCGGAGAAGCCGACGCGAGCTTCGACTGCCGGCGGTTGGCACAACTGCCTCTACAGTATATGAACGCGCGTGGTTTCATTCACCGAGATCGAAGCCGCGCGCGAGCGCATTCGCGGCGCCGTAGATTGCACACCGTGCCGGCATTCGATCGCGCTGAGCGAGATCACCGGGATGCAGATCTACTCGAAGCTCGAGAATCTGCAGCGCACTGGAAGCTTCAAAGAACGCGGCGCACGCAACGCGCTCGCGCAGCTCTCGCCTGAGCAACAGACGCGCGGTGTGATCGCGGCGTCCGCTGGCAATCACGCGCAGGCGCTCGCTTACCAGGGGCGATTGGTCGGCGTCCCGGCCACGGTCGTGATGCCGCGATTTGCGCCTCTGATCAAAGTGAGCAATTGCCAGAAGCTCGGCGCCACTGTCGTTTTGCACGGCAACGATTTTGGCGAAGCGAAAGCACACGCGCACCAAATCGCGGACGAGCGCGGCCTCGCCTACGTTGACGGTTACGACGATCCGGCGATCATCACCGGCCAGGGAACACTCGGTCTCGAAATTATCGAACAAGTGCCAGATCTCGACGCGGTCGTCGTCCCGGTCGGCGGCGGCGGCTTGCTCGCCGGTGTCGCTCTGGCGGTGAAAACGCTGCGGCCGAAGGTGAAAATCGTCGCCGTCGAAGCCGACAACGTCGCCAGTTTCTCTGCAGCAATGAAAGCTGGTCGTCCGTTGAAGATTGAAACACAGCCGACACTCGCCGACGGCCTTGCGATTCCGCAGGTCGGCGGCAATGCGTTTTCGACCGCAGCGTCGCTCGTCGACAAAACGATCGTCGTTTCGGAAGAGCTCATCGCGGTCGCCATTCTGCGCATCGTTGAGCTCGAGAAAACTGTCGTCGAAGGAGGCGGCGCGGCGCCGCTCGCGGGTTGTCTATCCGGTCAGCTCGAGGAGCTCGCAGGCAAGCGCGTCGTCCTGCTTTTCTCCGGCGGAAATATCGATCCGAATATTCTCAGCCGCGTCATCGAGCGCGGGCTCGTAGCTGACGGCCGACTCGCCCGCTTCCGCGCCATGATCAGCGACCGGCCCGGCGGTCTGGCCTATCTGACGCGGCAAATCGCGGCCGCCGGCGCCAGCATCAAGCAAGTGGTGCACGACCGCGCGTTCGCAGGCTCCGATGTTTCCGCCGTTGAGGTCCTCTGCACGATTGAGACGCGCAACCATCAACACCTCGCCGAAGTTCGCGAGCGTCTCCGCGGCCATGGCATCGAAACGTCCGACGCGAGTTGAAGCACTAATCGCTTTCCGTAGGGTCACGCATGCATCGCGCAGCGACTGATTCCTCGGCAAATCGCGCCGCAAGCGGATCATTCGCGCGCCGCCACATCGGCCCGAATTCGAACAGCGTTGAGGAGATGCTCGCCGCGGTCGGCTACGATTCGCTCGACGCGCTGATCGACGCCACCGTGCCGGCGAACATCCGGCTGAATCGGCCGTTGAATTTGCCGGAGGCAAAGTCGGAGCGCGAAGCGCTCGATGAGCTGCGCACAATCGCATCGCGCAATCGTCTCGTGCGCTCGTTTATCGGCGCCGGCTACTACGGCACGGTTACCCCGCCGGTGATTCAGCGGAACATCTTCGAGAATCCCGGCTGGTACACCGCCTACACGCCGTATCAGGCGGAGATCGCGCAGGGCCGGCTTGAGGCGCTGGTGAATTTCCAAACGATGATCACCGATCTGACCGCGCTGGACATCGCCAACGCATCGCTGCTCGACGAAGCAACCGCGGCCGCGGAGGCGATGGCGCTCTGCCACGCGGTCGTGCGAGGCCGGTCGGCGTTTTTCGTGGCCGACAACTGCCATCCGCAAACGATCGAAGTCTTGCGGACACGGGCAAAGCCGCTCGGGATCGAGATTCGCGTCGCCGGATTCTCCACGTTTGCCTTCGACGATTCTGTCTTCGGCGCGCTGGTCCAATACCCCGCGACTGACGGTGCGATCGAGAACTACGAAGCGTTTGCGGAATCAGCGCACGAAGCCGGCGCTTTGCTCGTCGTGGCGGCAGACATTCTCGCGCTGACGTTGCTAAAACCGCCGGGAGAATTCGGCGCGGATGTAGCGATTGGCAGCACGCAGCGCTTCGGCGTTCCACTCGGGTTCGGCGGTCCGCACGCCGCCTACATGGCCACCCGTGATCAGCATAAACGACATCTCCCTGGCCGCCTCGTCGGCGTGTCGCATGACGCTGATGGGCGACCCGGTTATCGTTTGGCGCTGCAAACCCGCGAGCAGCACATCCGACGCGACAAAGCGACCAGCAATATCTGCACGGCGCAGGTGCTACTCGCGGTCATGGCTTCGATGTATGCCGTCTACCACGGCCCGCGCGGTTTGCGCCACATCGCGCAACGTGTGCACGCCACCGCGGCAAAACTCGCGACTGGTCTCCGCCAGCTCGGATTCAAAATCGAGCACGAGCATTTCTTCGACACCATTCGCGTCGATCTCGGCGACGCGGCTTCGGCGGAAATCGTGCGCCGGGCAGAGCATGCCGGCTGTGATCTTCGCGCGCTCGGTCCGCACGCGATCGGCATTTCGATCGACGAAACGACAACCGACACCGACGTCGAGACGCTGATGTCGATTTTTCGCGGCACGCACGTGCGCGACTTTGCCGATGATCAGATCGACAGCTCCGATTTTCCGATTCCGCAATGGTCGTCGCGCACCTCGCGCTACCTGACGCATCCGGTGTTCAACACGCATCACACCGAAACGGAGATGTTGCGTTATCTGCGGCGGCTCGAGTCGCGCGACCTTTCCTTAACTACATCGATGATTCCGCTCGGCTCGTGCACGATGAAGCTCAACGCGACGGCTGAGATGTTTCCGGTGTCGTGGCCGGAGTTTGCGAAGGTGCATCCGTTCGCGCCCGCGGATCAGTCGATCGGTTACCGCGAAATGTGCGATCAGCTCGAGCAATGGCTTGCGGAGATCACCGGATTCGCGGCGGTTTCACTCCAGCCGAACGCCGGCTCGCAGGGCGAGTACGCAGGGCTGCTCGCGATTCGCGAATATCATGCGTCACGCCGCGAAGCGCATCGAAACGTCTGCCTGATCCCGACTTCTGCGCATGGCACGAACCCGGCGAGCGCGGTGATGGCGGGGTTCAAGGTCGTGCCGATCGCGACATTGAAAGATGGCGATATCGATCTCGCCGATCTGCGCGCCAAAGCCGACCAACATCGGGACGATCTCGCCGCGCTGATGGTGACGTATCCGTCGACCCACGGAGTGTTCGAACCGACGATCCGCGAGATCTGCGAAATCGTCCACGCGCACGGCGGGCAGGTTTACATGGATGGCGCGAACATGAACGCGCAGGTCGGGCTTTGCCGGCCGGGCGATTTCGGGCCCGACGTTTGCCATCTCAATCTGCACAAAACTTTTTGCATTCCGCACGGCGGCGGTGGGCCTGGTGTCGGGCCAATTGGCGTCGCGCCACATTTGGTTGATTTCCTGCCAGGAAAACGCGTCGGCGCAGTCACCGCGGCGCCGTACGGCAGCGCCAGCATTCTTACCATCTCATGGATGTACATCCGCATGATGGGTGCGGAAGGGCTGACGCAGGCGACGAAGATTGCGATCCTGAATGCGAATTATATCGCGAAGCGGCTCGACCCGTATTTTCCAGTGCTCTTCCGCGGCAAACGCGGCCTCGTCGCGCATGAATGCATTCTCGATTTGCGTCAGTGGAAAGCGGCCGGCGTGGAAGTCGAGGATGTCGCAAAACGCCTGATGGATTACGGGTTCCATGCGCCGACCGTGTCATGGCCCGTCGCCGGTACGATGATGGTCGAGCCGACGGAGAGTGAATCAAAAGCGGAGCTGGACCGGTTTTGCGAAGCGATGATCGCGATCCATGCGGAAATTCAAGAGATCGTCGATGGCAGGGCCGATCGGCAGAACAACGTGCTGAAAAATGCACCGCACACCGCGCAGCAGGTCACCGCTGAATCATGGGACCGGCCGTACTCGCGAGAGCAGGCTGCTTTTCCCGCTCCATGGACGCGCGAGCAAAAATTCTGGCCGGCCGTCGCGCGGATCGACAACGTCTACGGCGATCGGAATCTCTTCTGCTCGTGTGTGCCGATGGAAAACTTGTAGCGCGTCTGTGTCAAACGCCGCGGCGTTTCACAGAAACGCCCTACAGGATCAGCTCTCGGTAGCGAGTTCCGCGGTCGAGACCCGCTGCGGAACGAGGCGCCCGCTGCTGCGCGTCGTTTCCTCCGCCGCGGCTTCGCCGGCTTCGTGATATTCGGCGTCGCCGTTCACCTGCCACAGATCGTACAGCTTCGTGTCGGCGAGGATGTTCTCCACGCAGAGCATCGCCGTCATCATCGCGTGGTCCTGGTTGTTGTACTTGTGCATGCCGTTGCGGCCGACGAGGTGCAGGTTCGGATAGTTCGACTCGAGCTCATCGCGCACCATCGCCACGTGGCGCGAGTAGTCGTCGTCGTAAACCGGATACGCTTTCTTTTGGCGCACAACCGTGCCA